>JAZNZF010000028.1:0-54370 GCA_045594795.1 Acutalibacteraceae bacterium | reverse complement strand
TGTCTCGCAATGCACAAAGCATTCCTTCGCCCCAATAGAAGCAAAATCATCCAAAATCTTCTCGCTTTAAGGTCGAAGATTTTACAAAGAGAGGATTTTTGTTCTATCAAGGCACAAAACGCAGCAAATACTTTATGTATTTGCGAGTATTTTAACGAAGATAGAGCAATAAACCGTCCTTTGTAAAACGAATTCGGATTTATTGCTCTACCCTAATATTAAATTTTAGTATTTTTCTGCAACCTCAAAGATGTGTGCAGGAAGGTCTTCCTCGTCACAAGAAACCGTGAATACATAGTTAGTATTGGTTTCCTCGCTTAATGCAGAAACCCTATCAAAGAAATCAGCCAACTGCTCGTAATCGCGGCCAACAATTCTTAAGGTTGCATCTACGAAAACATCGGTTACGTCGTAGTTGCCTGCGCAAACGCCGCAAAGCATACCGTAAAATGCGTCGTATCCTGTTATACCATATGTTTCGGTATTTATTAGTCGAGCTTTGTGGGTAACACTAAAGTTTAGTGTTTCGCCCTTCTCGATGCAAACCACATTGCCCTGTGACTGCTCGGTTGTAGTGTTAACTGCATCTACCAAGCGCTTTGTCTTACCAGAGCCTTTGTGACCGATAATAAGTTTAATCATATTTACCAACTCCTATTATATTTTCCGTCTTGCGACGGTTATCTAACAAATTATTTTAAACGAGCCTCAAGCTCTGCTTTTTGTGCCTCATAGCCAGGCTTACCCAAAAGTGCGAACATATTCTTTTTATAGCTTTCAACACCGGGTTGGTCGAACGGATTAACACCCAAAAGGTAGCCCGAAATTGCACAAGCCTTTTCGAAGAAGTATATAAGTCTACCCAAATGCTCTTCATCGGCTTTATCAACCGAAATTACAAGGTTAGGAACACCTCCATCGGTATGAGCTAACACCGTACCCTCAAATGCCTTTCTGTTTACAAAAGACATTGGCTTACCAGCTAAAAAGTTAAGTCCGTCGGAATTATCCAACTCCTCGCCTATAACTATATCCTCACCGTTATCTGCAATTTGAATAACGGTTTCAAAAAGCATACGTCTGCCGTCTTGCACGTACTGACCCATAGAGTGAAGGTCGGTAGAGAATATTACAGAAGCCGGGAACAAACCCTTTTGGTCCTTGCCCTCGCTTTCACCGTAAAGCTGCTTTAACCACTCATTCATCATAGTAAAGCGTGGCTCGTAGCAAACGTAAAGTTCTATTTCCTTACCCTTGCGGTAAAGCGCATTACGAACAGCAGCGTACCTATAGCAAGCGTTATCCTCTGATGAATATTCTTCCATAGCGGCTGCGGCGCCTGCCATAATTTTATCAATATCGGCGCCAGAAGCAGCTATCGGCAAAAGACCTACTGCAGTAAGCACCGAGAAACGACCGCCAACGTCGTCGGGGATAACAAAGCACTCGTACCCTTTTTCGTCTGCAAGCTGTTTTAAAGTACCGCGAGCCTTGTCGGTAGTGCAGTAAATACGCTTTGCAGCCTCTGCCTCGCCATAGCGGTCTTCCAGTAATTTACGGAATACACGGAAGGCTATTGCAGGCTCGGTAGTGGTGCCTGATTTTGAAATAATATTTACAGAAACCCTTTTACCCTCGCATATTTTTATAAGTTGTGAGAGATACGAGCCACTGATGCTGTTGCCCGCAAAATAGATTTCTGGTGCGTCTTTTTTAAGATTGTTATAGAACTGAGAATGTAAAAATTCTATTGCGGCACGGGCACCCAGGTACGAGCCACCTATACCTATTACGATTAATACGTCGCTATCACTACGGATTTTATTTGCAGCAGCTTTAATGCGTGCAAATTCTTCTTTGTCGTAGTTTTTAGGTAGGTCTACCCAACCCAAGAAATCGTTGCCAAGGCCGGTTTTTTGTTCTATCATTTTGTGTGCAGCCGATACCTGTGGCATAATACCTACAAGCTCGTTTTCGGATATAAAATCTGCTGCATAGTTTGCACTAAAATTAAGTGACATTCGCTTAAACCCTCCATAAAGATAAGGAACACCCTATGTTTTAAACTTATTATACAATATCTTTTGCTTTTTTGCAACCGATATTTACTTTTGTTACATAAATTTTATATTTTAATTTATCATAGGCTTATCAATGCCGAAAAAATTCTTTTTAAGGCGGCTAAAAATGTAAATTTTTTTACATCACTTGCTGAGACTAAATCTATAGAGCCAAGCTTTTTACCCTCAAGCATTACATCGGCTGTGCCAAGCTTTTGACCCTTAGCTATTGGTGCGGTAAACTTTTCTTGGATATTTGGAACTACGGTTATATCCGCCTCACTTTCTTTAGGTAGCAGATACTTGCCCACACCCGAGGGAACCGCTTTTACTGAATCGGCACAACCATTTTCTACTTTTAGTGATGGAATTAGTTTTTGGTCTACTTTAACCTCTGTTATTTTCCAGTTTGCAAAACCATAATTCAAAAGCTTTTTTGCGTTACCAAATCTGCCGTCGTTATTCTTAGCACCCATTATTACGGCGCAAAGCTCCATACCGTCTTTCTCGGCTGTGCCGCTAACACAAAAGCCAGCAGATGAGGTTGTTCCTGTTTTAAGACCGGTAGCACCCGAATAAAAGCGAACCAGTTTATTGGTATTAACAAGCTCGGATTCACCGTTTCTTAAAGAATCCATCCACACGGTCGTATATTTTTTTATTAGTTTGTGTTTTAAAAGAGCACAGGATATTACCGCTATATCATAAGCCGAGCTATAGTGATTTTCGGCGTCAAGCCCCGAGCAGTTTACAAAATTAGTATTCTCTAATTTTAGCTCTTTTGCACGGCGGTTCATCTCGTTCACAAACGCCTCCTCGCTGCCCGATATAGCCTCACCCAAAGCAACAGTTGCATCATTAGCAGAGGCAATAACGGTAGCTCTAAGCAGTTCGTCAACCGTCATTTCTTCACCCGGCTCTAACCAAATTTGTGAGCCGCCCATAGAACAGGCATGTTCGCTTGCCGTTACTTTACTTTCTAAACTGATTTTACATTTATCTATTGCCTCACAGATAAGCAAAAGCGCCATTATTTTAGTTATAGATGCAGGTGCTAAACGCTCGTGTGGATTGCTCTCATATAGAACCTTGCCTGTTTCTTTTTCCATAAGTACTGCAGACTCATACTCGCCTTCCGAGATTTCGGTTGTAGAAACCTCCATAGTATCTGCGGTAAGGTCCTGAGAGTAATACTCAGTAGATATTGTTGCTGCAGCTACAGTGTTTAGCGGTAAAACAAGCAGCAGCGCCAACGTAAGTGATAACAACTTTTTCATAAAAAATCCCCCTTGGCAATAAGCTTAATTAATAATACTTATGCAAGGGACACCTTCCATAGAGCAATATCGCTTAAAAATGCATAAATTTTATGGTATTATGTGTTAAAAAGCCACGGTACGCGTCAGCGTTACCGTGGCTTTTCGCCTTTTCATCCACTAAAAATTTTCATTTTTAAGTGCTTTGTAGTTTTGTAATTTACAAATTTAATTGCGAGGCGATGCCGAAAAAGCGAAAGAATACCACCGTATCACAAGGCTTTTCGGCAAGTATTAGCTTTAATTTTGTTTTCCAAACCCGATACTGCCATATGGAGTGTGTCCCAAAGGAGTAGCTTTTATTAAAAACCTAATTCTTCATCTACAATTATAACCTTAATTCTGCCTATATTTCGTTGACGTGAGGTGACAGTGGCGGTGGCACAAATTCTTTGGGGTGAGTCGCAGCCGCAAAGCATACCGTACTTATCCCCCACCTTTAAAGAAACGCACTCGCCGTTTTTAGCACAGTATGTATCAAGGCCTAAGCGAACTGCATTTTTAGGCGCAGCTACTGTTTTTACACGCAGTACCGCATCTTTTAATGTTGGGACTATTTTGTTTTTGCCTACCACCACAATAACATTTTTAGGCCCATAGGTTAATGCCGCAATTCTATTACAGTTGCCGTCTACGTTATACAGTTCTCCGCTCTCGGTAACAGCATTTGAGGAACACAAATACCAGTCTGCCGAGAAGGTATCGGAAAATACCTTTTTAAGCTCTTGCGGGGTTATGTCCTTTTTATATCTGTCTAAATAATTAAATTCACCGCTAGAAACAAGCTTAATTACACCGATTTCGTTCAAGGTCATAGAACCGCCAACCGCTACGGTATCACCTTTATTTAAAAGACTTTCTACCGTTTTAAGTGCCTCGTCACTATCCTTTGCGTAATAAGCTTCCATATTGTTTTTTTGCAGGTTTTCTAACACATTTTTTATAAGTTTAGTCATAACGCACTTCCTTTGGCTTTTGTATTAATTTAAGTATATCACTAAAGACAACTAATGTCTATAAGTTTATAAAAAGAAAAAGCCACCTGTATATAACAGATGGCTTATGAGAAGTTAATTAATTATTCTTCGGTTTTGTCTTCCTCAGGTTTTTTGCCTGAAAGAATGATATTTACAATTATACCAAGAATAAGTGCGCAAGCGATAGAGGTAATGGTAACCTGACCAAAGGTAAGGGTTAAACCACCGATACCAGCTATGAGAATTGCAGAAGCAACAAAGAGGTTGCGGTTTTCGTTAAGGTCAACCTTCTGTACCATTTTAAGACCGCTAACTGCAATAAAGCCGTAAAGTGCCATACATACGCCGCCCATTACACAAGAAGGAATTGAATTAACAAGAGCAACAAATGGGTTGATAAAGGAAATAAGGATAGCGCCGATAGCAGCAGTAACGATAGTAGCAACAGATGCGTTACGTGTAATAGCTACGCAAGCAACCGACTCGCCATAAGTAGTGTTGGGGCAACCACCAAAGAATGCGCCAACCATAGAGCCTACACCGTCGCCAAGAAGGGTTCTGTGAAGACCGGGTTTTTCCAATAGGTCGCGTTCGATGATTGAGGAAATGTTTTTGTGGTCGGCAATATGCTCGGCAAAAACAACGAATGCAACAGGAACGTAAGCTGCTGCGATAGTGCCAATATATGCGCCGTTGATTTCGCCAACGCCTTTAACTGCGGTTAAGAAAGTGAAATCAGGAACAGCAAAGAAGGTGTTGATGGTTACGCCACCGTCAACCAAAGCGGTGAAATGACCGAAGTTGATAATCTGCATAGCCTCGATGCCTGCAGCATTGCCGATAACTGTAAGAACTGCGGCAACAGCATAACCCGAAAGAATACCAATGATGAAAGGTATAAGCTTTAATGTCTTTTTACCATAGGTGGAGCAAAGCATTGTAACAATAAGAGTGATAACACCAACGAGTACGCAAAGAAGCACATTAGCTACAGGTGCGCCCTCTGCGTTGAAAACGCCACCTTTTTGAAGGTCACCAACTGCATTACCTGCTAATGAAAGACCGATAATTGCAACTGTTGGGCCAATAACAACTGCAGGCATAAGCTTGTTAATCCAATTAACGCCAACGCATTTAACAATGATAGCAATAACTACATAAACAAGACCTGCAAAAATAGCACCAAGAATTAATCCAACATAACCAAGTGCTGCCGATACACCGCCTGCAAAAGCGGCTGCCATAGAACCGAGGAATGCGAATGATGAGCCAAGGAATACGGGGCTTTTAAATTTGGTGAAAAGTGAATATACTATTGTACCTACACCTGCACCAAAAAGAGCTGCTGCGGGGCTCATACCGTTGCCGATAATAACGGGAACTACTAATGTTGCTGCCATAATTGCAAGCAACTGCTGGATTGCAAAAACAATCATTTGACCAAACTTAGGTCTGCTTTCTACATCGTAGATAAGTTTCATTTTTTCATCCTCCATTTTTTTATTTTAACAGCACTATTGCTGAAAAATACTACCTATTATATAGCTTAACCTCGGTTTCGCTATCGAATGGTGGAACATTAACCACCACCACCTCGTTTTTAGAGGTTGGTATGTTTTTGCCAACGTAATCTGCCCTGATAGGAAGCTCGCGATGTCCCCTATCAACCAATGCCGCAAGCTGAATTTTAGAGGGTCTGCCAAGTTCTATTAAAGCATCCATAGCCGCCCTTGCAGTACGACCTGTGTAAAGCACATCGTCAACCATTACAACAGTTTGACCATTTATATCAAAATCGATTTCGGTTTTATTAAGGGTGGGCATATCTTGTTGGTCAGCCGACAAATCGTCGCGATAAAGTGATATATCAAGCTTACCTGTTTTAACCTCCACACCGAGAGCTATTAGCTTTTCGGATAAAATTTCGGCTAAAGCTACGCCACGCCTTACTATACCGATAATGCAAATTTGATTAGTATTATCGTTACGCTCGACTATTTCGTGAGCTATACGTGTTAATGCGCGGTAAATTGCGCCCTCGTCCATTATACTTGATTTTAATTCCATAAAAAATCCTCAAAAAAATAATCTTGCCTTGTGGCAAGATTTGTAGTTTTAGCTTTAGTGTTTACCAACCTTGCCGACCTCACTGAGTCGCATTAAAGATTACTCTAATATATTACCACTTTTTCAACAATTTGTAAAGGAAATTCTCTTTATTTTCCGTGAATATTACTAAATTGTAATTTAAAAATAGAAATAGAAGGGAGATAGTACAAGTGGCACGACATTTTGTTTACAATAGTTTAATTATTTTTGGAATTGGTGCTGTAAGTTATGGTCTTGTTGAGGTTGTCTCGCGAGGATATACGCACCCAAGTATGCTATTAGCCGGCGGTATTTGTTTTTTAAGTATGTGGTGGATAGACAGTAACCGACGAATAAACTTTGTTGTAAAGTGTATTTTAAGCGCCATTATTGTAACCTCGGTAGAGCTACTGTTCGGTTATATATTTAACATAATTTTAAAGCTTAATGTGTGGGATTACAGTGCCGAGCCTTATAACTTTTTAGGGCAGATTTGTTTAAAGTTCTTTTTTATTTGGTGCTTTCTTTCTGCAGGTGGGCTACTACTTTCGAGATTTATATGGAGAGCCCTTAAATTGAACCGATAAAAAGCTTTGCCACTATATAACTAAGAACACAGCAACAAGGGAAAGTAACCACCCACGCGAACATCATATTGCGGAACACCGATATATTTACCGTCCTTTTATTAATAGCACTACCCACACCTACAATCGTGGCAGTCTTTGCGTGGGTTGTTGAAACAGGCAGCCCTAATATGCTGCAAACAAATAAGGCTAATGAGGAAGCTAAATCCGAAGAGAATGCTTGGAATTTTTCTAACGGCACCATATCAATACCAACCGATTTAATAATTTTTTTGCCACCGCTTAGAGTACCCAACGCCATTATAACAGCTATCATAATCATAACCCATATTGGTATGTTATAGTCTTTTGAGCTTTTATCCTTATTGATAAAAAGGACAAGCATTAGAACACCTATAAACTTTTGTCCATCCTGTGCGCCGTGCATAAAGCTTGTAAGGGCAGCAGACACAACCCCTGCATATTTAAAAAACTTTTCACCGTTTTGCCTTTTAATGTTTCTAAAAGCAATTACTACTAATTTACATATAATATATCCAAGAACCGCGCCAAGCAAAAGTGATATAAAAAGTCCAATCACTACCTTTAGCCACTCTGAAACATTTACACCCGTAAACCCATTATTTAACGCTATCACACTGCCCGTAAGCCCTGCTATTAATGCATGACTTTCGCTTGTAGGTATTGAAAAGCACCAAGCTATTACACCAAAAGCGACTACTGAAAACAATGCCGCCGAAAGAGTAACTAATGAAAGCCTACTGTCTTGGCTAAGTACCACCATACTACTTACCGTTTCTGCTACCGATATATTTGCAAGTGACATAATAAGAACGCCAAGAAAATTAAATATCGCTGACATAATTATTGCGTTATTAATGCCAATACACCGCGTACATACACTTGTAGCTATTGCATTTGGTGCGTCTGTCCATCCATTTACGAACACAACTCCAAGCGTTAAACACACACAGACAAGCAATAGGTTATTACTGCATATTAAATCTATAAACTCCAAAAAGTTAAGCATATCCGTATAAAAGCCTCCGTTAAATTTATACGGAAAATGCTCTTATAAAATGCAAAACCGCAGCCAAAAGACTGCGGTTTTAAAGCTTTGGGTTTTATTTAAAGTATTTAACTGCCGAGCGGAACATACCGATATCGTAATTACCAGGAACATTTTTGTAAAGTCCCTTGCCGATACGTTCACTATGTCCCATTTTACCGAACACTCTACCATCGGGCGAAGTAATACCCTCGATAGCGTACATAGAGTTGTTGGGATTAAAATGAACATCGGTAGTAGCATTGCCCGAAAGGTCAACGTACTGGGTTGCAATTTGACCGTTTTCTGCAAGCTTTTTAATGAGCTGTTCGTCTGCTAAGAATCTACCCTCACCGTGTGAAATAGGCACTGTATACACATCACCAACCTGTGTTTCACTTAACCAAGGTGATTTGTTAGATGCAATTCTTGTATGAACAATGCGTGACTGGTGGCGTGCAATAGTGTTAAAGGTAAGTGTTGGACAGCTCTCATCGGTATCGATAATTTTACCGTAAGGTACTAATCCTAACTTAATTAATGCTTGGAAGCCGTTACAGATACCGCACATAAGACCGTCGCGGTTATCGAGTAAATCGGTAACTCCCTCTTTGATAGCGGCGTTGCGGAAGAACGCAGTTATGAACTTACCGCTACCGTCAGGCTCGTCACCACCCGAGAAACCGCCTGGGATAAATATCATTTGCGAGTTTTTAATCTCGTTTGCAAACTTTTCTACACTTGCGCTGATGCCTGCGGCCGTAAGGTTATTAATAACTATTATCTCAGGCTCGGCACCTGCATCACGCAGAGCCTTTGCGGTATCGTACTCGCAGTTGGTACCAGGGAATGCAGGGATAAGCACACGAGGTTTAGCCACCTTAATAGCAGGTGCTTTGCGTGTATCTGCCGAGTAATTAAAGTTCATTACAGGCTCTTTTGTATCGGGGATGTTGCAAGAATAAACGCTTTCCAACTTATCCTCGTAAACACCTAATAGCTCATTTAAATTAACCGTTTCACCGCTGTAGGTAATCTCTGCGGTTTCGGTAACAGCACCAATTTGTTTTTCATCTAAATCGGTATTTGCCTCAACCACAAATGAAGCATAATTATAACCGAACAAATCGTTAATGCTAAGAGTTTCGTTAAGTGAAACGCCAAGGCCGTTACCGAAAGCCATTTTCATAATAGCCTCGGCAATACCGCCCATGCCCATAGTGTAACAAGCCTCAACTGCACCCGAACGCATCAATTTGGTAAGCTTGTTGTAGGTTGCAATAAGTGATTCGGTTTTGGGCAAGCCGTTTTCATCAAACTCGGGTGAGATAAGATAAAGCTTGTTGCCAGCCTTTTTAAGCTCTGGCGAGATTATGTTATCTACCTTATCAGTAGTAACAGCAAATGAAACCAATGTAGGTGGAACGTCGATATCCTCGAAGCTACCACTCATTGAGTCTTTACCACCGATAGAGCCAATGCCCAATTCCTTTTGTGCTTTGAATGCGCCAAGAAGGGCTGCAAGGGGTTTACCCCAACGCTTTGCATCCTTTTTAGGTGATTCAAAATACTCTTGGAAGGTTAGGTATACGTCTTTAAACTCGGCACCAGATGCAATAAGCTTTGAAACCGACTCTACAACTGCGAGATATGCACCGTGATATGGGCTTTTCTCGGTTATGAATGGGTTGTAGCCGAACGCCATTAAGGAACAATCGTTAGTGTGTTTTTTCTCTACCGAGATTTTTTGTACCATACTTTGAATTGGTGTTAGCTGATTTTTACCACCGAAAGGCATAAGCACGGTACCCGCACCGATAGTTGAGTCAAAGCGTTCTGAAAGACCGCGCTTTGAACATATATTAAGGTCGCCTGCCATTGATTTTAGGTTCTCGGCAAAACTGCCCTTAACCTCTTTAGTATAGTCTTTTGGGCTTTCGGGGGCAATACTGATATGCTTGTCTGCGCCATTTGAGTTTAAGAACTCGCGGCTGATATCAACAATTTTTTTGCCGTTCCAATTCATAACAAGTCTTGGCTCGTCGCGTACTACAGCAACCGCTTTTGCTTGTAGGTTTTCCTCTGCTGCAAGCTCGAAGAATCTCTCTACATTGTGTGGCTCAACAACTACCGCCATACGCTCTTGCGATTCGCTTATTGCAAGCTCGGTTCCGTCAAGACCCTCGTACTTTTTGGGTACTGCATTAAGGTCAATTTCAAGACCGTCAGCAAGCTCGCCGATAGCAACCGAAACACCGCCTGCGCCAAAGTCGTTACAACGTTTTATCATTCTGCAAGCCTCTTTATTTCTGAAAAGACGTTGCAACTTTCTTTCTTCGGGGGCATTACCCTTTTGCACCTCGGCACCGCAGGTTTCAACCGAGTGCGAGTCGTGTGCTTTAGATGAGCCTGTAGCTCCACCAATACCGTCACGTCCTGTGCTACCACCCAAAAGTATAACAACGTCGTTAGCACTTGGACGTTCGCGGCGAACGTTCTCTGCGGGGGCGGCGGCAATAACAGCACCAATTTCCATACGCTTTGCGGCATAGCCGTCGTGATAAATTTCATCTACAATGCCCGTTGCAAGACCGATTTGGTTACCGTAAGAGGAATAACCTGCAGCGGCAGTAGTAACAATTTTGCGTTGTGGAAGCTTGCCCTTTATGGTTTCGCTAACCGGTTTTAATGGGTCAGCAGCACCTGTTACGCGCATTGCACCATATACGTAAGAACGGCCTGAAAGCGGGTCGCGAATAGCACCGCCAATACAGGTAGCGGCACCGCCAAAAGGCTCAATTTCGGTAGGATGGTTGTGTGTTTCATTTTTAAATAAAAGTAGCCAAGGCTCAACTACACCGTCAACCTCTACGTCGATTTTAACGGTACAAGCGTTGATTTCCTCGGATTCGTCGAGTTTATCGAGCTTACCGTTTGCCTTTAAGTATTTCACCGCAACGGTGGCTAAGTCCATTAAGCAGATGGGCTTTGTACGATTAAGTTCTTTACGTACTGCGATATACTCGTCATAAGCATCCTGTAAAAGCTTGTCCTCGAACTTAACGTCATCGATAACAGTTAAGAAGGTTGTGTGGCGGCAATGGTCCGACCAATATGTATCTATCATACGAATTTCAGTAATAGTTGGGTCGCGTTGCTCACTCAAAAAATACTGCTGACAGAATGCTATATCATCAGTATCCATTGCAAGACCGTACTCTTTAACAAAAGCCTCAAGCCCTGCTCTGTCAAGCTGTAAAAAGCCATTAAGGGTAGCAACCTCGGTAGGAATTTCAAAATCCATTTTTAAGGTTTCGGGTTTTTCGAGTGCTGCTATACGTGATTCAACTGGGTTGATAACGTATTTTTTAATTTCCTCAATATCAGCTTCGGATAAATTACCCTCTAAAACATACACCTTTGCGGTGCGGATAAGGGGCCTTTCACCTTGCGAGATAATCTGTATACACTGTGCAGCAGAGTCGGCACGCTGGTCGAACTGACCGGGTAAAAACTCAACCGCAAATACGTAGGCATCGCCCGTTTCAATCTCATCCGATACTATATCAAGCTGTGGCTCTGAAAATACGGTGCTTTTAGCGTAATCAAAAAGCTCTTCACTTATGTTTTCTGCATCGTATCTATTAATAACGCGTACACCTGTAAGGCTTTTAATACCAAGCAAGGTGTTGGCGTCGTTAAGTAGCGACTTTGCTTCATAAGCTAATTCTTTTTTCTTTTCAACATATACTCTATAAACCATTTATTTTACCTCCAACGCAGCAAGTGCGCGTTTACCTATATCCGAACGATAATATGCATTATCAAACTTAATTGTTTTTACCATATCATAAGCAGATTTTATTGCGTTCTCAAGACTATCTGCCACAGCGGTTGCACCAAGAACACGGCCGCCCGAGGTTAAAAGCTTACCCTCTTTTAGCTCTGCACCTGCAACGTATACGGTGTTTTCAATTTCGGTCGGTATAGTAATTTCAAAGCCTTTATCGTAAGCCTCAGGATATCCCTTAGATGCCATAACAACACAGCAAGCGTGGGCGTCTTTAAATTTAACCTCAGTTTCAGAGAGCTTTTGGTCTGTAACCGCCTGCATTACGGTTAGAAGGTCGCTTTCTAAAAGCGGTAGTACAACCTGTGTTTCGGGGTCACCAAAGCGACAGTTGTACTCTATAACCTTAGGGCCGTTTTTAGTAAGCATAAGTCCAAAATAAAGGCAACCCTTAAAGCTTCTGTCTTCGCTATTCATTGCATTTATTGTAGGCAAGAATATCTTTTGCATACACTCGGCGGCAATGTCTTCGGCATAATAGGGGTTGGGAGCTACTGTACCCATACCGCCTGTGTTGAGGCCCGTATCATTGTCCCCTGCACGCTTATGGTCCATAGATGAAACCATTGGCACAACAGTTTTACCATCGGTAAATGCAAGTACAGATACTTCGGGGCCTTCTAAAAACTCCTCTATAACGATGTTATCACCGCTGGTACCAAACTTTTTATCCTGCATTATTGATACTACTGCCGACTTTGCAGCCTCTCTTGTTTCGGCAATAATAACGCCCTTACCAAGCGCTAAGCCATCTGCTTTAATAACGGTAGGAATAGGCGCAGTATCAAGGTACTGCAGAGCCTTTTCCATATCATTAAAAACCTCGTACTCTGCTGTGGGAATATTATATTTTTTCATAAGATTTTTCGAAAAAACCTTACTACCCTCGATTATAGCGGCGCGCGAGTTTGGGCCAAAGCATTTAAAACCCTTTGCCTCAAGTGCGTCTACACAGCCAAGCACCAGCGGGTCATCGGGTGCTACAACGGCATAATCGATTTTGTTATCTACTGCAAACTCTACAATTTTTTCTATATCCTTTGCACCGATATTAACCTGAGTTGCATCCTTAGCAATACCACCATTGCCTGGCAACGCAAAAATTTCGGTTACGTTTTTATTCTCTTTTATCTTTTTTATTATGGCATGCTCTCTACCGCCGCCACCTACAACTAATACTTTCATACGTTGGCTCCTATTTTTATACTTTACTTTTTAGTGGTGGAAAAGGCGCATACCTGTAAATGCCATAGCCATATTGTACTTGTTGCAGCACTCAATTACAACATCGTCACGTATAGAGCCGCCGGGTTCTGCTATGTATTTAACACCGCTACGTTTTGCCCTTTCGATATTATCACTAAACGGGAAGAAAGCATCAGAGCCTAAAGCAACACCATCGATTTGGCTTAAGTACTCTTTAATATCGCTATCTGTTAGTGGTTCGGGCTTTGTAGTAAAGTATTTCTGCCAGTTGCCCTCGGCACAAACATCTTCTTCATTTTTGTTAATATAACCGTCAATAACGTTATCGCGGTCGGGTCTGCCAAGTGTATCCTTGAAAGGAAGATTTAACACTTTATCGTGCTGGCGCAAAAACCAGGTATCTGCCTTAGTACCTGCAAGACGTGTGCAGTGTATACGTGACTGTTGACCTGCACCAACGCCGATTGCCTGACCGTCTACTGCATAGCAAACAGAGTTAGACTGGGTATATTTTAAAGTGATTAATGCAATTATTAAATCGCGAACGGCACTTTCGGGTAAATCCTTATTATCGGTTACGATATTTGAAAGCAACTCGGCATCAATTTTAAAATTGTTTCTACCCTGCTCGAAGGTAATTCCATAAACCTGTTTGCGCTCGATTTCTTCGGGTACAAAATCAGGGTCAATTTTAACAATGTTGTAGTTACCGTTACGCTTTGTCTTTAAAATTTCCAAAGCCTCGTCGGTATAGCCGGGTGCAATAATACCGTCTGAAACCTCGCGCTTAATCATTTTAGCTGTGGTAACATCGCAAACGTCTGAAAGTGCTACCCAGTCACCGAAAGAACACATTCTATCGGTACCGCGTGCTCTGGCATAAGCACAAGCTAAGGGCGAATCATCAAGACCCTCAATATCATCAACAAAGCAAGCCTTTTTAAGCTTATCGGAAAGCTGAATACCAACCGCTGCAGAGGTAGGACTTACGTGTTTAAACGAGGTAACTGCAGGAAGACCTAAAGCCTCTTTTAATTCTTTTACAAGCTGCCAGCTGTTAAAAGCGTCAAGAAAGTTTATGTAGCCTGGTCTGCCGCTTAAAATTTCGATAGGCAGTTCACTTCCGTCTGCCATATAAATTTTTGAAGGTTTTTGGTTGGGGTTACAACCGTATTTAAGTAAAAATTCTTTCATCTTCTAATACCTCTTTTATTTATTCTTATTAACTATGCGAGACTCGTATTTGCCACTTGCAAGGTCGATATACCTTACAAAAAGTGAAACCTTGTTGTCCTCGTTCAAGTTAGTCCAAATAAGGTCGGTTAAGCTATCGATATCCATATCGGGAAGCTCTAAGGTTTTGGGCTCACCCTCAAAGCTTGGCAAAGGATTTCCGTCGCACTTGTAGGTGTGAATGAATTTTGCCTTTGCGGGAAGTGGATTTGAATATGCAAAGGTGTATCTTTGGCAAGAAGAACCGTCGCCATCTGCCGATTTGAGTATCGACATAGCATAGTTCATATCACCGTTTTCTAAATGAATTATACCTGAAATACGAGGTGTGTAGTTAGGTGCATCATCCTCGAACTCACGGGTGCGTAGTGCCTGCTCAAAGGTCATTTGCTTATCCATAAGCTCGTAAATAGTATCGGTCT
Source organism: Acutalibacteraceae bacterium (assembly GCA_045594795.1). Lineage (GTDB taxonomy): Bacteria > Bacillota > Clostridia > Oscillospirales > Acutalibacteraceae > UMGS1532. Next base: position 39,583 of record JAZNZF010000028.1, on the reverse strand, counting down.
GGTCACCATTGGTTACTATTGTTTTATTGCCAAGCACACGCACAGGTGCGTAAATAATTAGGTGTGGGTCGGTCATTTTACTCTCGTCAAATGCCTGAGTCCTGATGCCCTCGCCGTCTTCAATGAAAACGCGATTGCGGCTGTTTTCACTTCTACCCATAATAAAATAGGCAGTAATTGCTTTTTTGCCGTCGGCACTTTTACCTATTATAATTCCTCTGCCGTGGTAGGCTAACGAATTAAGCTCGCTTGCAATAGATTTAATTTCCATAACTATTTTTGTCCTTTCAGGTATATTCTTTAACTATTCGCTAATTATTGTTTTGCCGTCTTTAACAGTTATTTTGCCTTCGCAAAAAAGTCTTGCGGCTTTGGGTAGAATTTTCCACTCCGCCTCTTGCATAATTCTTAGTTGCAGACTTTCGGGGGTGTCGTTCTCTTTAACCTCAACAGCCTTTTGCAGAATTATAGGTCCTGCATCGCACTCGGCAGTAACGAAATGCACGGTTGCGCCCGATACCTTTACGCCCTTTTTAAGCGCCTCCTCGTGCACATGCAAACCATAAAAGCCCTTGCCACAAAATGACGGAATAAGCGCCGGATGAACGTTTATCATCTTATTTTGGAATGCATCGCAGACATTCTCATCTAAAATTGTCATAAACCCTGCGTATACAATGAGGTCAGCTTTTTCTTCTAAGAGAATATCGCGCATTGCCTTGCTGTAAGAGGCTATATCACTATAGTCTTTTCGGATAAGTATTCGGGTTTTAATGCCGGCGTTTTCCGCCCTTTCAAGTGCGAACGCGTCAGACTTAGAGGAAATAACACAGGTGATTTTACCGTTGCCTAATTCTCCTTTTGCTTCAGCATCTATTAAGGCTTGTAGGTTTGTGCCGCCGCCCGAAACTAAAACAACTATGTTTTTTGTTTCTATCATAATATAACGCCCTCGTTAGAGGAAACTACGCTACCGATTATGTAGGCATCTTCGCCGTTGGCATTTAGGATTTCGAGAGCCTTCTCGGCATCCTCGGGTGCTACGGTAACACTCATGCCAACACCCATATTAAAAGTATTAAACATATCACGCTCGGGGATATTGCCAACCTTAGCGATATACTCGAATATTGGAAGAATTTTAAGTGCAGACTTATCCACCTTTACGCTTTTACCTTTCGGTAATGCGCGGGGTATATTCTCGTAAAAGCCACCGCCTGTTATGTGTGATACCGCCTTAACCTTAACCTCATCGAATAATGCAAGCATAGACTTAACGTACATTTTAGTTGGGGTTAAAAGTGTTTCGCCAAGTGATTTGCCGCCGAGGTCTGCTACGGGAGCATTTAGGTCGGCATTTTCGATATCAAACACCTTTCTTACAAGTGAAAAGCCGTTTGAATGAACACCTGTTGAAGCGAGGGCTATAACCACATCACCATCTTCAACTGTGTTTTTATCAAGTATTTTAGACTTGTCCACAACGCCTGTGCAGTAGCCTGCAAGGTCGTAATCGTCTTCGGGCATAAGTCCGGGATGCTCTGCAGTTTCGCCACCGATTAAAGCACAGCCCGCCTGAACACAGCCTTCTGCTACACCGCCGACTATATCTGCAATTTTTTCGGGATAGTTCTTACCGCATGCAATATAGTCGAGGAAGAATAGCGGCTTTGCACCGCAACAGATTATATCGTTAGCGCACATAGCAACGCAGTCGATACCGATTGTATCGTGCTTATCTAAAAGCATAGCGAGTTTAATTTTGGTACCAACGCCATCTGTACCCGAAACCAAAACGGGCTCTTTAATGCCTGTAAGGTCAAGACCGAAGCAACCGCCAAAGCCGCCAACATCATCAAGGCAGCCCTCGTTTTTAGTGCGGGCAATGTGCTTTTTCATAAGTTCTACTGATTTATAGCCTGCAGTGATATCAACACCTGCTGCAGCGTAACTATCGGATTTTGAATTGTTATGCATATTTGTCACCGTTTCTTTCTGTTATTATCGTTTATTCTTTGCCATTCCAGCAATATGTGCAAAGGCAATCTGCAGGTAAGCCGATAGCATTTATAATACCATCAAGGCTTTGGAATTCAAGCGAATCAAAATTAAGCTGTTTGCATATTGCATCTCTTAATGCTTTACCACGCTCGGTATTACCGTCGCAATACTCGTCGATATGGTTTAGACCCTCTTCACCCTCAAGCTCATTTATAACCCTGCGGGCAATTAGTTCCATATCGTTTGTAGCGCGTGTAAAGTTAAGATATTTACAGCCAAACATTATAGGTGGGCAAGCCGAACGCATATGCACCGCTTTAGCACCGTTTGCGTAAAGGAAATCTACCGTTTCTTTTAGCTGTGTACCACGAACTATAGAGTCGTCTACAAAAAGTAGGCTTTTATGTGCAATTAGCTCATGTACGGGAATTTGCTTCATTTTAGCTATTTTTTCGCGTTCAACCTGAGTGGGTGGAATAAAACTACGCGCCCAAGTAGGTGTGTATTTAATAAAGGCACGTGCAAAAGGCCTGCAACTTTCGTTAGAGTAGCCTATAGCGTGAGGTGTGCCCGAATCAGGTACGCCACCAACATAATCAACATCGTCTGCATTGTGCGATTCCTTATCCTGCATTGCCATTAGCCTACCGTTTATGTAACGCATAACCTCAACATTTACACCCTCATAGGTAGATGTTGGGAAGCCGTAATAACTCCAAAGGAATGAACATATTCTCATTTTCTCGCCTGGCTTTGCAAGCTGAGTACAGCTCTCGGCTGTTAGCTCTACAATTTCGCCAGGACCTAATTCTTTATAATCATCGTACCCAAGTTTTTTATAGGCAAACGATTCGAAGGTTGCGCAGTACCCCGCCTCACCATTGCCTATTACCATTGGTATTCTACCAACCTTATCGCGCGCTGCGATAATAGTGCCTTTTTCTGTAAGAATTAGTATTGAGGCTGTTCCATCAATAGAATTTTGAGCAAACTGTATACCCTCTACAAAGCTGTTTTTTTGATTTATAAGCGCCGCCGTTAACTCGGTTGCGTTTATGTTATTACCTGTCATTGCATTGAAATGACCGCCGCTGTTTGATAGGTAATTGTTAATAAGTTCTTTTGCATTATTGATTACACCTATTACACATATTGCGTATGTGCCAAGATTTGAGCAAATAAGCAAGGGTTGTGGGTCGTAATCGCTAATACAACCGATGGCAGCTGTACCCCTCATCTCGCTGAATACATCGCTAAACTTTGTTCTAAAAGGTGAATTTTCTATATTATGTATTTCTCTTTGTAAACCAAGCTCTTTATCAAATGCCGCAATACCTGCGCGACGCGTTCCTAAATGGGAATGATAGTCGGTTCCGAAATACACGTCTTCAATGGCACTGTTTTTTGAAACAGCTCCAAAATAGCCTCCCATAATTTAACTCCTTAAAACTTTTTTTAAACTTAAGCCTTTAATTCGGCACTAATTTTTTTGTCCTTTTCCAATACTACTTTAGCATCGCTTACGCGTTTAGCATCAAGCTTTGCTGCAAGTTCTTTATCCTCTACTGCAATTATTTGTGCCGCAAGCAGTGCTGCGTTTGCACCGCCGTTGATAGCAACCGTTGCAACTGGTATGCCAGTTGGCATCTGAACGGTTGAAAGTAGTGCATCCATACCATCAAGATTAGAGGATTTACAAGGAATACCAATAATCGGTAACGTTGTGTTGGCTGCAATTGCGCCTGCTAAGTGAGCTGCCATACCTGCTGCTGCAATGATTACGCCAAAGCCGTTATCTCTTGCATTAACTGCAAAATCGCGAGCCTCTATAGGTGTGCGATGTGCAGAGTAAACGTGCACCTCAAAAGGTATACCCAGTGCCTTTAGCATATCGGTAGCTTTGGTAATAATTGGCAGGTCGCTGTCACTGCCCATAACGATTCCAACTTTTTTCATAACTCTTCTCCTTATGTAGTATTGATGCTTTTAACTTATTTAAATTACAAAAGGACACACCTAACCCGTATTATCGGTTAAGTGTGCCCAGACGGTCGGCTGATAAAGGGATTGAACCCCTTACATTTCCTGTTCCTCCGTGGTGCTCCACTTATATTCCGTCAGTTGCAGGAAACGGTATTTTATATAAATATATAATACTTTAAATAATACAGATATAGTATACCATTTTGCGCATTTTGTGTCAAGGCTATGAGCTATAAAAAAGCCCTTATAAACACCGTGATTTTTTAGCTATTATGCCTTTGTTTCGCAATAAATACAACGATATACTTTGTTATCTTTTTCGGTAAGCTTAAATATATGGTCAAGCTCTTGCTCTACCGAGGTAATGCAACGTGGATTTTTGCACTTAATTACGTTAACCAAACGTTGCGGCATACTGATGCATCGCTTTTCTACAAGCTTACCGTTTTTTATTATATTTACTGTAGCCTCGGGGTCAACGTAGCCTATAACGTCAAAGTTAATGGGGATATCTGCATTTATTTTTATAATGTCTTTTTTGCCCATTTTTTTGCTGCTAACGTTTTTTATAATGGCAATAGAGCAATCACACTCAGAGAGGCCTAAAAGCTTATATAACTGCATACCACTGCCCGCGGTAATATGGTCTATAACTACGCCGTTTTGTATAGAGTCTATGTTCATTGCTCTGCCTCCTTAAGAAGCTTTAATATAAGTGCCATACGTATAAATTTACCGTTAAGAACCTGTTTAAAGTAACAAGCACGTGGGTCACTGTCTATTGCGGTGCTTATTTCATTAACACGTGGTAGCGGATGCATAATTGAAAGGTCCGCCTTTGCATACTTTAGCTTTGGTAAATCTAAAATATAGCTGTCTTTTAGTCGCAGATAATCCTCTTCGTTAAAGAAGCGTTCGCGTTGTACCCTTGTCATATAAAGAATATCAAGGCTTGGAATTACCGAAGCTAAATCTGTAGTTTGGGTATACGGAATCCCCTTCTTTTTAAGAATATCCTTTTTAACGTAGCTTGGTAGCTTTAACTCTTCGGGTGAGATAAGAACAACATTGATATCGTCGTACCTTGAAAGTGCGGCAATTAAAGAGTGTACCGTTCTGCCGAATTTCAGGTCACCGCAAAAGCCTATAGTAAGCCCTGAAAATCCACCCTTTTCCCTATAAATTGTAAGTAGGTCAGTAAGGGTTTGGGTGGGGTGATTATGTCCGCCGTCACCCGCATTAATAACGGGAATAGTAGCGTTCCTGGCCGCAACAAAAGGCGCGCCCTCTTTTGGGTGACGCATAGCAATAATGTCTGCATAACAGCTAATTGTTTTTGCTGTATCTGCAATACTTTCGCCCTTTGCCGACGACGAGCTATTAGCCTCTGAAAAGCCTAACACACTACCGCCAAGCCCTAACATAGCCGCCTCAAAGCTGAGTCTGGTCCTTGTAGATGGCTCGTAAAAAAGGGTTGCAAGCTTTTTACCGCGACACTTATCGGCATAGTCTTTAGGATTTGCGATAATATCATTAGCGGTAGCAATAAGCTCGTCTATTTCTTCTACAGAAAAATCTAAAATATCAATAAGACTTCTCATGTTATTTCGCACCTATCCAGCTTTCATCTGATGGGTTGTTACGGAAAGCTATTAATTTTTTAATATCCTCGGGTTTGATATAACCCTCTTCGGCTGCTACTTCAGCAATAACGTCGAAATTAGTTAAGGAGATATTCTTAACCTCTGCAGCTGCAAGTCTGTCTATGCCCTTTTGCATACCGTAGGTAAAGATACTTACTATGCCAAGCACCTCGGCACCTGCCTCGCGAAGAACGTTTACAACCTCTATAACGCTACCGCCTGTAGAGATTAAGTCCTCAACAACAACTACCTTTTGACCCTTTTCGAGTTTACCTTCTATCTGATTTTGTCTGCCATGGTCTTTTGCGCCCGAACGAACGTAGCCCATAGGCATATCGAGTATGTGTGCAGTAATAGCGGCGTGAGCAATACCCGCAGTAGATGTACCCATAAGCACCTCGGCTTGGGGATAATTCTCTTTAATAAGCTTTGCTAAACCTTGTTCTACGTCGGTACGAACCTTTGGTGCGGTAAGGGTTAAACGGTTGTCGCAATAAACGGGGCTTTTAATTCCGCTTGCCCAGGTAAATGGGTCTTGGGGGCGGAAGAAAACTGCCTTAATTGAGAGTAGGTCTTTTGCTATTAGCTTTTGCATAATAATTCTCCTTTATATTGAAAGATTAATCAACAAATTCGGCAACACAGCGTTCGTAAGCTGCAACGGGGTCGTTGGCGGCAGTAATAGGTCTGCCAACAACTATATAATCGGAGCCAATTTTCTTAGCCTCTGCCGGTGTCATAACACGTTTTTGGTCACCGATATCACCATCAGCAAAACGCACACCTGGGGTAACTGTAAGAAAATCGTTACCGCAAATTTCGTGCACCTTTTGTGCTTCCAAAGGAGAGCAAACAACACCGTCGAGTCCTGCACTTTCAGCATTTGCGGCATAGTGCATAACAACCTTATCGATAGGTTCGTGAATTAGCAAGTCGTTCTCCATGCTCTCTTGGTCGGTAGAGGTTAGTTGGGTTACCGCAATAAGTAATGGTCTTGTACCATCGGGCCTTGTTAAGCCTTCTAAAGCGGCCTCCATCATACGTACAGTACCTGCAGCGTGAAGGTTGCAAAGGTCAACGTCAAGACGGGATAACACCGCCATCGATTTTTTAACTGTATTGGGGATATCGTGAAGCTTTAAGTCTAAGAAAATTTTGTGTCCGCGTTTTTTAATTTCGCGTACAATTTCGGGACCCTCGGCATAAAAGAGTTCCATACCGATTTTTACAAAAGGCTTTCTTCCTGTAAATTTATCTAAAAATTCGAAAACCTGTTCTTTGCTCGAAAAATCACAAGCTACTATAACGTCCTTACCCATTATTTACTCCTCCAATTATATCTCTTAACGCGGTTATATTATATTTTTGCATAGCTAAAGGTAGCTGTTCTATTATGTTTTTGCAAGCATACGGCTCTATAAGATTTGCCGCGCCAACCTCTACTGCTGTGGCACCTGCAAGCATCATTTCAATTACGTCTTCTGCTGTGCTTACGCCACCCATACCAATTACGGGAACTTTTACAGCATTTGCAACCTGATAAACCATACGTACTGCAACAGGGAAAATTGCAGGACCCGAAAATCCGCCCATTGTGTTTGCGATTATTGGCCTTTTCGTTTTAAGGTTTATTCGCATACCAAGCATAGTATTTATAAGGCTAATACCGTCAGCCCCTGCCTCTTCACAAGCCTTGGCAATTGCAACTATATCTGTAACATTTGGTGAAAGCTTTATGATTACGGGCTTGGTGGTTACCTTTTTTACCGCCTCGGTTACACTTGCCGCAGCTTTAGGGTCGGTACCAAAGCTCATACCACCGCCGTGAACGTTAGGACAGCTAACGTTTACCTCTAACCAGCCCACCTGCTCGCATTTATCTAACTTTTCGCAGGTGTAAGCATACTCCTCAATAGAAAAGCCGCTAACGTTTGCCATAACCTTTTTATTAAAAACCCGAGAAAGCTTTGGAAGTTCCTCTGCTATTACCTTTTCTACACCAGGATTTTGTAAGCCCACGGCGTTTATCATACCGCTGCTACACTCGGCAATTCTTGGTGTCGGGTTACCAAAACGCGCGTCTTTTGTAGTACCTTTAAAAGAAAAGGTGCCAAGCATATTTATATCGTAAAGCTCTGAAAACTCGTAGCCGAAACCAAAGGTACCGCTTGCGGGGATTACGGGGTTATCAAGCTTTATTCCGCAAAGATTTACACTTAAATCTCCCATATTATATCCTCCTTTTTAAGCACAGGGCCCTCTTTACATATACGTTTATTGCCCGTAACAGTTTTGCAAGAGCAACCCATACATGCGCCAAAGCCACAGCCCATACGCTCTTCAAAGCTAAGCTGACCCGACGTGTTAAGAGTTTTATAAACCGCTTTGAGCATAGGCTCGGGGCCACAGGTGTAAAAGTAGCTATAATCTAAGCCCTTTACCGCGTCGGTTACAAAGCCTTTAATTCCATAACTACCGTCGGCAGTGGTAACAAAAACCTTTGCGCCAAGCTTTTTAAACTCGTCTTCATAAAATACATCGATTTTTGAATTAAAGCCCAAGATAACGGTTACTTCTTTACCCTCTGCAATTAGTTTTTTTGCAAGGTTATAAAGGGGCGGAACACCTACACCGCCACCAAGCAGTAAGGGTTTATCACCGCTTAAGGTTAGGTCGTATCCGTTGCCAAGACCCGATAAAACATCAAGCTCGGTCCCCTCTTTCATATCTCGCATAAGCTCTGTACCCTTGCCTACGACCTTGTAAATAAGGGTTAGCTCGCCCTCCTTTACATCGCATACCGATATAGGACGGCGCAAAAACAGTCCATCAATTTTAATATTAACAAACTGACCGCTTGCGGTAATATGCGAGGTATCACCCTCTAAAACCATTTCCATTACGTCACTTGCGATTGGCTTGTTGGAAATTACTTTGAAAATTCCTTGTTTCATTTTAAGTTTCCTTTTAAGAATCTATTGTAGAAATACCAAGTGTGGTTTCCTCTAAAACATCTAATAGCACCTTAACTGTATCAAGGGCTGTGAATATAGAAACGTTGTTCTGGGTTGCACACTGGCGAATAGCGTGACCGTCGGACATAAGGTCAACCGAGTTTACGTCCCTTGTATTAATAACGTAGGTTACGTAGCCCTGACGGATTGCGTTTGTAATATCGTCGGGGTCTTCACTTATCTTACGGCGTACCCTTGTACGAATTCCGTGCTCTTTAAGGTAAGCGGCAGTACCGCTTGTAGCTTCTATATTAAAGCCAAGGTTGTAGAATCTACGGATTAGCGGCAATGCCTCTGCTTTATCGCAATCTGCAACCGTTACAAGCACGGTACCGTAGTTCATAATGTTCATACCAGAAGCCTGTAAAGCCTTATAAAGCGCACGGTTAAGTCTGTTATCGTAACCGATAGCTTCGCCCGTGGATTTCATTTCTGGTGAAAGGTAGGCATCAAGACCGCTTAGCTTTGAGAACGAGAAGGCAGGAACCTTAACGTAGTAGCGCTTTTTCTCCTCGGGCATACCATCAATAATACCCTGCTCGCGAAGTGATTTGCCGAGTATTACGTAGGTTGCGATATCTGCAAGGCTATAGCCTGTGGATTTAGAGAGGAACGGTACAGTTCTTGAAGACCTTGGGTTAACCTCTATGATAAACACATTATCGTCGTTATCAACAATGAACTGAATATTATATAAACCGATAATGCCTATACCGATACCAAGACGTTTTGTGTAATCGAGTATTGTATCCTTAACCTTCTGAGAAATACTGAATGTTGGGTACACGCTTATCGAGTCGCCCGAGTGGATACCTGTGCGCTCTACAAGCTCCATAATACCGGGGATAAATACGTCGGTACCGTCGCAAACGGCATCAACCTCTACCTCTTTACCCTGAATGTATTTATCAACAAGAACGGGCTTGTCCTCGTCGATTTCAACGGCGGTTTTAAGGTAGTGACGAAGCTGGTCTTCATCGGCAACTATCTGCATTGCTCTACCACCCAAAACAAAGCTTGGGCGAACAAGCACAGGATAGCCGATTTCGGCAGCGGCATTAACGCCGTCTTCTATTTTTGTTACAGCCTTACCTTTAGGCTGTGGAATATTAAGTGAAAGCAAGAGCTTTTCGAACGAATCGCGGTTTTCTGCACGTTCAATAGCGTCACAGTCGGTACCGATTATTTTAACACCGCGAGCGCGTAAAGGCTCTGCAAGGTTGATAGCGGTTTGACCGCCCAAAGATGCAATTACACCGTCGGGTTTTTCGTGCAAAATAATGTTCATAACATCCTCGGTGCAAAGCGGCTCGAAATAAAGCTTGTCCGAAGTAGTGTAGTCGGTAGAAACGGTTTCGGGGTTATTGTTTATAATTATAGCCTCGTAACCCGCTTCCTTAATTGTGGTTACTGCGTGAACGGTTGAATAGTCGAACTCAACACCCTGACCTATACGGATAGGACCTGAGCCTAAAACGATAATCTTCTTTTTGTTTGTAACTATAGATTCGTTCTCGTCCTCGTAGGTAGAGTAGAGATAGTTAACGTCACTTGGAAGCACCGCGCCACAGGTATCTATCTTTTTATAAACAGGCATTAAGCCCTTTTCTACGCGGTAATTGAACACTTCTATCTCAGTGCTATTCCACATATCTGCAACCGCCTTGTCGCAAAAGCCCATACGTTTAGCCTCTGCCAAGGTTTCATAATCCCATTTGTTTTCGCGAAGTGCGTTTTCCATTTTAACAATGTTATTTAAGTTTTCGATAAATAGGATATCAATTCCGGTAGCGGCGGCAATTTTTTCCATATCGGTTTTAAGTCGCAAGAGTTCTGCTATAGCGTAGTATCTATCGTCGGTTGCGTCTTTAATATACTCTAAAAGCCACTCGGCTTCTTTACCGTCGAACTTTTTGCTGTGCAGATGATAAACACCAATTTCGAGCGAACGAATGGCTTTTAATAAACTTTCTTCGATAGTTCTGCCTATGCTCATAACCTCGCCCGTTGCTTTCATTTGGGTGCCAAGCTTATTGTTGGCATCGGCAAATTTATCGAACGGGAAGCGTGGCATTTTTGAAACAACATAGTCTATAGTAGGCTCGAAGGATGCAGGGGTGTTAGCAATTTTAATTTCGTCGAGATGCATACCAACTGCTATCTTTGCGGTTACCCTTGCTATTGGGAAGCCGCTTGCTTTTGATGCCAATGCAGACGAACGCGAAACCCTTGGGTTTACTTCAATTAGATAATACTGGAAGGATTTTGGGTCGAGTGCAAACTGTACGTTACAGCCGCCCTCAATCTCGAGCGCACGGATAATTCTAAGTGCGCTTTCTTTAAGCATATGGCACTCTTTATAGGTGAGTGTTTGGGTTGGGCAAACAACCACCGAGTCGCCCGTATGAACACCAACAGGGTCAACGTTTTCCATATTACAAATGGCAATGGCGGTATCGTTAGCGTCGCGCATTACCTCGTACTCGATTTCCTTATAACCCTTAATGCTCTTTTCAATTAGCACCTGACCAACGGGTGAAAGATTAAGGGCATTTTTCATTATCTCTAAGAACTCTTCTTCGTCGTTAGCAAAACCGCCACCTGTACCGCCAAGGGTAAATGCAGGGCGCAAAACTACAGGGTAGCCGATTTGCTCTGCTACCTTTAAGCCCTCTTCTATAGAGGTTGCGATATCCGAAGGTAGTACGGGTTCGCCAAGTTCTTCGCAAAGCTGTTTAAATAGCTCACGGTCTTCAGCGCGCTCGATACTCTCACTTTTAGTACCAAGTAGCTCTACGTGGCACTCTTTTAGTACGCCCTTCTTTTCAAGCTGCATTGCAAGGTTAAGACCTGTTTGACCGCCAATACCTGGAACTATTGCATCTGGGCGCTCGTAACGGAGAATTTTTGCTATATACTCTAAGGTTAGAGGCTCCATATACACCTTATCTGCAATGGTGGTATCGGTCATTATTGTAGCAGGGTTAGAGTTGCAAAGTACAACCTCATATCCCTCTTCCTTTAAGGCTAAGCAAGCCTGTGTGCCTGCATAGTCGAACTCGGCAGCCTGACCTATAACAATAGGACCTGAGCCGATTACAAGTATCTTTTTAAGGTCAGTTCTTTTAGGCATTGCGCTTGCCCTCCTTCATCAAGTTTTGGAATCTGTCTATAACGCTTATTCTACCGTCAGGTCCCTCGGAATCGTCGAGATAATACTGAGTACCAATTACGCAGTCTTTTTGGCACTCGACCGCCTCAACACTACCATCTAAAATGTTTTTATAGGTAACTGTAAGGTCGGTGTTTTTAAGGCTTTCTTCACTTACAGCATAGCAATGGTTTTGAACGGTTAATTCAACCTTGCCGTTTTCGGTGTTTTTAATTGGATAGTTACCACCGTGGTGACTTACCTTTAATCTGTAAGTATCTGCACCGTATGAAAGGCAAACAAGCTGCATACCAAGGCCAACCGCAACTATTGGGTATTTACCGCGAAGTTCTTTTATAAGCTCGGCTATTTCTATAGCAGCTTTAGGGTCTCCGGGGCCGCTTGAAACATAGATACCGTCGGGCTTCATTTTCTCGATTTCCTCTACAGTTACGTTGTAAGGCACAACCGATACGTTACAGCCGCGTTCGTTAAGCAGACGCACAGCGCCGTAGGTAATACCACAGTCTATAGCTACAACGTTATATTTAGGGTTAGGTGTTCTTGAATACCAACACTTTTTGCAGCTTACGTTACTTATTTTAACCGATGTATCTGCTGCTTTTATCCTCTCTACAGCCTCGGCTGTATCGGTATTAATATCGGTTATGAGTGCTTTACAGCTACCGTTATCGCGCAAGTATGCGGTAAGCTTTCTTGTATCTACCCCGTATATACCTGCAATACCGTTTTCCTCCATAACCTCTGAAAGAGTTTTTGTATAGCGGAAGTTTGAGGGTGAGTTATTATATTCCCTTACAACAAAGCCGCCAATAACGGGGGCTTTTGTAACAAGGTCTTCCTCTGCTATGCCGTAGTTACCGATAACAGGATATGTCATAACAACCGTTTGACCTAAATACGCAGGGTCAGACACAACCTCCTCGTAGCCTATCATAGAGGTATCGAAAACAAGCTCGGTTACCTTGTTATTGATAACACCAAAGCCGTAGCCTAAATATTCGGTGCCGTTCTCGAGCACTAATTTTCTATCAAATTTCTTTACCATACTACTTCTCCTTTGTATACTGTTTTTATACACTTTCCAAACAAGGCCATATCCTTAAAGGGTGTTGCCTTGCCTAAGGAAATAAATTTACTTGGGTCTACTTTATATTCGGCGTTTAAATCCCATACGCTAAAGTCGTTACCTATTGGTATGCCAAACCGATTTCTCGGATTTATAGCCATAAGGTCGATAAGCCGATTTAAACTTATTACGCCCGTTTTAACAAGGTGGGTATACATTGCCGCAAAGGCAGTTTCAAGCCCTACTATACCAAACGCGCTACCGCTTAGTCCTTTGCCCTTTTCTTCTGCCGAGTGTGGCGCGTGGTCGGTAGCTATCATATCAATAGTTCCGTCTTTAATGCCCTCGATTAAGGCTAATCTATCGGCGCGGCTTCTGAGCGGTGGATTCATTTTAAAGCGCCCGTCTTCCCCTAAATCGTTTTCGTCTAATATAAGATAATGCGGTGCGGTTTCACAGGTGATATCAACACCCTCGGCTTTTGCCTTTCTTATAAGCTCGACGCTCTCTTTTGTGGATATATGGCACACGTGATATTTACAGCCCGTTTCTTTAACCAAGGCTATGTCGCGTTCTATTTGTTTCCATTCGCTTTCGCTACATATACCCTTATGGCCGTGAGCTAACGCATAATCGCCTTTATGAATGTATCCGCCAAAGAGCAATGAGTTATCCTCGCAATGCGCTACTATTATTTTTCCGAGTTCTTTTGCCTTTAGCATTGCCTTGCGCATCAGTTCGGTGCTTTGCACACCTCTGCCATCGTCTGAAAAGGCTATCGCATTTTTTACCAAATTATCCATATCCGATAGCTCTTCACCTTTTTGCCCCACAGTAATAGAAGCGTATGGGTAAACCGCTATTGCCGAATCCTTTTCTATAATATCGGTTTGAGATTTTAAGTTTTGCACCGAGTCGGGTACGGGGTTTAGGTTTGGCATTGTGCATACGGCAGTGTATCCGCCTGCAGCTGCCGCCCTGCTACCCGAAAAAATGGTTTCTTTATAAGAAAAACCCGGATCACGAAAATGCACATGCACATCGCAAAAACCGGGAAAAATAGTAAACCTATCTGAATTAAATTGAGATAACTCGGCCTTAGTGTTAATTATACCCAAAACAGTATTAGAGAAGTTTTGATTTTCCTTACTGCCAAAAATAATTGTTGCCACTTAAAACTCCTCCTTTTTTCAAAAAAATAAATAAAGCCTTGCAAATTATCAGCAAGGCTTAGCACACAAAAACACGGAACGCAAGCACCCTGCATTCCACAAAAATATATGAAACCTTACCGATATCTCTGTATCGTGTTTAAAGATTGATTACATTATAACACCAACCAAAAGTTATGTCAACAACTTAATGGTCGTTTTTTATTATATTTTATAATTTTTAGTAATATATACATTAAATATATATACTTACAGTAAAAGAATTGTATATTTTTGTAAAAAGCCCAAAACCCGTATTGACAAAATATTAACAATGTATTATAATAATTGTACCAAATGATACAGTTTGAGGTGCTTATGGATAAAAAACAGATAGAAATTATTAGTGGCTCTCAGCTTTTTTCGGGAATAGATATTAAATATATTGATATGCTTACCCACCACCCTAATTTAATGCTAACCGCTTTTTCGAAGGGTGACACTATATTCCCAAAAGATAAAGGCTATGGGCTTTGCATACTGCTTTCTGGCAGTGCCGAATGCTATAACGGGCAGACATTGCTTAACAGGTACAAAGAGGGTGACAGCTTTGGCGCCGCTTCCCTGTTTTGCGACGAAGATTATCCTACTAAAATTACTGCAAGGTCTTCGGGCAATGCGCTTTATATTGGCAAAGAGGCGGTAGAATTTCTTATTAGAGAATGTCCGCAAATTGCAATTAAATATATACAATTTCTATCGGGTAGAATTCATTTGCTTAACCGAAAGATTGATTCATTTACGGCAGATAATTCGCTTAAAAAGGTTGCAAAATATATCCACAGTAATTTAAGCGGTGGTAAGCTTACCCTTTCTATAAGTCTTACACGCTTAGCCTCTACTTTGGATATTGGCAGAGCCTCGCTTTACCGCGCCCTTGATACTTTAGAAGGTAATGGTGTAATAAGGCGCAACGGCAGAAACATAGACCTTATTAACGCGGATAACTTAAATAAATTTTTAAAGGAAGGTAATTAAAATGAAAAACGTAAAAAGAATTATAGCATCTTTGCTTACAATGGTAATTGTATTTATCGGTACCGCTTGTACCGCCAATGCACCCCACACCGAATCAAGCTCTACCCCTACCACAGTAGAAAAAGCTAAGGTTTCGGTTACTGCGCTAAAAGGACCTACAGGCATTGGTATGGTAAAGCTAATGGCAGATAACGATGCCGGCACTGCCGCTAACGATTACACCTTTAACATTGCAGGCGCACCCGAAGAGGTTGCGGCATCGGTTATAAAAGGCGAAATTGATATTGCGGCTGTTCCTGTAAACCTTGCTGCTACCCTTTACAACAAAACAGAGGGCAAGTATGTAGTTTGCGGCATTAACACTTTAGGCGTTCTTTATATGCTTGATACTACCAATACAATTAACAGCATAGAAGACCTTCGCGGTAAAAAGGTATATGCTACCGGTCAGGGTTCTACCCCCGAGTACATTCTTCGCTACGTTTTAAGCAAGAACAATATCGACCCCGACCGCGACGTTACTTTAGAATTTGTTACAGAGCATACCGAGCTTGTTTCGCTTATGGCAGCAGGCAAGGCAGAAATTGCGCTTCTTCCCGAACCTAACGCAACCACAACCCTTATGTCTACCGCGGGTGCTCGCCGTGCTTTAAATATGACTGAGGAATGGAACAATGTTGCTACCGACGGCTCTAAGGTTGTTCAGGGTTGCATTATTGCTAAAAAAGAGTTCTTAGACAACAACACTGAGGCTTATAAAGATTTTATTGATGAGTATGAAAAAAGCGTGAAATACGTAAACGAAAGCACCGAGGAAGCCGCAACAGTTGTTGAAAAATACGGCATCGTTCCAAAAGCCGCTGTTGCTAAAAATGCTATTCCTAACTGCAACATTACACTTATTAAGGGCGAAGAAATGAAGAATACCCTTAGCCCGTTTCTAAAAGTTTTATTCGATTATAACCTTAAATCTGTTGGAGGAAAATTACCTGATGACAGCTTCTACTACATCGGTAAATAAACTAAAGCTAATTATTAAAAATGCCGCCGCTATACTTTTTCTTATAGCGGTTTGGCATATTGTTGCAAAAATAATTGGTAATTCAACCGTTCTGCCTACACCCTTTAGTGTATTCGCAAGGCTTACCCAAATAGCCTCAAAAGGTGAATTTTGGGTAATAACTGCTGTTTCCTGTATAAGAATAATAGTCGGCTTTCTTTTAGGGTGCATATTAGGCGGACTGTTCGGTGTGGTATCCCATATAACCCGACTTGCAAAAACCTTGCTTGACCCATTGCTTATACTTATTAAAGCCACACCGGTTGCATCATTTATAATACTGCTTTTTTTCTGGTTTCCAAACAACACTATTCCAACCTTTATAAGCTTGCTTATTGTTATACCCCTTGTTAGCGCTAACGTTTACGAGGGCTTTAATGCAGTTGATAGTAGGCTTATAGAGGCGGCAGATGTATATAAGCTTAAAGGCATTACGCGATTACGCGTGCTATACCTACCAACACTAAAAAGCTATTTTTTAGCCGCATTTTCCACCTCGCTCGGTCTTGCCTTCAAATCGGGCATTGCGGCTGAAATACTCTGCACTCCAAAAACCGCCATTGGCAGTAAAATATACGATGGTAAAATTTATTTAGAAACCGAGAACGTTTTTGCCTGGACACTTATTGTTATTATACTTAGCCTGGTTTTCGAGGTGCTGTTTAAAAAGCTACTAAAAAAGGGGGCTACAAAATGATTGAGCTTAAACATATCTATGTATCATTTAATGGCGTACCTGTTATAACCGGCTTTAACGGTCAATTTGACAGCGGTATAACGGCACTTTGCGGTGCTTCGGGCATTGGCAAAACCACCCTGCTACGCGTTATAGCGGGGCTGCAAAAATACGAGGGCGAAATTACGGGTATAAGCAATAAAAAAGTTGCAGTAGCCTTTCAGGATTATAGGTTATTCGAGAGTCTTAGTGCAAAGGATAACATTGCGCTTTGTAAAGCGCCAAGCATTGACCTTGAAAAATTGCTTTTAGATTTACAAGTAAAAGACTTCGAGGATAAAAAACCGCACGAGCTTTCGGGCGGTATGCAAGCACGCGTTTCGCTCGGCAGGGCATTGGGAAACGATTCCGACATAGTTCTTTTAGACGAACCGTTTTCGGCGCTTGATTTAGAGTTAAAGCAGGTATTAGCAGCCAACATTATCCCCTACCTAAAAGGCAAAACGGTTATAATTATCACCCATAACCGTGAGGACTTAGAGCTGATTAAACCCGACAGAATAATTGAGATTTAAAATATTAAGCACATTAATCTTTTCTATTTCGGATTAATGTGCTTTTTATTTGACTACCGCTTGTTATTATGTTAGAATAAATAAAAAGTTTGTTTGAAAGGTATAATTTATATGTATAATCTTGCAGTTCCCACAGGTGAACAGCCAATTAACTCATTAATAATTCTTTTAATTATCGTTGCAGGGCTTGTGATTATTGCCTCCTTAATTTACCCACACCTACCAACTATAATTGATAAAGCAAAAAGCAAATCGAGTTTAAAAAAGGAAGAAAATAATGAAGATATGGATTAGTTTTACTATAGCAGTATGCCGTATTACACGCTTTATGTTGCGGTTGCTTGGGCGCGGCGGCACAAACCTGCCGGGCACAATAGCCTTAAAGTTATGCCCTTCTATTATAGGCAAACTATCGCACGGGGTTACGGTTGTTTTGGTTACGGGCACAAACGGCAAAACCACTATAACACGTATGATAGAGCAATGCTTAATTGAAAGCGGCAAGGACTATTTTACAAACAAATCCGGTGCTAATATGGACACAGGCATTGCCGCCGAATTTATTTATAACAGCACTATATTCGGAAGATGCAAACATCCTTACGCGCTAATTGAATGCGACGAGCTTGCTTTTAAAAACGTTAGCCGCTATGCAGATATCGGGTACGTAGTTGTTTCAAACGTTTTTCGCGACCAGCTTGACCGCTACGGTGAAATAACCCACACCGTAACCGGAATTTATGAGGGCTTAAAAAACATACCAAACGCTACAGTTTGCTTAAATGCCGACTGTTCGCTTTCTACCTCGCTTAAAAACAGAATACCTAACAAGATTGTTTTTTATGGACTTAATTGCCCAATTTACAAAGACAGGGTTAAAGAGGTTTCAGATGCCCCCTACTGTATTAACTGTGGCACCGAATATAAATACGATTATATCACCTATGGTCACCTTGGTAATTATAGCTGTTCTGCTTGCGGTTATTCCCGTCCTTCGCCCTCGGTTTTTATTGAAAGTATTACCGATAGTGATGTGGACTCTACCACTGTTCAGCTTAATGTTAACGGAACTTTAGACAGCGTAAAAATCAACCTACCCGGTGGCTACAACATATATAACGCTGCTGCTTGTGCCGCTGTTTCAAGCGAAATGGGTATGGATTTTGCCACTATCAAATCGGCGCTTCAAAATTTCCAATGCGGCTTTGGCAGAATGGAGAAATTCAACATCAATGGTACAGATATCAGAATGATACTTGTTAAAAACCCCGCAGGCGCAAACCAGGTACTTAACTTTGTTTACAATGTAAAAGAGCCTTCGGTTTTTGTGGTAGGTCTTAATGACCGTTATGCCGACGGTACAGACATCTCTTGGATTTGGGACGCCGATTTTGAAAAGTTTTCTACAATGGGTGATAGACTTAAATCGGTTATTGTTACAGGCATTCGTGCCGACGAAATGTCAATGCGCTTTAAATATGCTGGCGTACCGACTGAAAAAATAATTGTAGAGCAAAACTACGAGGCTATGCTAAACGATATTGTAAGCCAACCCTCACCTGCTTTTATAATGCCCACCTACACCGCTATGCTTGAAATTCACGGGCTTTTAAGCAAAAAATATTCAGTTAAGGAGTTTTGGAAATAGTGGATAATATTACCATTAAAATATGCCATCTTTACCCCGACACCCTTAATCTGTACGGTGACAGCGGCAACATAACCTGTATGCAAAAACGCCTTTTATGGCGAGGTATTAACACCGAAATTCACGACGTTCCCTTGGGTGTAAACTTTAATCCTGACGACTATGATATATTCTTTATAGGCGGCGGACAAGACTTTGAACAGTCGGTTCTATTAAAGGATTTAAAGGGCGAAAAAGGTAAAAATATTATTAAAGCTATAGAAGACGAAAAGGTGTTTTTAGCTATATGCGGCGGCTACCAGATGCTTGGCCAGTATTACAAAACCTGGGATGGTAACCAGTGTGATTTTTTAGGCGCGCTTAACCTTTACACAGTCGGCGAAAAAACTCGTATGATTGGTGACTTTAGCTTTAAATTGAGCGAAGAAGACGGTGGTAATACCGTTATCGGCTTTGAAAACCATTCGGGCAAAACCTACTTAGGCGACGGTGTACGCCCGCTTGGCACAATAATTAAGGGGCACGGCAACAATGGAAAGGACGGTAGCGAGGGCGCAAGGTACAAAAATGTTTTTGCTTCCTACTCTCACGGACCACTACTTCCAAAAAACCCTAAGCTTTGCGACCTTATTTTAAAAACTGCAATTTGCAGACACAACCCTAATTTTACCCTATTAGAGCTTGACGATAGGTTTGAAAATAACGCATTTAAATTTATGGAAAGAAGATTAAACAGTGCAAAATAAAAGGCTTTTTTGGGGCGCTGTCTATAAAGCACTGCTGGCATCTATTATTGCGGCAGTGCTTGTTTTTATTATCAGCACAGATGCGCCTTATAATATTAAACCGTATTACTATGCTGCAGACTTTGGCATTACCGAGCAAAAAAGCAATACCGATAAAGACGGCGACGGAATTGACGACCGCTCCGATTTGCTGCTTAGCGCAAGGCATTATATTGAAACTAAAAGACCTAAGTATAAAAGTAAATATTATGCAGGCGGATACCCAGACGATAAATACGGTGTTTGCACCGACGTGGTAGCTTTTGCAAGTATTGATACCGGCTATGATATGATGCAATTAATAGACGACGATATAGCCCGATACCCAGATGATTACAAGGTTGAAACACCCGATAAAAACATTGATTTTAGGCGCGTTTCTAACCTTTGGGTTTTTTACGAAAAATATGCCAAAAGCCTTCCCCTTGACATAACCGACATAAAGAACTGGCAGGGCGGTGATATTGTAATTTTCTACGAGCATATTGGTATAGTTTCCGATAGACGCAACGCAAGGGGGATACCTTATGTTATTCACCATTCGGGCTCACCGCAAGTATGGTACGAAGAAGATATTCTTGAAAAAAGGCAAAAGGACAAAGACGTACTTGCGCATTATAGATTAAAGTAGCAATATAGTGCTAAAAAACAGCAAGATTTAAGTTGAATTTAATTAATTTGCAAATTAAAATAAATTAAAATCAAGTAATACTTGGAGGCAATTTTATGAACATACCTAAAAAACGAATAGAGTTTTTAGATTGGGAGTTTGGTATTTTCTTTCATTTTGGCATTCGTACGTTTTGCGAGGGCGCTAAGGATTGGCAAGAAGTACCTATGCCCGCAAGTATGTTCAATCCAAAAGATTTAGACTGCGAACAATGGATTAGCACCATAAAAAAGGCGGGTGCAAAGTACGCCGTTCTTGTTTGCAAGCATCACGACGGTTTTGCGCTATGGCCATCTAAATACACCGAATACTCGGTTGCTAATTCGCCTTGGAAAGACGGTAAAGGTGATGTTGTTAAAGAGTTTTGCGAGGCTTGTAACAAGTACGATATAAAAGTGGGTATATACTATTCTCCTGCTCAGTTTGGCTCAAAGAAAATTGAGGGCAAAGAGTACGATGATTTCTTTATTAACCAAATAAGCGAGCTTTTAGTAGGATATGGTAAAATCGACTATCTTTGGTTTGACGGTTGCGGTAGCGAGAATCATAAGTATGATACTAAAAGAATTATCTGCGAAATCCGACGTATGCAGCCCGAGATACTCATATTCAATATGTGGGACCCCGATACACGTTGGGTTGGCAACGAAACCGGCCTTGCAGGACTTAACGACTGTCCCGAGGTTGACAGTCTAGCCTTCTCGGTACAAACCGAAAAGAAGGACACTTTAGACGAGCTGATATTTTTACCCGCCGAGTGCGACTGCCGTATGCGTAAGCAATGGTTTTACAGCGATGCTGACAAGGACACCTTAAAATCTTTAGATGCACTTTTCGGTTTCTATCTGAATACTGTTGGTCATGGCGCTAATTTGCTATTAAACATTGGACCCGACAGAAACGGTCTGCTTTTAAAAGATGACGTTGACCGAATTTTAGAGCTTGGTGAAAAGATACACAAAGAGTTTTCAAATCCAATAAAGGTTTTTGATGACTTTAAACGCGAAGGCGATACCTTTATTGCCAGATTCGACGATACCGTGCTTAAATACCTTGTAATTGAAGAGGATTTAACCGAAGGCACCGCAGTAACCGATTATGATATTGAGGTTTTCCCTGCAGAATACGGTGTGCCAAAGGTTGTATATCGCGGCTACAACATTGGGCATAAGGCAATTTGTCCGCTTAATTTTGTTAGCTCTAATGGTATTAGACTTGTTATTAAGCGTGTGCGCGACGGCAAACAAATCAACATTAAAGATATTAAGCTATATTAAAACTAACGGACTTTTTAAGATAAATCTTGAAAAGTCCGTTTGCTTTGGTTGATTTTTTACAAAGTATTTAATATAATCATTATAGGAGTTGATATTAATGAGCTTTAAAGAAATTACAGCAGACAGCATAGGGGCAAACGCGATTAAAATGATTCGCGACGAGTGGATGCTTATATCGGTTGGCGATAAAGAACAGCACAATATGATGACTGCAAGTTGGGGTTTTATTGGTGAAATGTGGGGTAAGGATTGCGCTATTGCAGCTATCAGACCGACCCGCCACACCTACAGCATTATAGAAAATAGAGATACCTTTGCTTTATGTTTTATGGGTGAAAACCGCGAGGTGCACAGAATTTGCGGTAGTAAATCGGGCAGAGATATAGATAAAATTGCTGCAACCGGACTTACGCCCATATACGAAAACGGAACTATGTATTTTAAAGAGGCTCGCTTGGTTATTATTTGCAAAAAGCTTTACACAACCGAGCTAACTCAAGAACAGTTTAAAAACCCTGCCGACTGCGAAAAATGGTACAATAATGATTTCCATAAGCTATACTTCGGCGAAATAACAAAGGTGTTGGAAAAGAACTAAAACATAAAGAACCTCTGTTTATCAAATGGTAAACAGAGGTTCTATTTTTACTTGTTATTGTGCAGTGGTTTATGCTGCATCGTTAGAAACATCGATTTTGCTAATCTTTACACGTTTTGTAGCAGAATTATTCTTTTCAAATTTAAGAGATTTAGCAAACTTTTGGAAGTTCTTGTTAAACTCGTCGTCCTTTAGCTGATGCAGTACGTTCTCGCGATAAGACTTGTAATAGTTATCAGCTTCCTTTGAAATATCCTTTTTCTGAACGAGGATAATCTCACTTTCGTCCTCATTAGTTAGTATTTTTACAGCACCGGTTTTAAGTTTGTATATGTCAGTGAAGTATTCGGAAGCGCTATTGGTTTCCTCAGAACCGTATACAGTTGCCGAATCGGTTGTTGAAGAAGATGCATCTTCACCGCTATTGTTTTTCTTGTTATATTCTTTAAATATGTTTGCAAAGGTTTCGCCTTT
Organism: Acutalibacteraceae bacterium; assembly: GCA_045594795.1. Classification (GTDB taxonomy): domain Bacteria; phylum Bacillota; class Clostridia; order Oscillospirales; family Acutalibacteraceae; genus UMGS1532. The sequence goes on along the minus strand of JAZNZF010000028.1, from coordinate 16,749 downwards.
TTCGATTCTTGTTTTATAACCTTTTAAAAGCTTTTTAGCCTCGCTTAAGGTTGGTAAATCATTTTCGGCAGTTTCTTCTTTGTCGTCGGTTGACTCTTCTGCTACAGAAATTGTTATAGCATCGGCCAAGCAGTAGCTATCATAAAAGGTTTTTGATACGGTTTTCTCATCTACAGGGTCTGTACCCTCGGTATCGTAAATAGATAAGAAATACTCGTTCTCATAATAGCTTGCAGTAAACATCTTTTTATATGTTTCTTGACCAACGCCGTTCTTTTCGAACACAGGCTGGTAATAATACTGCCAGTACATTGCCGAATAGCTATCGATATTGTTCAAGGTAGCATCATCAATTTTAATTTTTAATGCCTTTTGCTTTATGGTAGCAGCAGCATAATTGCGCATAAGCTCTTCTGCACGGTTATTAACCCACTTTTCGTAATCGGTTTTTGTTTCTTTACCGTCTTCGTTTGTTTCAACAACCTTGTGTTTTGAGTAATCGGTTATCTCTTTATCGTCGTCTTTATTTTCGTCGATATTGCTATTAGCCTCGAGAATTGCATTGGTATATGCATATATATACTGTGCAGTGGTAAGGGTTGTGGATACACCCGATTTCTCGTCGGTTACAGTAACAGCAACCTCGTCTTTAGGGTGGCAAGCAGAAAGGGTAAGCACAGTTGCTACCGATAAAGCTAATGCCAAAATGCTTTTAAAAAGTTTCATTTTAAAGGAGCCTCCTTAAATTCTTTACATAAATATAGATAAATTATACACCATCCGCCCCAAAAAGTCTACATATTTTTTTATTAATTTTCCATAACACTTAAAATCTCGTGAAGATTTTCTGTAAGACTTTTAGTTTTATCCATTCGCACTGCAATATATGGCTTGCTACCGGCATTTAGCATTGCACGCGAAACAAGTAGAGAGCACGCCTTTGCCACAGGTTCAGATGCTATCGAGCTTATAAATACAAGCATACTTCCCTCTCTTACCGAAACCTCTTTTATCCCAAGCGCTGCGGCACGTGTGCGTAAAAGCGATATATCACAAAGGGTTATTACCGATTTTGGTGGCTCGCCAAAGCGGTCTACAAGCTCGTCTATAACGTCGATTTTGTCTTCCTCGGTTTTTATACTTGCAATTCTTCTGTAAATCCCTAACCTTTGCGGTGTAGAGGAGATATATTTTTCGGGTATGTGAGCAGGAACAGCAAGGTCGATTAAGCACTCGTCGGTAGACGGCTTAGGCGCTATGCCCTTTTCCTCGTCGACCGCCTCACTTAAAAGCTTTAGGTACATATCGTAGCCTACCGCCTCCATATGCCCATGCTGTTCGCCACCGAGAATACTACCCGCGCCGCGAATTTCAAGGTCGCGCATTGCAATTTTAAAACCGCTGCCAAACTCTGTGAATTCGCGGATGGCGGTTAATCTTTTAGTTGCAATATCACTTAATGCCTTGCCTCGCCTAAAGCAGAGATAAGCATAGGCTCTGCGCGCCGACCTGCCTACCCTACCGCGTAGCTGATGCAGCTGTGAAAGTCCCATACGGTCGGCATCCTCGATAATAAGGGTGTTCGCATTTGGTACGTCAACGCCTGTTTCTATTATTGTGGTACAAACAAGTATATCTATTTCGTGCTCCAAAAGGCGTTGCCAAACGCGTGACAAGGTTGCCTCATCCATTTTACCGTGGGCGGTTTCAACTATGGCATCGGGAAAACGCATCTTCAGTCGCAAGGCTGCTGACTCTATGCTTTCTACCCTGTTATGAAGATAATAAACCTGACCGCCGCGACGCAACTCACGACCTATAGCCTCACCTAATACACCATCATCCTGTTCTAAAACGTAGGTCTGAACGGGGTGGCGGTCGCCCGGTGCTTCCTCTATTACCGACATATCGCGAAGCCCTGTCATAGCCATATTCAAGGTGCGCGGAATAGGTGTTGCGCTTAAGGTTAACACATCTACTTTTGGGAATAACTCCTTTAGTTTTTCCTTTTGCTCTACACCAAAGCGTTGCTCCTCGTCTACGATTACTAACCCTAAATCGTGAAACTGAACGTCCTTAGAGATTATACGATGGGTGCCGATTATTATATCAAGCTCGCCACTTTTTGTACGGCGCAGTATATCGGTTTGTTGTTTTTTTGTGCGGAATCGCGATAACATTTCTACATTAACAGGTAGATTTCCAAGCCTATTTACAGTAGTATTGTAATGTTGCCACGCAAGTATTGTTGTGGGTACAAGTATTGCACATTGCTTGCCATCTGCCACACATTTAAAAGCGGCGCGCAAAGCAACCTCGGTTTTGCCAAAGCCAACGTCACCGCAAAGCAATCTATCCATTGGAACGGCGCGTTGCATATCGTTTTTTATTTCATTAGTGCAACGCAGTTGGTCCTCAGTTTCCTCGTACTCGAACCTACATTCAAAGTCTGACTGCAGGTCGCCGTCTTCACTAAAGCTGAAGCCCCTCTCTTGCATACGTTTTGCGTAAAGTAAGGTTAACTGCTTTGCCATATTCTTAACCGCGTGCTTTACACGGGTACGAGTTTTTGTCCACTCACTACCGCCAAGCTTATGAAGTTTAACTCCGCTATCCTCTTTAGGTCCTATATATTTAGAAACAAGGTCAAGCTGGGTTACGGGCACGTACAATACCGACTGCCCTGCATACAGAATTTTAATATAATCCTTTTTAACCCCCGCAACCGACATAGAGTTAATGCCATCGAAAATACCTATACCATGTGCTACGTGCACAACGTAATCGCCCTTTTGCAGCTCATCCAAAGAGCCGTAAGGTGTGGCGTCTTTATTACGCTTTATGGCACTCTTTTTCTTTTTAGAGTTCTTACCACCGGTTATTACCGTAAGGTTAATTGAGGGAATATAAAAGCCTGCCGAAAGCCCACCGCTTGTAACAGTTACACCCTTTAATTCGGATATATCGTTCGAGCAGACCGCCGAAATACCGCGCGAGCAGAGGTCCTGACACAGAACGTTGGCTGCACGGTCGGTACCAGCAAGTATTAAAAAATTAACCGTTTTTGGCGCCGACAAAATATCGTCTGCAAGGCTTTCTATAGAACCACTCCAAAAGCTTGACTGTTGCATATTAAAGCTAAGTTGTGACCTTATTTTTGTTTCGTAGCTGTTCCTTGCAAAGTTCTCTAAATAAACTGCGCCGCGATTTTCTAAATAAGCCATAAAATCGGGTTGCTCTAAACAGAGCTTGCAGTTGTGAGATAGCAAAATCCCCTCTTCTAAAAGCTGTTTTAAATCCTCGTTATGCTGCCAATAATATGCGCGCATACGCTCGCTTACCTTTAGACTTTCACTTACAAAAAGGGTTGTGTCGCCTAAATAATCAAGCACCGTTTGTAGCTCTCCTAATACCTGTGGCAAATACCTATCCAACGGTAAAAACACATCATTTTTGAGAGCGTCAATATCGTTTTGTAAACGGGTTTTAGCATTATCACTTATACGCTTTGTATCGGTCTTCAGGGATTCCAAGCTTCCTATAAGCGCTTCCTTATCACTACAAAAAACCTCTGCTGCAGGATATAGCTGTACCTCACTTATATCCTCAACACTTCGCTGGGTTTTAACATCGATATACGATAGTTTATCTACCTCATCGCCCCACAGGTCTATACGAATCGGGGCATAACAATTCGGCGGAAACACATCAACTATGCCTCCGCGTACCGAGAACTGACCTATACCTTCAACAACGTCGCTTCTTGTATAGCCACAGTTTATTAATTTAGTTATAAGCTCTTTAATTGGGCTGCTCCCACCTACCGAAACCGAAAAGCTACTGCTTATTAAGGTTTCTTTTGGTAGGGTGTACTGCACCGCCGCATCGCTTGAACAAAGCACTACGTCGAAATCATTATCAATTATTCTTTTTAGCGCTTCAATTCTCTTATGCTCGTACTCTTTTGAGTACACACTAACATCGCGCAGGGTAAAATCCCTTGCAGGAAAAAGCACTGCACGTACGCCAAGTGCTGTCAGGTCCTCTGCCATACGAGCACACTCGCCCTCGTCTGCGGTAATAAGCAATGATTTTTTGCCCTTCTGTAAACTGTATGCCGCAAGCAATAGTGCTTTGTGTATATGGGCAACGCCGTTTACCGCCGCGGGCAGCTCTTTCCCTTTTATCGCCGCAATTAAACGCTTATATTCGGGTGTGGTAGAAAAGGTTTTGCAAAGAAATTCCATAACCAGTCCTTTCGGGGTCTACCTGTTATACCTGTTCATTGCTATATCGACACCGTCTTTAATTATACATTCTACCGCCGCTGCCGCGTCCTTTATAGACTGCTGCATTGTAGGTAAATCTGCCTTTGAAAAGCGGCCTAAAACAAAATCTGCAAGGTCGTAATCGGGGTGTGGCTTTTTACCTACGCCGATTTTAACGCGCGGTATATCCTCACTACTTAAGTGATTTATAATGCTTTTTAAACCATTGTGTCCGCCATGGCTACCTTTACGGCGTATACGCAATCCGCCAACGTCTAATGAAACATCATCTGACAAGACGATTATGTTTTGTGGCTGTAGCTTGTAAAATCGCGCAATTTCGCCAACCGCCTCGCCCGAGTTGTTCATAAAGGTTTGGGGTTTACATAGCAAACATTTTTGACCGTTTACAGTACATTCGTACAATTCGGATTTGTGTTTTAATTTTGGCTTTCCACAAGAGTATTCTGCCGATAAAATATCAATAACCATAAAGCCGACATTATGCCTGGTATCAGCATATTTTGAGCCCGGGTTACCCAAGCCAACTATAAGATATTGGTAAACTTGCTTTTTAGTAAAACCAAACATATAAGCCAAAAACTTCCTTTACAGAGTAGTAATCATTAATATTATAGCCCTTATTACCGCTTTTCGCAATAAGTTTTTTGCAATAGCTTTTAAAAATTTTTTATAATATATAGAAAATACAGTAGAAATTTTAGAATATATGTGTTATTATATATAAGTAATAGTTTGGATTTTTGTGGGGGTTTAACTTATGCGTGTTATTTCGGGTTTCGCCAAGGGTAAGCAGTTAGAAACTCTACCTGGTGGTGATACCGTACGCCCCACTACCGACAGGGTTAAAGAGGCGCTATTTAGCGCAATTCATTTTGACCTACCAAATGCTATTGTGCTCGACCTATTTGCAGGCTCGGGACAGCTTGGCATAGAAGCTCTTAGCCGAGGTGCCACACACGCACACTTTGTAGACCTTTCAAAAACCGCTGTGGCGGTTATAAATAAAAACTTAAGCGCGTGTGGTTTTTCTTCTAACGCCTCGGTAAGCTGTGCTGATTTTAGCACTTATCTTAAAAATTGCAATCTCACTTTCGATGTTGCTTTTATTGACCCACCGTATGCCGCAAATCTTTTTGATGATGCCGTTTCGGCCGTTACACCTTATATGCAACGCGATGGCATAATCGTTTGCGAGCATCCAATTAACGCTTTAATTACGGATATTCCGCAGTATACCCGCCGCGATTACAAGTATGGCAAAATTGCGGTAACTGTTTTTAGAAAAGAGGCAGATTAATGAAAAATACTATTGCGGTTTGCCCAGGTAGTTTTGACCCTATAACCGTTGGGCATCTTGATATTATTCGCCGTGCCGCATCAATGTTTTCTAAGGTAATAGTTGTAGTTATGTCTAACCACGCAAAGCATCCGCTTTTTAACCCACAAGAGCGTATGGAGATGATTAAGCTTACCACCAAGGATGTAGAAAACGTTGAGGTAGATTATTACGATGGCTTGCTTGCCGACTACTGCAAGCAAAAAGAAGCAGGTGCTATTATTAAGGGACTTCGCGCTATGTCCGACTTCGAATACGAGTTTCAAATGGCGCTTACAAATAAAAAGCTTAACCCTAAAACCGAAACGGTGTTCTTAACCACCGCGGCGGAAAATATGTATCTTAGCTCGAGTATGGTTAAGCAAATAGGTGCAATGAACGGAGATATTTCCGATTTTGTACCAAGCGAAATTCACGAAAAAATAAAAAACCGATTACTTGGAAAGGACGAATAAAAATTATGAACATTGAAGAATTACTTGACCAATTAGACGAGGCTCTTGACAAGGGTATTAAAATACCCGGCAAAAAAACCGTGATTGATATTGAGGCTATTCACATTATAGTTGATGAAATTCGCCTTAATATGCCAACCGAAATCAAACAGGCTCGCGGCATTGTTGCTGACAGAGCACAGATTATCACCGACGCTAAGCGCGAGGCTGATAAAATTATCCACAACGCTGAAACCCGTGCAGAGTCTTTATGCGCACAAGAAGAAATTACTCGTATGGCTCAGCAGAAGGCAAGCGAAATTATTTCTACTGCACAGGCAAGAAGCAAGGAAATGCGCAAAGCGGCACAAGATTTTGTTGACGATATTATGCGCCGTTCCGATGAAAGCCTTACTGCTACTCTTACCGAGGTTCGTCGTACCCGTGCGGCCTTAAAGCAACAGGTTCCCCCTGTTTCTAAAGAAGAGGCATAAATTAATTTTTGCTTTGTTGCCGACCATTGTTTCCTTTAAAGCTATGGTCGGCTATATATTTATTTTGGCGGTGAATCTTAATGGTTGACTATAAAAAACACGCTTGGGCTGAAATCGATTTAGACGCCTTTAAAAGCAACCTGAACAAAATAAAGTCTTTTGTGGGCGAATGCCAAGTTATTGCGGTTATTAAAGCCGATGCTTACGGACACGGCGCCATAAAACTTGGCCAATGCCTAAACAAGCTTGGAGTTAAGAGCTTTGCGGTTTCCTGCGTACGTGAAGCTATGGAGCTGCGCAAAAACGGAATTGAGGGTGATATACTTATTTTAGGCTATACCGACCCCGATGAAATTGAACTGCTATCAACTTACGACTTTGCACAGTCTGTGTATTCGCTTGATTATGCAAAGGCTATCTCTTCTAAGCTACAAACCTGCAAAAAAAGCATAAACATTCACGTAAAGCTTAATACAGGTATGAACAGGCTTGGCTTTAACTGTTGCGAAAACCTATCTATTAACGAAATTGTCGAGGCGCTTAACCTACCGTATCTTAATTTTGAGGGACTGTTCACCCACTTTGCCGCGGCAGACCGCGACGGTGACCCCGACTCGCATTTCACGCACACCCAATATAACCGCTTTTTGAAAGTAAAAACCGAGCTTGAGAACAAAGGCTTTACTCCAAAAGTTTGCCATTGCTGTAATTCTGCAGGCACGCTACTTCAAACCGATATGCACCTAAACGCTGTGAGAACAGGTATTATCCTTTACGGCCTTAAGCCCGACAGCAGCTTGTGCTTACCTATAGAGTTATCCCCTGTTATGAGTTTTAAGGCTACCGTTTCCTCTATTTATAAAATAGCGGCAAATCAAGGTGTTAGCTACGGGCTTACATTTAAAGCCGAAAAAGACCTTACTGCTGCCACCGTTACTGTCGGTTATGCAGACGGATACCCAAGATTTTTATCGGGCTGCGGCGAGGTTTTAATAAACGGTAAACGTTGCCGTATTCTTGGTAGAGTTTGTATGGACCAAATGGTTGTTGATATTACCGACGTAGATGATGTAGCTATCGGCAGCGAGGTAGTGCTTATAGGCAAAAGTATGGGTGAAGAAATCACTGCCGATGAAATTGCTAAGCTCGGAAACACAATTAATTACGAAATAGTTTGTGGGATTTCAAAACGAGTTCCAAGATATTATATTAAAAACGGCAAAACCGCCGACTGTGTAGATTACCTTTGGGGGCTATAAGGATGAATTTTGAAAGACTCCACGAAAACCAAAACAAGCTACACATCGGCTGTATGCCTAACCGCGCTTATTATATACCCTTTCACGATGCGAGAGCAGCCTTGCTTGGCGCACGAGAGGGTTCAAAAAGATTTAATTTGTTATCGGGCGATGATTGGCATTTTAAATATTTTGACAGCTTTGACGATATACCCGAAATGCTTTTATATCACGATGCTGATATAAGCCTTTTTGATTCAATTTCAGTGCCTTCGAACTGGCAGCTTTGTGGCTACGACAAGCCGCAATATCTAAATACACGCAACCCCATACCCTTAATGTATCCAAAGGTACCCGCTAACAACCCTGCGGGAATTTATGTTAAAGAGTTTCAAAACACCGCTCAGTATTCTGACACAAGGCAGTACCTTGTTTTTGAGGGCGTGGACTCCTGCTTTTACCTTTACGTAAACGGAGAGTTTGCAGGCTACAGTCAGGTATCCCACTGTACCTCTGAATTTGATATAACCGACCTTCTTTTTGAGGGAACGAACAGAATAACGGTTGTTGTTCTTAAATGGTGCGATGGCACCTATTTAGAGTGTCAGGATAAATGGCGTATGTCGGGTATATTTCGCGATGTATATTTGCTTTCTCGACCCGAGGGGCACTTACAGGATGTAGAGGTTAGTTCTACCCTTACGCCCGATTTTCTTAATGCAGAAATCAAAATTAATATTAAAGGCTGTAATGGGCTTGATACCTATGTAACCCTTTTTGACCCTGAGGGTGAAAAGCTTGGCACAGCAATTCCAATGGACAACGGCACCGCTATTTTTGAAATAGACGAACCTATTTTATGGTCTGCCGAAACGCCCGAACTTTACACCGCACTTGTTGAAAGCTGTAACGAGTATATTCCTGTTAAAATAGGCTTGCGCAAGGTTGAAATTCAAAACGGTGCTATAACCTTTAACGGCAAAGCAATAAAATTTAAGGGTGTAAACCGACACGATTTTAACCAAAAAAACGGTTACGTCTGTTCTATAGACGATATGACCCACGACCTATATTTTATGAAGCAGCATAACATAAACACCGTTCGTACAAGCCACTATCCTAACGACCCACGTTTTTATGAGCTTTGCGATAGAATAGGTATGTACGTTATCGACGAGGCCGACCTTGAATGCCACTCTATACTATACACCGAAGAAAAGTACAATCTTTCCAATAACCCTGAGTGGAAGGCGGCGTTTATTGACCGAATTATGCGTATGGTAGAGCGCGATAAAAATCACCCCTCAATTTTTGCTTGGTCTATGGGCAACGAATCAAAATACGGTGATAACATACGCGAAATGCTTTGCTGGTGTAAAGACCGCGACCCAAGCAGACTTACACATTACGAGGGTGCGCGTCTTACAAGTGTTAATGATTCGGTAAAAGTTCCTGACGAGTGGTGCTTCGCGCCCGAACCAGATATTAACAGCCGTATGTATCCAAGCCTTAATTTCCTACAAAACTACATTGTATCTGAAGAAAAGCCTTTGTTTATGTGCGAATATTCTCACGCAATGGGCAACGGCCCCGGTGACCTTAAAGATTATTGGGATATAGTATACAGTAGTGAGAAGCTTGCCGGCGGTTGTGTTTGGGAATGGTTTAGCCACGGTCTTTATGATGGTAAGGATGAAAACGGTAAAGAACGCTATTTATACGGCGGTGACTATGGTGAAAAGTATCACGATGGTAACTTCTGTGTTGATGGTCTTCTGCACCCGAACGGAGAAGCAACGCCCGGACTTTTAGAATACAAACAGATAATTTCACCCGTAAAGCTTGAAGAGATTCACGCCGAATCCGGTCTGTTCTCTGTTACCAACCTATACGATTTTATATTCCTTTCAAGGCTACGCGGTCACTATGAAATTTCCGAAAACGGAAACGTTACCGAAAAGGGTGATTTTGAGCTACCTGCATTAAAGCCCCAAGGCACCGAGGATATACAAATAAACTACAAACAGCAACCGCTTGGGCTTAGCTATGTGCGTATTTACTTTACCTACGAAAGCTATAGTGAAAGCATTCCCTATGGCACCGAGCTTTACTCAAAACAGTTCCTTATTAAAAACGAACTCAAATTAAATTCACGTCACGGCTATGGCAAGGTTGAGTTGTTTAACGAAAAAACCGAGATTCACATTAACGGTAGAGGCTTTAATTACGTATTTTCTAAAAAGCTTGGTGCTTTCACCTCGCTTTATTTTGGTGGCAAAGAGCTACTCGCAAAGCCTTTATTGCTTGATTGTGGCAGAGCGCCTACCGATAATGATATGCACATAAAGCAAAGTATTATTGATAACACAGGTATGAACGACCTTGTGCTTTGTCCTATGAACATTTCATACGAAAATAATGAAGATGCCAAGATAGTAGTTGATTATATTCTATGTGCGCCTGCAAACGTACCCGTGCTTCGTGGAAAATGCACCTATATAATTGACGGATGCGGCGGCATAACGATAGACTGTAGCGCAAACGTTGATGAGCATATTGAGTATCTGATGCGGTTTGGTTTCAGGCTTTTCTGCAACAAGGAATTTAATAATGTTGAATATTTAGGCCTTGGGCCAGAGCAAAGCTATATTGATATGAAAGCAGCTTCATCGTTCGGACACTACAAATCAACACCTAAGCAACAATACGTGCATTTCACAAAGCCGCAGGAATGTGGAAACCATCAAGACACGCTTTGGTGTGCGCTTTATAACGATTACGGCTCGGGACTTATTGCTCGCAACCTTTCGGGTTTTTGCTTCTCTGCACTACCCTACAGTCGTGAGGACTTACAAAAAGCAAAGCACGATTTCGAGTTGCCCGAATCATATGAGAACGTACTTTGCATTGACTATGCCGTAACGGGTCTTGGCTCTAATTCGTGTGGTCCCGAAATACAAAATAAATACACACTTTGCGAAAAGCATTTTAGATTAAACTTTAAACTGATTCCGATTTATAAGTGCAAAAACATTGAAGAGGAAGCCTTAACTGAATAAATAATATTTAATAAAAAAATCTGCTACCAAGCCTTAAATGCTTGATAGCAGATTTTTATTTTAGTTTAATTATTTTTTAGCATAGTTTGCTTCTTTTTTTAGTTTTAGGTTACGACGGAACTCGTTCCATTTAACCCACAGTGGACCTGACAGGCAAATAGACGAGTAGCTACCCGAAACCATACCAATAGCCATAGGTATTGCAAAGCTACGGAGTGTTGTAAGACCAAAGAACTCGGCAACTAATGCAACAACTACTACCGCAATAAATGTTGTTATTGAAGTAATAAGCGAACGGCTGAGTGTTTGGTTAATACTAAGGTTTACAACCTCTGCCAAGCTACCTACACGGTTTCTGTTACGGTTTTCACGGATACGGTCATAAATAATAATTGTATCGTTAAGTGAATAGCCAAGAATTGTAAGCACAACCGCAATAAAGTTAGCATCTATTGGTAAGCGGAAAACCACACAAACCATAAAGGCAATTATAATATCGTGTATAAGTGCAACCCAAGCGAACAACGCTGCAGAGAAACCACCTATTTTGCGGAAACGTATACCAACGTAGATTATAACAAGAAATGCAGAAAGCAAAATTGCAACCAAACTTTTCGTGTAGAAGCCGCGTGCTATTGAAGCCTCAACAACGTTGGATTCTGCAAAGGCAATTTTGTTTTTAGAGAACTCTTTTTGTAAAGCCTTCTCTAAAAGCTCGTGTGCGCCACTTGCCCTATCTTTATCGTCCTTATCGGTTTTTTCTACCTTAACGTCATCGGCGTTAACGATATCTGCAACCGAGATTATAATTTTAGACGAACCTGCATCTATTGCACTGTCAGAACCTGTTACTGCTGTTTTCTTGCCTAAGGTTTTATTGGCAAGCTTTTCAACTTTTTCAAGGTCTAAGCTACCTTCGTAGGTATAGGTAAAACGGCTACCACCTTTAAAGTTAATATCAAGCTCTACGCCCATTACTGCAAAAGCAATAACACCTGCAAGAATAATTGCTAAAGATATTATTAAGTACTTTTTAATATTACCGACAAAGTCGAAATTAAACTCTTTAAACTTTTTCATTCTTAGCACCTCCGTATAACCAAGGTTTACGCAGTACCTTGAATTGTGAAATACCTAAAGTTAGAACTCGTGTTGCGAAAACGCCCATTACAAAGTTTACTATAACACCAACTAAAAGTGTGTAACCGAAGGAGTAAATAGAACCTGTAATTGAGGTTGGGAACAAACGGAGTATAATTGAGAATATCTTATAGAAGAAGCCCTCGGTAGTACCAAATGCGCCCATAAGAACGATAGCAACTAAAACGTTTGTAACGTTACCGTCGATAATTGAGCTTAACGCTGTGCTAAAGCCCTTGTTGAGTGCGCCGTCGATAGTTCTTCCGTTTTTAAACTCGTCGCGAATACGCTCGAAGCTAATAACGTTAGCGTCAACACCCATACCAATAGAAAGAATCATACCAGCAATACCTGGAACGGTAAGGGTAAAGGACTCAATACCATCAAAGAATCCCGATACGCAAGCTATCATACCTGCAGCCTGACCTGCGAGGGTAAGGGCTGCTACAACGCCGCAAAGACGATAGCGAGAAATCATAATAATACAGATAATTACAAAAGCAATAAGGGCTGCAATTACCATAACACGTAATGCTTCATTACCCAAAGTTGGTGATATGATTTGTAGCATATCATTGTCGGTAGTAAGTGCGAAGGGCAATGCACCTGCGTTTATTTTATTAGCAAGGTCGGTAGCTTCTTCACTATCTGCCATACCTTCAATTTGGCAAGTCTTCGATGTAATATGTTCTTTAACAGTTGGGTTGGAAACCATTGTGTCGTCCATCCAAATTGAGATGGAACCATTGCCTGCCAATTCTTTAGTAGCGGCAGAGAACTTGGAAACACCCGAAGATTTTAAGGTTAAGCTTACAACGTAGCCTGTACCGTCGATATAACCGGGCTGTGCGTTAGCAACGTCGTCACCTGTAAGGATTACAGCCGATGTATCGTCGTTTTTACAGAACTTAAGCTGTGCTGTTTCACCAAGCTCGTTTACAACCTCTTGAGCATCAAACTCTTCATCGCCTGTTGCTTGTGGGAAACGAACAACAACCTGATGCTTATCGTAATCCACATAAACCTCGTAGTCGGTTATGTTGTGGTTTACAAGACGTGTTTCGATAATCTCTTTTGCTGCGTCCATATTTTCATTGGTTATTTTTTCATCCTTAATGTCCGGTGAAAATACAGCCTCAACACCACCGCTAATATCGATACCCCAACGGATATCTTTAGCGGCCTTGATACCGAAGTGGAAGGTATTGGTATCACCGTAATAGTTATCGATTGAAATGCCGAAGAATGCAGCGTAGATAAACGCAAGCAACACCGCCAAAACAACGAAAAACTTTACTTTGCCTTTTCTTTTCATTGGCTTTTGCCTCCTATTACTGTATGCAAATATTAAAGCCTATAATATATGCATAAAATTACTAAAATAGTATACTATTTTTTTAATAAAAAGTCAACTAAAAAAATAGTTTTTTGTCCTTATCCTAACATTTTTTCGAGCACTGCGTATTTAACAGCAATACATAACAATTCGCTTGCATCATCAAGCTCGGCTAAAGAGGGATAGGTAGGCGCTATACGTATGTTGCTATCTTTTGGGTCAATTCCGTATGGATATGTAGCGCCTGCAGGGGTTAGAACAACGCCTGCTTTAGAGCAAAGCTCTACTACCCTTTTTGCACAACCCTCGGCAACCGAAAGGCTTATGAAATATCCGCCCTCGGGTTTGGTCCATTCAGCAACACCAAGACCTTGAAGCTCTTTTTGAAGCCTTGCTAATACGGCTTTAAACTTAGGAGCAACGATTTCTGCATGCTTACGCATATGCGAGCGAATATCCTCGATACTTTTAAACATACGTGCGTGGCGAAGCTGATTAAGCTTATCGGGGCCAATGGTCTGAAAGCTCATACGCTTTTTAAGGAAAGCAACGTTCTTTGCGCTTGCAGCAACAGCCGCAACACCAGCACCGGGGAAGGTTATTTTAGAGGTAGAAGCAAATTTAATTACCATATCCTCGTTGCCGTACTTTGCGCACTCGTCTATTAAATTTGGTATAACGTGCTCTTTTTCGGTAAGATGATGCACACAATAAGCGTTATCCCACATTATACGGAAATCGTCTGCCGCAGGCTTTAAACTTGCGATTTGGTCAATGATTTCGTTGCTGTAAACAATACCCGTAGGATTTGAGTATTTAGGCACACACCACATGCCCTTAACGGTTGGGTCTGCAATATATTTACGAACCTCGTCCATATCGGGTCCGTCACTACAAAGCGGAATATTAATCATTTTAATTCCAAAATGCTCGCATATTTTAAAGTGTCTATCGTAGCCCGGTACTAAGCATAAAAACTTTATGTCCTTTTGCATACACCAAGGTGTTGCACCCTCGTACGAGCCGTGGGTCATAAACTGAGCAATGGTATCAAACATCATATTTAGCGACGAGTTACCGCCAACGATAACCTGACTTGCCTCTACATCCATCATATCTGCAAAAATACGCTTAAGCTCGGGAAGACCGTCGAGCCCACCGTAGTTGCGGCAATCTATACCGGTTTCGTTAGTAAAACTGCCATCTGCCGTAACCATATTAAACATCTCGCGGCTCAAATCCATTTGCAGTAAACTTGGATTACCTCTTGCCATATTTAAGGTTACATCGCGAAGGCAGAACTCATCGTATCTTGCTTTACATAGTTCGAACGCATTTTTTAATTCGACTGTTGACATTTCACTATAGCGTTTCATTAAATAGCATCTCCTTTGTATCTTTAGTATTATACTACACATTAATGCTTTTTTCAACCAATAATATTTTATATAACTATATTTTGTGAAAAACTCTGTTATTTTACTTGACATATCTCATATATAGTATTAAAATAAATATGATATTGGCTATTCTAATCTGGCGAATAATGTTCACGGCTCATTTTTGCCGATTGTTTATATGTATCAGGGCAAACCCGCGGCCCTTTCTAACGCGGTTATTATATATATGGAGGTGCATTTTTTAAAATGCCAACACTAATTGAAATTATTATTGTTGCGGCTATTGCTGTTGTGGCTTTGGTTATCGGCTTTGTTTCCGGTATAGCACATAGGCGCCGCACTGCTGAGGCAAAAATTGGCTCGGCTGAAAAAGAAGCAAACCGCATGAAAAGCGAAGCAATTAACCAAGCAGAAGCACTAAAAAAAGAATCTCGCATTGAAGCTAAGGAAGAAGCCCAACATATTCGCGCCGAGGCTGATAAAGAGATTCGCGAAAGACGTACTGAAATTCAACGTCAAGAACGTAGACTTCAGCAAAAGGAAGAAAATCTTGATAAAAAGATGGACAACCTTGAAGCTAAGGAAGAAAAAATTCAGCAGCGCACTAAAGAAGTTGAGGATAGACTTATTGAAGTTGAACAGATGAAGAGAAGTCAGTTCGAGCTTTTAGAGCGTATTTCCGGCTACACTGTAGAGCAAGCAAAAGCACGCCTTTTGCAAGACCTTGACGGCGAGCTTGCACACGAAAAAGCCCTTAAAATTAAGGACTACGAGCAACAAACTAAAGATGAATCTGACAAAATTGCACGCGAGCTTATTGCACACGCAATTCAGCGCTGTGCTGCTGACCATTCATCCGAGGCTACCGTTTCGGTTGTATCTCTGCCAAACGATGAAATGAAGGGTAGAATTATCGGCCGAGAGGGTAGAAATATTCGTACCTTTGAAACCGCAACAGGTGTTGACCTTATTATCGACGACACACCCGAGGCAATTACGCTTTCCTGCTTTGACCCCGTTCGTCGCGAGGTTGCAAAGGTTGCTTTAGAAAAGCTTATCTTAGACGGCAGAATTCACCCTGCACGCATTGAAGAAATGGTTGCTAAGGCTCAGTCTGAGGTTGATAAGGTTATTAAGCAGGAGGGTGAACAGGCAGCTCTTAGCGCAGGAATTCACAACCTACATCCAGAGCTTATTAAGCTTATCGGTAAGCTACACTACCGCACAAGCTACGGTCAAAACGTGCTTAACCACTCGTTAGAGGTTTGCCACCTTGCAGGCGTTATGGCTGCCGAAATGGGCGAAAACGTAACACTTGCCAGACGTGCCGGTCTTTTACACGATATTGGTAAGGCTATTGACCACGAGCAAGAAGGCTCGCACATTCAGCTTGGTGTTGAGGCGGCTAAGAAATACAAAGAAAACGATGCAATAGTACACGCTATTCATGCTCATCATGGTGATGTTGAAGCTAAAACGATAATCGCATGTTTGGTACAAGCAGCTG
This sequence comes from Acutalibacteraceae bacterium, assembly GCA_045594795.1. Lineage (GTDB taxonomy): Bacteria > Bacillota > Clostridia > Oscillospirales > Acutalibacteraceae > UMGS1532. The sequence goes on along the minus strand of JAZNZF010000028.1, from coordinate 513 downwards.
ATGCTATTTCGGCAGCAAGACCAGGTGCGCGCCGTGAAAATATCGAAAGCTACATAAAACGCCTTGAGAAGCTTGAAGAAATTGCAAACTCGTTTAATGGTGTTGAGGGCTCGTTCGCTATTCAGGCAGGTCGTGAAATCAGAATTATGGTTAAACCCGAAATGGTAAACGACGACGAAATGGTATTGCTTTCACACGAAATTGTTAAGAAGATAGAAAACGACCTTGAATATCCAGGTCAAATAAAGGTTCATCTTATCAGAGAAAACCGTGCTATCGACTACGCAAAATAATTTACACTAATAATAAAAAAGCTCTGCTTGATGTTTTTACACCGAGCAGAGCTTTTTTTATTATGCAAAGAATGGAATCTGATAAAGTAAAATCGGAACGAAAATGGCAGGTATCATATTCATAACCTTTATATCGGTAAGCTTTAACATATTAAGTGAAAGGGCTACAATCAAAACAGAACCAACTGCCGATATTTCCCCAATTATAACCTCTGATAAC
>JAZNZF010000027.1:0-4152 GCA_045594795.1 Acutalibacteraceae bacterium | reverse complement strand
AATTACCAAAGACCATCAGCGGTAAAATTCAGCGCAATAAACTTTAATATTACACCAAATTTTATATATTGACATAAAAACAAAGTTATGATATACTACCAAGTATAAAGACTATGACGAAGAGTTCGTAATATCACACCTTTTCAGAGAAGCGGCGGTTGGTGCAAGCCGTAAGGTAGTCTATTACGTATGTAGCTTCAGAGTCGGGCGGAAGAAAGCTTTACAAAAGTAAGTAGAACCTCCCCGTGATTGCTGCGTAAAGGCATAGGGGTTGTTAGACTCCAAGAGAGGCAGTATTACTGCAATTTGAGTGGTACCGCGGGTGCAAAGCTAATAGGCGCGCTCGTCTCAAAGTCATAAGCTTTGGGACGGGTGCTTTTTTCGTCCCCGAAAGGATAGGTATTGTATGGAACAAATAACAGGGCTTGATTACAAAATTCAAGAAATGGCTGCCCGTATCCGCGAGCTTCGTGAGATAGAGGGGCTTACCCCTGCTGAAATGGCAGAGAAAACCGCCGTTTCAATAGAAGAATATAAAGAGTGCGAGGCAGGTAAAAGTGACCTTAACTTTGCATTCATATATAGGTGCGCAATGGCACTTAACGTTAACGTAACCGATATTATCGAGGGTTACAGCCCTACCCTAAAGTCCTATACTGTAACAAGGGCAGGCTCGGGTCAAAAAATTGCTCAGGCTCACGGTATGACATATTATAACCTTGCATACGCTTTCCAAAACCGTATTGCAGAGCCACTTTACGTTCGTTGCCCGTACGACGCTTCGGCAGAGCAACGCGATATAGAGCTTACTACCCACGCAGGTCAAGAGTGTGACCTGGTTATAGAAGGTCACCTTATGGTGCAAGTAGGCGAGCATAAAGAGGTTTTAGGCCCAGGGGATAGCATCTATTACGATAGTGACAAGCCCCACGGAATGATCGCTGTAAACGGTGAGGACTGTGTGTTCTATGCAATAGTTCTTAACCCAACCGGCGAACCTATTCCAGAGCTTGTACCTGCTAAAATGATTAAGGATAAACGCGCCGCAGTTAAGGATACTAAAGAGCGCATTTATAAAAAATACATAGATGTAGTAGAGAACGAGAACGGAACGCCAACTGCTATTAACTTTAAAAATACCGATAGCTTTAACTTTGCTTTCGATTTGGTTGACGCTTTGGCAGAACGCGAGCCCGAAAAGCTTGCAATACTACATATTTCAGAAGATTTAACCGAGCGCCGCTTTACCTTTAAGGATATCAAGCGCGCTTCTAACCAATGTGCAAACTATTTTAAATCCCTTGGCATTAAAAAGGGTGACAAGGTAATGCTCGTTTTAAAACGCCATTATCAGTTCTGGTTTGCAATGATAGGCCTCAATAAGCTTGGTGCAGTTGCAATTCCTGCAACTAATCAGCTTCAAGAGCACGATTTCGAGTATCGTTTTAACTCTGCAGGTGTTACTGCAATCGTATGTACTGCAGATGGTGATACGGCCCATCAAGTAGACCTTGCGGCAGAAAAATGCCCAACACTTAAGCATAAGCTTATCGTAAACGGCAATCGCGAGGGTTGGCGCAGTTTTGATGAGGAGTTTACCCTTTATAGCACTCATTTCAAACGCACTAAGGACACCGCTTGTGGCGACGACTTAATGCTTATGTACTTCACTTCGGGCACATCGGGTTATCCCAAAATAGCGGCACATAACTATAAATATCCTTTGGGACATTTCCACACCGCAAAATACTGGCATAGCGTAGACCCCGACGGCTTGCACTTTACCATATCCGATACGGGCTGGGCAAAGGCTATGTGGGGTAAGCTATATGGCCAATGGCTTTGCGAGGCAGCAACCTTTGTATACGATTTCGAACGTTTCGATGCCGCAAAGATTATGCCAATGTTTAAAAAGTATCAAATCACAACATTCTGTGCACCACCTACAATGCTCAGAATGATGATAAAGCAAGACCTATCTAATTACGATTTTTCATCGGTACAGCATATGACAACAGCGGGCGAGGCTTTGAACCCCGAGGTTTATCGTCAGTTTGAAAAGGCTACAGGTCTTCAAATAATCGAGGGCTTTGGTCAGTCTGAAAGCACAATGATAATCGGTAATATGGTAGGCGCACCGCATAAGATAGGTTCTATGGGTAGGGCAGTGCCTGTATACGACGTTGATATTGTTGATGCCGACGGTAACTCTGTAGCCGATGGTGAAACGGGCGAAATTGTTGTAAACCTTAAAAACGGCTCACCTTGTGGACTTGCGGTTGGTTATTATAATGACCCCGAAAAAACTGCTGAGGCTTGGCACGACGGCTACTATCACACAGGTGATACCGCTTGGCGTGATGAGGATGGCTTCTTCTGGTACGTAGGTAGGGTAGACGACGTTATTAAATCGTCGGGCTATAGAATTGGACCTTTCGAGATAGAAAGTGTTATAATGGAATTACCTTACGTATTAGAGTGTGGCGTCTCTGCCGCACCTGACGAGGTACGCGGTCAGGTTGTTAAAGCAAGCATCGTTTTGGTTGCCGGCACCGAGGGTACCGAAGAATTAAAGAAAGAAATTCAGCGTTACGTTAAGGATAGAACCGCACCTTATAAATATCCACGCATTGTGGAATTTAAAACCGAATTACCAAAAACAGTAAGCGGTAAAATTCAACGTAACAAGCTATAAAAAGACTATGGAATTTAAAAGATTAACCTTGCTTTGTGGGCATTACGGTAGCGGTAAAACCAATATTGCCGTAAACTTAGCCTATAAATTAAAGCAACAACATGAAAAAACCACTATAGCCGACCTTGATATTGTAAACCCTTACTTTCGTACTAAGGACAGTATCGGCGAGTTTGAGGACTTAGGCATTCGCCTTATCTGTTCGGACTATGCTAACAGTAACGTTGATATTCCGGCACTACCTCAGGACATATACGCGCTAACCGAGGATAAAGAGCTAAAGGCTATAATCGACGTTGGCGGCGACGATAGGGGAGCACTCGCCTTAGGGCGCTTAACACCCGCTATTTTAGCCGAGAACGATTACGAAATGCTAATGGTGCTTAACTTCTTTAGACCCCTAACTCCCGATGCTAATTCGGTTTTAGAGGTTATGGAGGAGATAGAGGCGGCTTGTAAAATAAAGTTTACGGGGCTTATAAATAATTCTAATTTAGGTGTAGAAACCACGCCCGAGAATATACTTTCAAGCAATGAGAAGGCATTAGAGGTTGCAAAGCTTACGGGACTACCGTTAAAGCTAACCACCGTAAACGAGCAGTTGTATGGTGAACTCGTTGGTAAAATACCGAACCTGTTCGCTTTAAAACTGCAAAGTAAAATTATATAAACCAAATCACAACTGATTTTAGAAAAAAGGAGACATGAATATGGCAAAGTTGACATTTAAAACAGACAACTGCAAGGGCTGTGGGCTGTGCATTGACGTATGCCCAAAGAAAATTCTAAGACTTGCCCCCGATAAAATTAATAAAAAGGGACATCACCCTGCAGAAGTTGTAAACCAAGAGGAATGTATAGGCTGTGCTTTTTGTACAACCATGTGTCCCGATTGTATAATCAAGGTGGAAAGGTAAGTGAAAAGTAATGGCAGATAAGGTTTTAATGAAAGGCAACGAAGCTATTGCCGAGGCTGCAATAATCGCAGGCTGTAGGCATTACTTCGGTTATCCTATAACACCACAAACCGAAATTGCGGCATATATGGCAAAGAAAATGCCCAAAATCGGCGGTTGTTTCTTACAAGCCGAAAGCGAAGTTGCGGCTATAAATATGGTATATGGCGTTGCATCAACAGGTAAAAGGGTAATGACATCTTCTTCAAGCCCAGGTATATCACTAAAGGGAGAGGGTTTATCATACCTTGCAGGTGCAGACCTACCATCTTTAATTGTAAACGTACAACGCGGAGGCCCTGGTCTTGGCGGTATCCAACCAAGTCAGTCCGACTATTTTCAGGCAACAAAAGCGGGCGGTCACGGCGACTTTAGAATGATAGTTTTAGCACCGTCCTCTGTTCAGGAAATGGCAGAGCTTACAATAAAGGGCTTCGAGCTTGCTGACAAATATCGTATGAAGTCGGAGGCCAAGCGGTCTTAGGAAGACAACCATGCTCA
>JAZNZF010000026.1:0-6385 GCA_045594795.1 Acutalibacteraceae bacterium | reverse complement strand
CCGGTATCGAATTCCTTGAAGTAGCGGAACCTATTGAAAAAAATCTTGCAATAACCAAGGCTTATTATACTGTTACAATTCCATCTATTTCGTGTGCAAAAGAGCTTTACAACAAGATAAAGGATGAAGTTTTCAAAGGGGATATAACAATTGAAAAGAAAACAAAAAAAGGTGGAATGAAGGAAATAAATGTTAGCGAGCACCTTACGGACTTCAATTGCAGTTTTGATAATGATACTGTGAGCCTTTCGTTTATTTTGCCTGCAGGCAATGATTTCACAGTCAATCCGGTTGCTTTCTGCAAAGCTTTATTCAGCAGGGTAGGTGAACCAACACTTCTTCATAGAATAGTCCGTCACAAACTCTTAACGAAAGATTTGAAGGAGTTCAGATAACTCTTTGTCACAGTTTAACAATAAGTAATTTGTTGACATTAGTCGAAGAATGTGCTATATTGTACTAGTTAAAATATGTAGTTTAACAATGTTTAACTAAAAAATCTTTTAGGAGAATTATTATGGAAAAACTTTTAGAAATTCTTAAATCTGTTAGAGATGATGTTGATTTCGAAAACGAAACAAAACTCATTGATGATGAAATTCTTGATAGCTTCGATATCGTTTCTATCGTTGCAGAGCTTTGTGAAGAGTACGATGTAACTATCACAGTTGATATGTTAGAGCCCGAAAACTTTAATAGCGCTGCTGCTATGTATGCTTTAATAGAAAGCCTTTTAGATGAGGAATAAATTCTAAAACTAGTAAGTAAATGGGATTGAGAGAGTTAATATGACTTTAAATTCTTTAAACTTTTTATTGTTTTTAGGTCTTGTAGTTATCGTTTACTACATAGTTCCTAAAAAGTTCCAGTGGGCAGTTCTGTTGCTCGCAAGCTACGGGTTTTATTTAAGCAGCGGTATAGACCACGTAGTTTATATTTTGTTTACTACCCTGTTTACCTATGCTTCGGGTAGGTATATGCAACGCCTTCGCGATAAGCAGCAGTTAAAAATTGATGCTTTGGGCGAGGAAGCTACAAAGGAACAAAAGCGCGAGCTTAAAAAGGCTGTTCAAAAAAAGGTGCATACAATACAGGTAATTACCGTGCTTGTAAACCTTGGAGTTTTGGCGACTATAAAGTGTCTTAATTTGGTTATTGAGAACCTAAACGATATGTTTGCGCTATTTAAGTGGGATGCTTCAATGCCACTTGTAAACATTATTGTACCTTTAGGACTTTCTTATTACACCTTTAACTGTATAGGCTATCTTATCGATATCGGTCGCGGTAAGCACGCAGCCGAAAAGCATATCGGTAAATTTGCCTTGTTTGTATCCTTCTTTCCGTCAATCGTTCAAGGACCATTGTTCCGCTTTAACGATGTAGGATTGCAGCTACAACAACCACACAAGCTTGACTATAATAATTTAAAGTATGGCGCACAGCTAATTCTGTGGGGCTTTTTCAAAAAGCTTGTTATTGCAGATAGGGTAGCGCCCGTTGCAGGAACAATTTTTGCCGAGGGCTTCGAGTATACAAACGGCTCGCAAATATTCTTTGGCGTGCTAATGTATTCTTTCCAGATATACGGTGATTTCTCGGGTGGTACAGATATCACTCGCGGCGCAGCGCAAATGCTTGGAATAGATTTACCCGTTAACTTCGAGCGCCCATTCTTTGCAACCTCAATGGCGGATTTCTGGCGCAGATGGCATATGTCACTCGGTGCTTGGATGCGCGAGTTCGTGTTCTTCCCAATTATGCTATGCAAACCCGTAACCGCCGTCAGCAAAAAATTCCGCAAGGCATTTGGTAACCACGCGGCAAAAATGGTGCCCTCTGTTGCGGCGCCTTTCTGCGTTTTCTTTCTTATAGGTATTTGGCACGGTGTAACGTCACAGTATATTATGAACGGTCTTTATAATGCATTCCTCATTTCTTCAACCGTTGCACTAACACCGTTTTACGAGAAGCTTGCAAAATGGCTTCGCATTAATACAGAGGCATTCAGCTGGCGTTTATTCCAAATGCTACGTACCTTTGTACTTTTATGTATATCGCGTATAATAGTTAAAGCACCAAGCCTCTCGGAAGCCTTTAGAATGATAAAAACTATGTTTAGTTCGTTTAGCCTTGGCTTCCTTTCGGGCAACGATGGGCAAATATACACTTACGGTTTAGATAAAGACAATATGATTGTTCTGATTTTAGCCATAGTTTTACTGCTTGTAATAGGCATTTTACAAGAGAGCGGTATGAAAATCAGAGAATCATTAGCAAAGCAAAACTTAATATTCCGTTGGGGTATTATATTTGCTCTGCTTGCAGTGGTACTGATATTTGGTGTTTACGGCCCACAATATGATGCAAGCGCATTTATTTATGGGCGCTTTTAAGCAATAAGTGCGAGGAGATAAATATGACTAAAAAGCAGATTTTAAGATGTGTAGCTTTTGTGGTAGCAGTATTTATGATGATTGTACTTATGTGCGATTTATTTGAATGCGAAAATACCAAAAACTACGATAAAAACGCGTATACCTATCGCAATCTTCCCGAAAATATAATCGATGGTGTTTACATTGGTACAAGCGGTGTGGACAGGTATTGGATAGCCGCCAAGGCCTATGAAGATTATGGTATGTCTTTGCACACCTACTCTTTTGATGCGTTGCCTTCTTGGCTTTTTACCGATGCTATAGATTTTGCTTTGGAAAACCAAACACCAAAAGTAATACTTTTAGATGTCCGCGCCTTTTTCCAAGACAACACAGCCGACCTTATGGATGTTCGCGCAAGAAGATTTTTAGATGCACAGCCTATACTTTCGCTAAAGCGTTTAAAAGCAGCAAAAAAGGCTGTTAACAACGTACACAAGCAAAGCCTTGTGGAAATAGAGGAAGCAAAGATTTTAGCTTCTCAGCAAACCGACCCCACGCTTCCCCCTGTGGAAATCCCTGAGGAGAAGTCAAAGTACGATGCGTCTTATATCTTCTCTTTTATGAAGTTCCATAGCAAGTGGGCGGACAAGTATTCGGTATATAACAACCTTGGCTCTAAAGAGCACGAGCACGGCGGATTCTTCATATCACCCAAGCGTAATATAAGAAGGGCACCGCAGGCTAAAGTTATTTATGATGCCAATAAATTTGCACCATTAGACCCATTTGCAGAGGAGTCGCTTTACGAGATTATAGATTATATTAAAGAGAAAAAGCTTAATGTGCTTTTCGTTGATACACCTCAGTTTTTGGACGAAATCGAAATGGGTCGTGCCAACACCACTTACAAAATATTAGAAGAAAACGGTATGGATTACCTGCACTTCTATATAAATGGCAGTGGCAATTTCACAATAGACCTCGACAACACACAGGATTTTTATGATGAAAGCCACGTTAACTACTATGGCGCTTTGAAATTCACCGATGTTCTTGCAAAGTATATCGACGAAAAATACGATATGCCCGACCGCAAAAACGACAAACAGGCAAGCGCTTATTGGAACGGTAAGTTTGAAAACATAAAAACAACAGTAGCAGGTTTCGAACAAGAAAAGGCTGCTGATGATTTAAAGGAACAACTAAAAGCACAAGAAGAAGCACAAAAGCAAGCGGCAATTCAACAGATTTTGCAACAAAAACAGCAAGAACAACAAGGAGGACAATAATGCTTAACTCCATAGCTCTTACAATTCAGCAAAAAGCAAGTGAGGCACCCCAAAATACCGCTATTATAGTTGGCGACCAAAGGTGCAATTACGGGCAGTTGGCAGAAATGAATCGCAAAGCCGCCAAGTTTCTTTCTTCTAAAGGAATAAAAGAGGGCGACAGAGTGGTTGTTGAAGCTGACCACTTGCTCTCTTACGTATATGTTTGGTACGGCATACAGCTGCTTGGCGCAACCTTTGTTCCGGTTGAGAAGAACACTCCAAGTAACAGGGTTAGTGAAATTGCTGCCGAATTAGAGGCTGATACCGTTATTACACTTACCTCGCGCGAGGATATGCCGAGCGCTTGGTCGTTAGAGGAAATTATAACCGAGATTACCGCTTTAGACGATAGCTTTGTCCCCACAGAGCCAAACCCCTCAAGCCTTGCAGAAATACTCTTTACCACAGGTACAACAGGTAAATCAAAGGGTGTTATGGTTTCGTATTCTAACCAAATTAATATCGCCTTGGCGGGTATTGAAACTACTAATATTAAGGAAGATAACGTTTGGCTTATACCTACGCCAATGAACCACGCAGCAGGTCTTCGCAAGGTGCATATCGCAATGGCGGTAGGCAGTGCGGTTGTTTTGTTAGAAGGCTTCCGTAACTTTAAACTTTATTTCGAGGCTATTCGCAAAAACAACGTAACCTCACTTTATTTGCCACCTTCAGCAATACATTTGCTTTTGGCGGTGGCTTCTAAGGATTTAGAAGCATTAGCAGGACAGCTAAGGTTTATATACTCAAGCTCTACCGCGTATCCCGAAACCGATAAAGAGAAAATGCGCAAGCTTTTACCAAACGTTTATATGTATAACTGCTTTGGCTGTTCAGAGGCGGGTGTTGTATGTACAGACGAGTTCTGTGTATCGGGCGGCTCAAAATATAGCGGCAGCGTAGGTATTCCCAACTCGTATAGTGAGATAGTTATTTTGGATGAAGACGGCAACGAGATTACCGATTCCTCACCCGAGAAAACGGGCCTTTGCGCTATCCGCAGTAAATCGGTTATGCAAGGCTATTGGAATGAGCCCGAGCAGACCGCAAAAGCACTTAAAAACGGAATGCTTGTTATGAGTGATATTTGCTACTTTGCACCCAACGGCGAGCTAATTTTGGTTGGCAGAAGCAACGATACCATCAATCTTGGCGGCTTAAAGGTAGCGCCATTAGAGGTTGAGGAGGTTGTAATGCGAGTAGATTGTGTAGACGAGTGTTTGCTTGTGCCAATAGTTAGGGGCGGCAACACCGCGCTAAAGCTACTTGTAGTTTTAAAAGAGGGCGCAGAGCTTGACGAAAAAGCGATTCGCGACCAGATTGCAAAGAACTTAGAACCCTACAAGCAACCAAAACAAATTGCGGTTATTGATGAAATTATAAAAACCTTCAACGGCAAAATCGACCGCAAACAAATGATATCCAAATACGCATAAAGTTAAAAGCCACCCATCATAACGACGGGTGGCTTTTAATAGCGGTTACCGCCCTTCTACGAGAGATGGACGGCGCGAGGTAAAAAAAGGTTAGAAGACAAGACACATTTTAATTACCTCGATTACTTCACAGAGAAAATCTCTGATTGTAATAGAATTAATATTTTACAAACGGGATTAGGGAAAACCATAATCTTCGTCTTTGGCGCTTCCAATAGCGCCGTTCTAAGCCAGTGGTGCGACCTATTTCCATATTTATATAATGAAGTTCCTGAGAAAAGTCGCTGAAGAAGGAAACCAGTCCTATTAATAAAAAAGGCAGGGAAAAGACGGCAACAGCGCCAATAAGAAAGAAAAGTGCAGTAATGGGGTTATTTGCTTGGGACATTATCTTCTCCTTTATCTTTGCTCAACAATGTTTCTGTGTGTCCTTTATTGGCTGCCACGCCGAAAATAGCACATACGACAAAACCGACTATGCCGCCTACTATGACACCTAAAACAAACTTTAGCATTTTGGAATCAACTACTTTCTTTTATGTGGTTGCAATTTGGGTGTTATGTACCTTAACTGCAAAATAAAGTATTATATTTAATATGTGGTTGAGTATCATCCACACTTTAATTATTCTTAAAAAGCATCTTTGATTTTATCGACACGCAACTTAATCATCAGATATAGGCGTAACGCTTTCAATGCTTTCGTTGCCACATAACTTGCACTTTATCGGCAAGTCTATAATTTCTGTACTAGGTAATAACCACAGTATTGTATGATTGCCGCATAACGGACAGAGCAATCGTCGTCGACTTGTTTTAATGTCAGTGTCCTGTGCTTTTTGGGCTAAGATTTTTTGCAAAAGATATCACCTTAACTTCTGTGCTTTTTATACAGAGGTAAAAAAAGCCTGCGCTACAATCACAATAAGCGATTAAATGGCACAGGCTCTAAGGCTCAGGCACAAATTAAATTTAAACATTTTCCTTATAAAAACTTTGCAATTATTAATATTATCTCAAAGCAATTCCGTTTCCAAACGCAATTAAAAACTAATATTGTTATCATATTATACACAATTAAATTAATTATGTCAATTGTGTGAACGTAAAAAAATTATCGTTTTAGTTGGCAAATTTATAAAAAATATACAAAAATCTCTATAAAAGAATATAAACAAACTTTTTTCTATAAAAATTTAAACTTCGAGCTTATATAGTTTATAAAGTGCTCAGCAAC
>JAZNZF010000025.1:0-12145 GCA_045594795.1 Acutalibacteraceae bacterium | reverse complement strand
GGTTTACAATCCGAAAACCTTCTTCCCTCACGCGGCGTTGCTGCATCAGGGTTTCCCCCATTGTGCAATATCCCCCACTGCTGCCTCCCGTAGGAGTCTGGGCCGTGTCTCAGTCCCAATGTGGCCGTTCAACCTCTCAGTCCGGCTACTGATCGTCGACTTGGTGAGCCGTTACCTCACCAACTATCTAATCAGACGCGAGGCCATCCTTAAGCGGATTGCTCCTTTGGTATTAAGAGGATGTCCTCTCAATACGTTATGCGGTATTAGCAGTCGTTTCCAACTGTTGTCCCCCTCTTAAGGGCAGGTTCCTCACGCGTTACTCACCCGTCCGCCACTAAGTTAACCAAGAAAATCCTCTAGCAAGCTAGATTCAAATCAGCAGTTAACTCCGTTCGACTTGCATGTGTTAGGCACGCCGCCAGCGTTCGTCCTGAGCCAGGATCAAACTCTCTAAAATATTATATCTAAACACCCTAAAGTGCTTAAACCTATTTTAAAGCTTTGTTAGCTCTTAAACGAACAAAACTAGCGTTTTGTTCTTTATCCGTTTTACCAAGTTTTTTTAACTTGAATTGTCGGGTCCTTTTTTTCATCGTTGTTTAATTTTCAAGGTTCGTTTTTCGCTCCCTCTCTCAAGGGCGCCCAATTATAATACCAAATCCTTCCCCTTTTGTCAACACCTTTTTTCAATTTTTTTAAACTTTTTTTAGTTTTTCACGCTTTGCACAAAAAATACTAAGTTTCTCCGACCGTTTTGCTCATTTTGTTTTATCTTTTGCCTTTTTATTCCGCTTTCGTTGATTTTTGGTTTAATATATGATAAAATTATTAATATAATTATAAAATTTCAAATTATTAAATAGATTGAGGAGATTTTATTATGGCATTTTTTGAGGATTTAGGCAAAAAAATAAGTCAAACAGGTCAAGGTGCAGTTCAAAAGGCAAAGGATGCTGCCGAAATTTTAAAGCTTAATGGGTTAGTTTCGGACGAAGAAAAGCGAATTAATGCAATTTATACGGAAATAGGAAAGAAATATTTTGAGATTCATGCCGACGACTGCGAAGCCGTGCTTGTTGGTATGATTAATTCAATAAAGGCTTCAAAAGACAAAATTGATGAATACTCCGAACAAATCAAGCAACTAAAGGGTGTTACAAAATGTCCGAACTGCAGAGCAGATGTTCAAAACGGTTCGCCATTTTGTAGCTTTTGCGGTGTAAAATTAGGAATTACCGCTCCTTCTATGCCTAACATAACGCTTTGCACTAAGTGCGGCTCAGAAGTATCAGCTGATAGCGCATTTTGTACTAACTGCGGCACTAAGGTTAATAACACTCCTCCTACGGTTACGGCAGCTCCTGTTGAGCCTACACCCGCCCCCGTTCAGCCAGCGCCCTCAGCCATTCCTCCCGTTAAGCCTACTGCTGTAATTTGTTCCAATTGCGGAGCTGTTCTGGCGTCGGGAACCTTGTTCTGCACAAGCTGCGGTTGTAAGGCAGAAGCCGCACCCGTTGCAGCTCCTGTTCAGCCTGCCGAGCCGTCCAATCCCGTTTCTGATGCACAGTCAGCTCCCGCTGACACCGAGCCCGCTGCTTACGCTCAACCTCAGGCTAAATTTTGCACCAACTGCGGTAATAAAATAGAGGATAATGCTGCTTTTTGCACTAATTGTGGCACAAAGCTATAATTTTTTTGGGAAAATACTATTTTGTAATTTACTTTTAAATAAATGTATGATATACTATTATAGATTTATTAATTTAAAATGAAAGGAGCATTTGGAATGGGATATGCCTTTATAAGCTACTCTACCAAAAACCAAGCCATGGCTGATGCTATAAGAAACACCTTTACCGCCAACAAGATTGATACTTGGATGGCTCCCTATAGCATACCTCCGGGCAGTAAATATGCTCAATCTATAACCAACGCGATTAGAAATTGCTCCTGCTTTGTTTTGCTTCTTTCTAATGCTTCACAAGCATCCGAAGCGGTTGACAGCGAGGTAGAGCTTGCCGCTTTAACCTTTAAAAAGAGCATCGTAACAGTCCAGATTGAAAATGTTGTTTTAAACGACGCATTTACCTTTTATATTCATAACAAGCAAATTCTTCCGCTTGATAGAGTAGATGTTTCTACTCCTGCAATGCAAGCCGTTTTATCAACCGTTATTTCCTTTGCGGGACAGACCTTAAAAACCGCTCAGCCGTCAAATAATACTTATGCAGGCGCTCAGCCTACATCCCCTCCGCGCCCTGTAAACGGCGGTTCATCGCCATATACACAAAGGCCCTCACAAGGCACTCCGCCGCAAAGGCCTGCTTCTCCACCCTACGCCAACAGCTATGCAAGCGGACAGCAAAGACCGCCTATTTCCAACACTACACCACACTATCAGAACAATCCCCAAAACGGGGCTATGCGCTATATAGCTCAACCGCAAAAAAGCAAGATTGTAGCAGGTCTTTTGGCAATTCTGCTTGGATTTATAGGCGCACACAATTTCTATTTAAAAAGAAACCTTTTAGGTGTGCTTTCCGTTGTTTTTTGTTGGACATACATACCCTCTATTGCATCATTTGTTGAGGGAATTATGATTCTATGTATGGATGACCAAGCCTTTAATATGAAATATAATAAATGAATAAACCCCCGATGAAGGTTCAAAACCTTTGTCGGGGGTTGCTTTTTGCTTAAAATTATTCTTCAGCGCTAAAATCATCCTTGCCTACACCACAAAGGGGGCAAGCAAAATCATCAGGAAGGTCCTCAAACTTGGTGCCGGGTGCAATACCTAAATCCTCTGCGCCCTCAGCCTCGTCATAAGTCCAGCCACATACGTCACATACATATTTCATTTAATTCACCTCCGCACTTGGAATAAAAATTCAATTATTTTATTTCTTCAAAATCGGCGGCGCCGTGCTTACAAAGCGGACATATAAAATCATCAGGAAGTGTATCCCCCTCATAAACATAGCCGCAGATTTTACATACAAAACCTTTTTTACCCTCGGTTTCAGGCTTGGGCTTAACGTTGTTCTGATAGTAGGTATAGGTCATTGTCTCCTGATTTGAAATAACCCTGGCCTCGGTAATGCTGCAAATAAACATACCGTGAGTATCTAAATCTACATATTGCTCCACCTTAAGCGACATAAAAGAATTAATATACCTTGGAAGAAATACCAAGCCATTATCCGAACGAAGCGGCTCACAATTTTCAAACTTATTTGAATTTCTGCCGCTTTTAAATCCAAAGGTTTCAAAAACCAAGAATGGGGCATCGGTGGTAAGACAGTTGATATTCATTTTGCTCGTTTGCTTAATAACGTGATGAGAATAATTTTCCTTACTTATAGTAACGGCAAGACGATTGGGAGTGTTTGTTACCTGAGTTACGGTATTTACAATAAGACCGTTATCCTTTTTACCATCATTTGAGGTAACAACATAAAGTCCGTAGCCGATATTAAAAAGCGCATTTAAATCGTTTTTATTTGCAGTTTCATCCTGCTGAGCAAGATAGTCCTTACAAAGCTCATTTGCAAGATTATCCAAAGCGGCTAAGCCTTCCTCATTTAATGCCGACATAATTTTAACATTTGTTTCGGCAAGGGTGAGATTTTTGCTTTTCGAAAGCATTTCCTTCATAACCTTTGCCGCCATAGGTGCCCAGCTTCCGTTTTCAATAAAAGCAACCGTTCTGTTTTGGAAATTGCGCTCGATTAAGTGGTTGATGAACTCCCTCATAAAGGGGAAGATATCGGCATTATAGGTGGTTGTGGCGAGCACTAGCTTGCTGTAGCGGAAGGCATCCTCCACCGCTTCTGCCATATCACATCTTGCAAGGTCGTTTACAACAACCTTAGGACATCCGTTTGCCTTTAGCTTCTCGGCGAGCTGTAAAACCGCCTTTTTAGTGTTGCCGTAGACCGAGGTATAGGCAATAACAATACCTTCGGTTTCGGGCTGATAGGACGACCATGTATTATAAAGATTTATATAATAGCCTAAATTTTCGGTGAGTATTGGTCCGTGCAAGGGACAGATTTTAGCAATATCCAAGGTAGCCGCTTTTTTAAGCAGCGCCTGTACCTGAGCGCCGTACTTGCCAACAATTCCGATATAGTAGCGTCTTGCCTCGCAAGCCCAATCCTCCTCTACATCAAGAGCTCCGAATTTTCCAAATCCGTCAGCAGAAAAAAGCACCTTATCCTTACTGTCGTAGGTAACAATAACCTCGGGCCAGTGCACCATGGGAGCGGTAACAAAGGTGAGCGTTCTTTCGCCTAAAGAAAGGGTGTCTCCCTCGCCAACAACTATCTGTTTTTCAGCAAAATCGGTGCCAAAAAACTGCTTCATCATAACAAACGCCTTGGCTGAAGAAACAATTTTAGCGTTAGGATATGTCTTTACAAAATTATAAATATTTGCCGAGTGGTCAGGTTCCATATGCTGAATCACAAGATAATCGGGTTGTTTGCCATCAAGTGCATTTTGAATATTATCCAGCCACGCATGAGTAAAGCGGGCATCTACCGTATCCATAACAGCTATTTTTTTATCAAAAATAATATATGAATTATATGCCATACCGTTTGGCACATCATACTGACCTTCAAACAGGTCAACCTCGTGGTCATTAACACCTATATATTTTATACTGTCTGTTATTAACATAAAGTTTTCCTCCGAAATGTTTTTAATGATTATACCACAAAAATTAATTTTAGTCACTATGTTTTTTGAAATTTTAAAAGTTATTTTAATTTTTTGCATTTGATATAATTATACCCATATTTTACAAAACAGATACAAAAAACTGCATACGGAATTTTGACATAAAATAAACCTTACAATCAGCTTGCTTCATTTTAACATATTCACTTTTTATATTCAATAGTTTTTCAACCGATAAATAAATTTTACGTTTCACCTTTAAAATGTAACATTTTTTTGCAGGTTACATAATATATTTATTGTTAAACTCTACAAAGTATTTTTTAGGAATAAATTTTTTGTAATAAAAATATTGCAATGGCGCAGTCTTTGATATATAATATATAATTGTAATAGTATTTTAAAAAATCGGTCACCTACAGAAAGGTTTTTGCAGATGATTTGTGATAGTATTTTAGACGCAATGGGAAATACTCCTATTATACGCCTACACCGTATGGTAGATGAAAATTCAGCCGAAATCCTTGTTAAATTTGAAGGTCTTAACGTTGGCGGATCTATTAAAACCCGCACCGCTTTTAATATGATTAAGGATGCCGAGCAAAAGGGCCTTTTAACCCCCGATACAATTATAGTTGAACCCACAAGTGGTAATCAAGGTATTGGCCTTGCGCTTGTTGGCGCGGTAAAAGGCTACAAAACTAAAATAATTATGCCCGATTCAGTAAGCGAGGAACGACGCAAGCTTGTTGAGCATTACGGTGCCGAGGTTATTCTGGTACACGATGCAGGCAACATAGGGCTTTGTATTGAGCAGTGCGTTAAGCTTGCCCTTAAAATGAAGGCTGAGGATAAAAAAGTTTTTGTTCCTCAACAGTTTGAAAATCCCGCCAATCCCGAAATTCAGCGCAATCAGACCGCAATGGAAATTATAAATCAGGTGAATGGTCCTATTGACGGTTTTTGCTCGGGAATCGGCACAGGCGGAACCATCACAGGTATTGGCGAAGTTTTAAAGGCACATAACCCGAATATGACCATTTGGGCGGTAGAACCCGAAAATGCCGCAATTCTTTCGGGCGGTTCTATCGGAACCCACATTCAAATGGGCATTGGCGACGGTGTTATTCCCGCCATTTTAAACCAAAATATATATGATGACCTTTGCATTGTAAATGATGATGAAGCCCTACAGGCTTCAAAGGATTTAGCCGCAAAAGAAGGTATTATGTGTGGTATAAGCAGCGGTACAAATGTTGCCGCCGCAATAAAGCTTGCCAAAAAGCTTGGCAAGGGCAAAAGAGTTGTAACCGTTTTACCCGACACCGCAGAAAGATATTTTTCTACCCCCTTGTTTGAATAATTTTTTCATAAAAAGGGTTAAAAAAATATATAAAGTATTTTAATATAAAGGGGTCTTAAATTATGGAAACAAAAGAACGCAAAGTTGGTACCGTTTCCCGCGGTATTCGTTGTCCCATCATCCGTGAGGGCGACAATCTTGCCGAGATGGTAACTAAAAGTGTGCTTGAAGCCGCAGAATATGAGGGCTTTGAGCTTCGCGACAGAGATGTTATATCCCTTACTGAATCAATAGTTGCCCGTGCGCAGGGTAACTACGCAAGCGTTGATGCCATTGCCGCTGATGTTAAAGCAAAGCTCGGTGGCGAAACAATTGGTGTTATTTTCCCAATTCTTTCCCGTAACCGTTTCGCAATCTGCCTTAAGGGTATTGCAAACGGCGCTAAAAAAATCGTGCTTATGCTTAGCTACCCCTCCGACGAGGTTGGTAACTCTCTTGCCACCTACGACCTTATTGACAAGGCAGGTATTAACCCCTATTCTGACGTTCTTTCTTTAGAGAGATATCGTGAGATTTTCGGTGTTCAGAAGCTAGAGTTCACAGGCGTGGATTATGTTGAATATTACGGCAATCTCATTAAGGAAATGGGTTGTGAGGTTGAAATTATTTTTGCCAATCAGGCAAAGGCTATTTTGGATTACACCGACTGCGTGCTCACCTGCGATATTCACACCCGCGAGCGCACAAAGCGTTTGCTTAAAGCCGCAGGCGCAAAGGTAGTATGCGGTCTTGACGATATTTTAAACGCTCCTGTTGACGGTAGCGGTTGTAATGAAAAATACGGTCTGCTCGGCTCCAACAAATCCACCGAAGATAAAATTAAGCTTTTCCCTCGCGACTGTCAGGATTTGGTTGAGGATATTCAGGCAAGAGTTTTAAAGGCAACAGGCAAGCACGTTGAGGTTATGGTATATGGCGATGGTGCTTTTAAGGACCCACAGGGTAAAATTTGGGAGCTTGCCGACCCCGTTGTTTCTCCCGCATTTACCGCAGGTCTTATTGGTACACCCAACGAATTAAAGCTTAAATACCTTGCCGATAACGATTTTAAAGACCTTTCAGGCGAGGAGCTTAAAAAGGCTATTTCTGAGAGCATCCGCGCTAAGGACGGCAGTAGCCTTGTAGGAAATATGGCGGCTCAAGGTACTACCCCCCGTCAGCTCACCGACCTTATAGGCTCCCTTTGTGACCTTACCTCCGGCTCGGGAGATAAAGGTACTCCCGTAGTTCTTGTTCAAGGTTATTTCGATAACTATACCAATTAGAAACGCGTGGCGTTTCATCCAATTACGAATAGGTGTGCAGATGTAGCTAAACTTTTACCCCGCGTCCACATCATTTGTAATTTTAAGGCGATATATAATTTATAATAAAATATATCCTTCCTCTTGACGGGGAAGGGGGACCAACGAATGTTGGTGGATGAGGTGATTAACTCTCCTTATTCCATAATTTTAATCGGAGGAAATAACTATGCAGGAAAATTTAAGGCCCGAAACAATGGAACGTATAACAACCGTAGAGCTCGCAAACGCTTTCATTGAAGAGCAAATCGCGGCTGTTCGCGCCCAGGTTGGCGACAAAAAGGTTCTTCTCGCCCTTTCAGGCGGCGTTGACTCTTCGGTAGTTGCCGCTTTACTTATAAAAGCTATTGGAAAGCAGTTAATTTCGGTTCACGTTAACCACGGTCTTATGCGTAAGGATGAGTCCGAAAATGTTGTAAAGCTCTTTAAAGACGAACTTGACGCAAACCTTATTTATGTTGACGCTACCGACAGATTTTTAGACCTTTTGGCAGGCGTTTCCGATCCTGAATCAAAAAGAAAAATCATAGGTAAGGAATTTATTGAAGTTTTCGCAGATGAAGCAAGAAAATTAGAGGGTGTAGAATTTTTAGCTCAGGGCACCATCTATCCCGATATTTTGGAAAGTGTTAAGGCTGCCGAGGGCAAAAAAGCCGTTAAATCCCACCACAATGTTGGCGGTCTTCCCGAGGATTTAAAATTCGACCTTGTTGAGCCTCTTAAATTCCTTTTTAAGGACGAGGTTCGCGTTGTTGGCGAAGCTTTAGGACTTCCTCACGCAATGGTTTACCGTCAGCCCTTCCCAGGTCCCGGACTTGGTGTCCGTTGCCTCGGTGCCATCACAAGAGATAGATTACACGCCCTTCGCGAGGCTGATGCAATTCTCCGTGACGAGTTTGATAAATGCGGTCTTGCCGAAAAGGTTTGGCAGTATTTCATAGCCGTTCCCGATATTAAAAGCGTAGGCGTTAAGGACGAAAGCCGTTATGAGGGCTGGCCCGCAATAATCCGCGCCGTTAATACCAAGGATGCTATGACCGCTACAATTGAGGAAATACCCTATGCGGTTCTCCACAAAATTACCGACCGCATCACCCACGAGGTAGAAGGTATCAACCGAGTGCTTCTCGACCTCACACCTAAGCCAATCGGCACAATCGAGTGGGAATAGTAGCCACATCCCCGAAAACCCTTATTTTACAAGGGTTTTCGGGTTTCTTTTTTTGCCGAAGTACACGAAAAGTACACGGCAGGTACATGAGAAACCTTATGCGAAAGCCTCCAAACGACTTGCAACTTCGTTATGTGAGTTGGGATATAAGTGAGAATAAATCTCCATCGTTGTGGTTGGACTTTCGTGCCCAAGCCGCTCACTGATGATTTGCGGCTGGTATCCAAGTGATACAAGCAAGCTGGCGTGGCTGTGACGAATATCATGCACTCTTATGAGTGGCAGACCAGTCTTTTTACAGCCCCTCTCCATTTCACTTTTTAAGTAATGTTTAGTAACCTCAAATAATCTGTCTGACGGATCATAGCCGTAAAGTTTGTCAGCATAATCCTTCACCATATCGCAGACAAACTGCGGCAAGGTGATTTTGCGATTGCTCTTAGGCGTTTTAGGTTCAAGGAACAGATCCTCGCCGTCAACGCGAGCAAAGTTTTTCGTAATAGAAACCGTCCGTGCCTCAAAGTCGAAATCGTTCAGAGTCAAAGCAAGCAGTTCGCCGGAACGCATACCGGACCAGTAAAGCAGATTGAAAATAACCTTTGACATCAGTTTATCGCTTACTGCTTCAATAAAAATCTTGAATTCTTCTGGCTTCCAGTATTGCTCCAAGCCGGATCTTTTCTTTCCCATAGGACCACTCCTTTGTACGGGGTTATATGGTAACCCGTAATATTTTACTGCAAAGTTAAAGATTGCTGACAGTTGACTGTTCAGCGTTCTCAGATAGGTTGGTTTATACTTCTTGGGGCTTGTAATCAGCTCCGTTTGCCAACGGCGTACCGTCATAGCCTGAATCTCATTTACCTTAAAGTTCTTGAAATATGGAATGATGTGCTTTTCCAAAACATCCTGCTTACCTTTATAGGTAGTAGGTTTTAGTCTGGCTTTGCAGTCATCCATATATATCTCAATCAAGTCGCAGAAACGGATATCGCAGGACTGCGAATTTTTGCTGAGGAAATCCAGTTCAAATTGTTTCGCTTCTTTCTGCAGACGGAAACCCATCTTCTTTTTCTGCTTCTTCTGGCCCATCCAATCTGTATAAACAAATTTGCAGTACCATAACCCTGTTTTTTCGTCTTTGTAGGTCGGCAATGATTTCACCTCCGATCTATTAAACTATCATCGCCCGGATACGGTTTCACTTCTCAGTTACAGGTATGTATTCTCGTAGAAGTATTTGGCGGATACTTTGCCCGCCACCGTTAATTTGCCGGCTTTGTTCAATTCATCATTGAGCCGTTTGATAATACGGTATGCCGTGCTGCGAGATACATCCAGCAGTTCAGCGACATCCGTTGCTGTTAAAAATCTTTTGTTTGCAGGTATGGCTGTCTTATGTTCCGCCATAATACCCTCCTTTCCGACAGCCTGCAGCAACGGTGTATCCTTGCGATATTATCATTATACTACTTTCCGCAAAAGATCCTGTAGTCAGACTGTCTCTATATAAAAATTTGAAATTTGTTTTGATTAAAAGACACCTAACCGTCGAGCCATTTCCTGCGCTCATTTCAACCGCGTATTTGCAGGCTGCCGCTATGCGGCATTTCATTTGTGGGCACGCTCCGAAGTTATCATTATGGCATACTGTCCGCAAATCCTGTATAACTCCCGACGGCGGCTATTCGGTTTTCAAGGTGCATAAGAGGACAACGCTCCTGGCTTGTCCTTTCATAAAATAAACACGGAGAGTCCCCGTGTTTTTCTGCAAATAATTTTGAAATGAGCGAAAAATAAAAAATATGGTATAATTTTTAAGATGATATGAGATAAATGCTGCCTAATCCGTAGTATAAAGGTGAGGCAGAAAGGATGGTGAGCAGATTGGACGATAGTAAAATAATTGATTTGTTCTATGAGCGCTCAGAGCAGGCAATCATTGAACTATCGCAGAAATATGGCTCTGTATGCACAAAGGTTGCTAACAATATATTGAATGATGTACGGGATACCGAAGAATGCGTGAATGACGCATATCTCGGAGCGTGGAATACAATACCGCCTCAAAGACCAAATCCGCTTCTGAGTTATGTCTGCCGCATTGTTCGTAATCTTGCCATCAAGAAGTATCATGCAAATACTGCAGCGAAACGGAACAGTATCTATGATGTTGCTCTGGACGAGCTGGAAAACTGTTTCCCTGCGCCCACCTCGGTTGAGGATGAATTTAACGCAGGCGAGGTTGCAAGAAGTATTGACCGTTTTCTTGAAACTTTGGACAAGGAAAACAGAATTATGTTCGTCCGCCGGTACTGGCATTCGGATTCGATTGCGGATCTTGCAGAACTCTTTCATACAAGCAACCATAACATATCAGTTCGGCTCTCCCGAACACGAGAAAAACTGAAAAAATATCTAATTCAGGAAGGAATATCTTTATGAGAAAAAATAGAATTTCCGAAACTATCGGGAACATCAATCAGAAATATGTGAATGAAGCTACCGCTTATACCGGTGAGGTGAAAGCTGTTCGCCGTCCTGTATGGATGAAATGGGGTGCTGTTGCTGCCTGCTTTGCACTCGTAGCCGTTATCGGTATTGGAGTCTTCCAGAGCGGACTGTTCGGAGGCAATGAGCAGATTGCAACATTGGATAACGGTAGTAAGATCAACTTTGTTAAATCAGATGGCGGTGTTGCACAGTTTGATATCGCATTTGAGATTAGTACGAGAGATCTGACTGAAGATGAAATCTCAAATCTATTTGGTGATTTACCTGTTACAGGGTATGCACTCTTTAATAATGAGGATGATAGTATCCTTGGCATTGAAGGCCGATATGGAGATATGAAACTGTTGGTATCCGCTCCGGGCATTAAAATCAGCGATACTGTGATTGAAGGTGAAGAAAAAGCCTCGGATGTGGATGGTGTTTCTGTCAATGCAGGATATTTCACCAGTGGGAAAACTGTCATTTATTATGCCACCTTTGAACTTTGTGAAAACACGGTGTATATCGAGAATGCAGGAAAAAAAGATGAAAGCGAAATAGTAATGAACGAGATCACTTCAGCAATTCAGAATCTTATCTCACTTGAGCAGATTGATCTTTCAAGCGTTTCTAAGTGATAAATAAACGATGTAAAGGCATCGCTACGGCGGTGCCTTTATCTATATATCGATTTACCAATCTTGACAATCACAAGATATTGTGCTATAATTCTTCTGTGATTGATTTTTGTGCGCCACCCGTATGGGTATTAGCAGTATTTTCTGCATTGCACAGGTTGTTAAGTTTGTATTATGTCAGTAGTGTAACTGCGCCGTGAGGCCGGTTATGTGCTGGCATTTTTTGTTTTATAAGGATATTTATATCCTCTGCGAGAATGACACCGGTTCGTAATTCATTACGGACACTATTGCCTTTGATGGTATGGTTGTTGTTCTCGCTTTTTTTATGCCCAAAAAGCATTCGTGCTTTTGGAATAAATATAAGAAAGGTGGAACCCGAATGAAAAGACGAACCCATCGACATTCGCGAAAGCGAGCGTCAAGACCTGCTGTGTTTAAGCAGCAGATGATCAGAAAGGAGGCTCAGAAACTTGCTAAGTACCCG
>JAZNZF010000024.1:0-4158 GCA_045594795.1 Acutalibacteraceae bacterium | reverse complement strand
CGATTGCAATAGTTTTGTTGTTTGCGTGATACGCAAACGCATATTGTGCACAGCACAATATGAAACACGCAGTGTTTCTACAAACACTATTATAGTATCTTTGAAAGCAAAAATCAAACTTTTTTAACAATTTCTGCGTTTTGAATAAATTAGAGTAGCTTTTGTATGTTATACATAGACGAAAGCACCCTATAAAGCTGCGGATAATAGCGGTTTATAGTCCAAATACCAAGCCCTAAAAGGTCGTATTCGTTAATAAGCATCAGCTTAGCTTCTATACTTCTTGCATCATCAAACCACACAATATGCTCGCGTCCGTTCTCGTCGCGGTAGGAAAAGTAGGGTGTCTGCGAGGTGGCATCAAACTGTATGGTGCTGCCTGTGTCTGAGGCTAATTTAAAGGCGGCGGGGTGGGTCAGGTATTTTGCGCGCGTACCGGGGGTGTAGGGCAGAGTCCAGTCGTACGCGTAGTTAGGGAAGCCCATCATAAGCTTTTCGCTTGGTATTATTTTGGTGGCATAACGCAAAACGCGTTCAACCTCGTTAATGGGAGATACTGCCATTGGCGGACCTGCAACGTAGCCCCAGTCGTAAGTCATTAAAAGAATCCAGTCACAAGCTTCACCGAGTGCTCTGTAATCGTGCCCCTCAAAAAGTATGCCCTGCTGATTATCCGAGGATTTGGGAGCTAAGGCGGTGGTAAGAATTAACCCCTCGGCGCGCAAACGGTCACCGAGATTCTGCATAAATACGTTGTAATCCTCGCGGTTTTCGGCGTACACGTACTCGAAATCAAGGTTAAGACCCATATAGCCCTTTTGCTTAAGATAGTCAGGTATGCCCTCTATAAAGTTTCTTTGGGCTACATCGTTACGCAAAAATCTGAAGCTTAAATCAGAGTCGAAGCTTTGGTCGGCGTTAAGGTTGGTAACCGTCATAAGCGGTGCAACGTTTTGCTCTCTGGCGGCTCTTATAATACGGTCGTCGTTCGGGAGTCCCTTTAAGCTTCCGTCGGGGCGAATATCATAGCTGAAAATAGAAATATAGGTAAGGTACGGTAGGGTAAGCCCAAGGGTTTCGTCGGATATATTAGGGTAGCAGTAGCCGTTTACCGAAATGGTGCGAAGTGGGGAAGTGGGAGGTAAAATTATAGTGTCACCGGGGTAAATGGTATAGGGCGGTTTTAGGTTTGGATTATACTGCAAAAGCTCGGGTACGGTAAGGCCGTTTTTGGTGGCTATCGAATATAGGCTTTCACCCCGTTGCACCCGTGTTGAACGGTTGGCAGTGGGTATCACCAAGGAAGTGCCAATGGGTAGGGGCTCGTTCCCTGTAAGTCCGTTTGCGGCATAAAGTTCCGAAAGGCTTACACCATACCGATTTGCAATTTTAAATAAACTGTCGCCCTGTTTTACTGTGTAGATAATCATAAAATCACCTTTCTTTTCAGAATGTTTTTGAAAGCTTTACTTGCCCTGTGAAATACATAAACATAAAGTATATTATGGTTGCAACACCGCCGCCTACAGCAATACGCACGGGTATAGCTGTAAGCCTTTGCATTGCAAGGTAGCCTATTGCACAAGCGGTTACTATGGCTATTAAGGGTAAAACGATCCAAGAAAGCAAATTAACCTTGGTTTCGGTAACCTTTAAAAGTCGGCGTATATTAAGTAGCGAGGTTAAAAGGTTGCTGTATACCATAATAAGAATAAAACCTGCCATACCCCTACTTGCCACAATAAACCAAATAAGAATAATACGGGTCACAGAATCTATTATGCCGTAGTAAAACGAGTGCTTTTGTTGGTCAAGACCTTTTAGTATTCCGTCGCAAACGCTTTCTAAATACATAAAGGGTACCAAAGGTGACAGGGCGCATATAAGTATGCCTGTATCATACGAATGATACATAAGCTCGGCTATTTCCTTGCCACAGATAAAAAATATACCACCTATTAATGTTGAGGCTATAACAGTAATGCTTATCGATTTTTCGGTAGCGCGCCTTACTGCCGCCCGTCTGCCCTCTGCTACGGCCTCACTTATTTCGGGAATCATTAAAGTTGAAAAGGCAGAAAGAAACGAGGCGGGGAAGAACAAAAGAGGAATTGCCATTCCCTTTATCATACCGAATTGCTCTAAGGATTTTGCGCGGTCGCGCGAGAAAACTCCAAGTCTTGCAGGCACAAGCAGATTTTCAATCGTGCGTAAAGAGGTGTGTATGTATCTGCCTGCCGTAATGGGTACTGCTATATGTAAAAGCTTTCTTGTAACGGGTAGCTTTGAAGGAATACCGCAACAAACTTTTCTTCGGTCGTGCTTGTAGAATATAAACAAAAGAAAGCAACCGGCCGCCTCGCTTAAGCCGTCTCCCAAGAGTATAGCGCCACAGGTGTAGGTAAGCCCCATTGGGTAAACGAGGGTTACAAGCCAAACTATAAGCGCCATTCTAACTAACTGTTCAAAAAGCTGTGCTATGCTCGGGAATGCGGTTTGGCGCATACCAATAAAATATCCGCGCATAACAGACGAAAACCCCATAAACGGCAGGGCTATAACAAGTATCTTTATTGCGGGAACGGCGCGCATATCAAAAAGCAGATATCTGCAAATCGGTACGGCGAGTAGATAAATTAACAGGGCGCTAACAATGGCTATTATTAAGGTAAGCATCGTGGCGCGTTTCATTACCTTTTTTATGCTTCCGCTGTCCCTTGGCAGTTCAGAAACAAGCCTTGTTACCGCGGTGCAAATGCCGGTTGTGGCAAAGGTGCTACCGAGTACGTATACCGATAATATAAGCTGATAAAGACCCATACCCTCGGCGCCTATTGAGTCTGCCATCCATACCCTGAAAAATATACCTACCGTGCGAAGTATCAGCGAGGTTATGGTAAGTATGGCGGCGTTTTTTATAAAAGCTTTATGTTTCAATCCAAAACCTCCAAAGCGCTGGTCTATATAAAATAAATATACTTCTATGGGACAAATTATTCCTTGTGAAAAGGCTTTATGTGGTGTATAATATAGAAAGATAAGAAAAGTAAAAGGAAGTGAATAGCAGTGCGCTCACCCTTAGCTGATAGAATCCGCCCAAAAAGTATAGACGAGGTTGTGGGGCAAAAGCACCTACTCGATACGGGCAAGGTTTTGCGTGGCATTATAGACTCGGGGCACATACCTAATATGATTTTTTATGGCCCCTCGGGTGTGGGCAAAACCACATTGGCGCGCATTATTGCCGAAAAAAGTGGTATGCGACTGCATAAGCTTAACGCTACCACCGCATCTACTAAAGATATAAAAGACGTAATTGCCGAAATCGGCACCGTTGCGGGTCTTAGCGGTATACTTTTGTATTTAGACGAGATACAGTATTTTAATAAAAAGCAACAACAAATTTTGCTTGAGTATATTGAATCGGGCGAAATAACACTTATTGCATCTACTACCGAAAACCCTTACTTTTACGTGTATAATGCTATACTTAGCCGTTCTACAGTTTTCGAGTTTAAACAGGTAACGCCAGAGGATGTACTGCCCGCAGTAACAAGGGCGGCAGATTTTATGGCTACTGAACTTGGAAAAAAGGTAGAGTTACAGGCTGGTGCCGCAAGGATTATTGCCGAAGGCTCGGGTGGTGACGTAAGAAAATCGATTAACGCGGTAGAGCTTTGCGTACTTTCCGCACCGCAAACTGCAAAAAAGGTAACAATAACCGAAGAACTTGCTCGCGAGGTTTCGGGTCGCAGTGCTATAAGGTACGACCGCGAGGGCGACGAGCATTACGATATAGTTTCGGCATACCAAAAATCAATGCGTGGCTCCGACCCCGACGCAGCGCTTCATTATTTAGCAAGGCTTTTGGCGGCAGGTGACCTTCCCTCTGCTTGCAGGCGGCTTATGGTTTGTGCTGCGGAAGATGTTGGCCTTGCAAACCCACAAATATTACCAATAGTAAAAGCGGCTGTGGATATCGCAAACGCGGTAGGCTTACCCGAGGCGCGTCTGCCTTTAGCCGATGCGGTGGTACTTGTTGCCATAAGTCCAAAATCAAATTCTGCACATAACGCAATTAATGCCGCTATGCGCGATATCGAGCAGGGCAAAAACGGACCCGTGCCACGAAAGCTACAGAATAAGCATTTCGACGGT
>JAZNZF010000023.1:0-2754 GCA_045594795.1 Acutalibacteraceae bacterium | reverse complement strand
GAAAAAACATTTGAGAACTCTTTTATTTTTTCTAAACGTTTAGGGTTGTGTTTAAAAGGTTCTTTAACAATGTCGTCACCAAGGTCACTTTCACTCCAACAGTACTCAACACCGCGAAGCGCACTCATGGGCGAAAACAGTATGTGGGGTGCTAATCGGTGAGAAATTGTCGCGCACTGCTCTAAACGAGCAATCATATCGTCATCAACCAACATTTCGTTACCGCAGCAAGCAATAACAACGCTTGGATGTCGTCGAACAAAACGCATAATCTGTTCCCATTCGGCAAGGGTAGTATTGTTAGGGTTTTCAATATGTAAAAGTATACCAAGCTTATCTGCAGCCATCATATACTCTTCGCATGGAACAAATGTGTGAAAGCGAATAAAGTTAAAGCCTAATTCTTTAAGGCGACCTACAAGAGTTAAGTAATATTCAAGGTTGCTTTCGGGGTGTACGGATTCTGCAAAATAGCCATGCTCGCAAATACCGCGCAAGAATATAGTTTTATTGTTTAATATAATGTGGTCTGTAGAAGCCTCTACAGAACGAATACCAAAGGTTTGCTCTATCTCGTCGCAAAACTGACCATCTACGTAAAGAGAAAGCTTGAGAGAGTAAAGATTAGGTGAATTATCACTCCAAAAGTCCAAGTTGCCCTTTTTGATATCAAAATTTTGGGTGTTTGTTTCGCCACTTGTTAAAAGCGCATCACCGTCTGAAATCTGCCATTTAATGCAAAAGTTGTTTGTGTTTTTTATAGTGGTGTTTATAGAGAATGTGTCGGTATCCTTTAGGTATCCACCAACAAAAACATCTTCTATATAATATTCGTTTTTAACCTCTAAGATTATATCACCAATAATTCCGCCGGTAAATCGGTTGGCAGCACGGCTGGTGCAACCGCTTATCATATCCCCTTGCTCGTTATAAGCTTGGTGGTTAGATACACAAAAAACCATTGTGTTTAATTCGCCCTCTTTAACAAGGTCGGTTATGTCAAAGCTAAAAGGGGTGCTATAACCACAGTGTTCATCAGCAAAAATGCCATTTACAAATAATAGCGCACGATTTTGAACACCTGCGCAGTTAAATATGTATCTGCTTTTCTCGTTGCTTCTTGGGATTAAAATATCTTTTTTATACCAAAAAGTGCCTACAACTGTTTTTAATACCATGTCGGGTACGCGTTCTTTAATTGGGTAAGCAATGTCTTGGTATTCGGGATTATATTTAATGCTATTGTAAAAGGGTGCAGACTTAAAATCGTTTATCATATCCTCCCAATATCCAGGCACTGCATTGTTTAAACAAAACGCACCGTTAAATTGTGGTATAGTACTATCTTTGTTTGGACGCATATCGGAATAAATCATTTCCCATTTTCCAGAAAGATTGAAGACCAACATAAATATTAACTCCTCTAAAACTTATTAACTTAAATATAACATAAAACAACATTTTTTCAATAAATTAGCAAAATAATGTTAAGTAATAGCAAAATTGAGCTAAAAACAAAAAAGATGCTAACATGTATTTTACAGGTTGACATCTTTTTTAATAATTTAATCGGTTGCACGGTTTTTTAAAAGCTTGTAAAGTTCCTCGGTAGCAAGCCTTGTTTTAGCAACAGGGTAGGGCACTTTTGGGAAACAGTAGTACAAGCTTTGCTTATTGCCAATGCATATTACATCGCCTATCTCGTACCAAAAATAATCAGCATTTAAGCTATACGAATGGGTAGGGCTCTGGGTGTAACTAAGCTCGCCGTTAGCACCGCTTAAGGTAAATCCGTTTTTATCGTGGTGAAGTACGCCATCACCAACCATATAAAGTGCCTTATAGTCGGTAATAATACCGATGTTTACAGGTATGTCGGCACTGTATTCTCCATTTTCAATTTGTTCTCTAACACACTTGCGTTGCCAATTATACCAGTCGGGAATGTGGCTAAATTTGGTATCGCCCTCTGTTGCCTTAAGCTCACCCAGAGTGGTAAGCTCGTATTTCTTACCACAGGTAGAACAACTTAAATGTATGCCACCGCCTTGCATAGTATTCTCGGCACCGCAGTTGGCGCATTTGTATAATACGCGGTGTAGTCCGTCAGCACGAAAAGACTCGGTAATTTCTGTTTTAGTTGTTAGTTGGCTTTTGAAGGCATCAAAGCTAAAAGCTAAATCTAAAGCCTTATCTATTTCCTCAACGCTTTTTTCTTTCAATTCGTCGGGTGTGAAAAGACAGGTAACTTTAGCCGAGACCTTTACCTTGCGTTTTTGCAAACCGTTATACAATGGGTCGCGAAGAAAAGCGCCATCAGTAATAACTGTGATAACGGGTATATCAAGCTTCTTTAAAAGCACACCGAGTCGGCGGGGGAGTGTGGTGGTAGTTCCATCAAAGCTATAGCCTGCTTCGGGGTACATTAAAACGCTTGTTTTAAGCTTTTTGGTGGTGTAAAGAATATCCTTTATCAGCGAAACATCGGTAACAAATTTATTTGTAGGAATACAACCGATATTACGCATTAACCACTCCTTGCCCACCATACCGTCTGTAGTGCTTACAATACAGTATGGCTTGGGATAAAATATTTTAGAGGCAATCTCTAAATCAATAAAGCTTGAGTGGTTCATTAATATAAAATAGGGACCTTTACCAGCCAATTCCATTCGCTTTGTTGTGTAACTGAATTTTGTAAAAAATAGGTCTGGGATAGAGGCAAGTCTAATAATAGTTCTCCAAAAAATATTC
>JAZNZF010000022.1:0-11332 GCA_045594795.1 Acutalibacteraceae bacterium | reverse complement strand
TAAAATAATATGGCTGATATATTTTGAGGCAAAAGGTATTGAAAAAAGAAAAATAGTGTGATATAATGTGAATAATCAATTAAATTTGCTAAAAATATTTAAAAATTTTATGCAATATTTACAATTAAAACCTATCAATGAAAGGACAGACCCAATTATGAAGGACTATTCAACCGAAAAAATTAGAAATATTGCCGTGTTAGGCCACGGTAGCGCAGGAAAAACCACTTTATGTGAAGCGCTTATTTATTCCTGCGGTGAGATAGATAAAATCGGTAATATAGCAGATGGGTCTACAGTAACCGACTTTGACAGCGAGGAGAAAAAGCGTGGCTGTTCTATTAGCACCGCGGTTTATTCTGCTGAACATAATGACCGCAAAATAAATTTAATAGATGCTCCCGGATTTTTTGATTTTACTGCAGGTGTGAGTGAAGGCTTAACCGCTGCCGATTCTGTTATTATTGCCCTATCTGGTAAATCGGGCTTAAACGTAGGTAGCGAGCTTAACTATGATAGCGCAAAAAAATTAGGCAAGCCAATCGCGTTTTTCGTTGGTAAGCTGAACTCTCCACGTGCTCATTTTTATATGGTAATGAGTCAGCTTACAGGTAAGTATGGCTCGGCTGTTTGCCCAATTACAGTACCTTATGTAGAAAACGATACGGTACAGTGCTATGTAAACCTTATTGAAAACAAAGCCTATAAGTACGATGGAATAAAGGCAAGTGAGGTTGCCCTTCCACAGTCGGCTGATATTGATAATCTCAGAACAGTTTTAATTGAGGCTGCCGCATCTGTAGACGAGGCTTTAATGGAAAAATATTTTGAGGGTGAAGAACTTACAGTTGATGAAATTAAGGGCGCATTAAAGCAAGGCTTTATTGCAGGGGATATCCACCCCGTATTTGCCGGTATTAACCAAACGGGCGACGGTGTACCTATGCTTTTAGATGCACTTTGTGATATGTTCCCCTCACCAATAGAGACAGGATTTGTAAAAGATGGCGGTGATTCCGCAATAGTATTTAAAACCGTTGCCGACCCATTCGTTGGTAAGCTTTCGTATTTCAAGGTTGCATCGGGTAGCATTTCGTCAGATTCCAAACTTAAAAACCTACGCACAGGTAACGAGGAAAAGCTATCTAAAGTTATGTACTTAAAGGGCGGAAAACAAATTGATGCTACAAAGATAGTTGCAGGTGATATAGGTTGTACCGCAAAGCTTGGCAACGTGCTTACGGGGGACACCATCTGTAGCGCATCGGTTAGTGAAGCACTCCATACCGCACCCTTTGCAAAACCCTGCTTATCTATGGCAGTAAAGGCTGTAAAGCGTGGCGACGAGGAAAAGATTAACCAAGGCATATTAAGGCTAATTGAGGAAGACCCGACCATTAGTCTTGAGTCTAACCGTGAAACAAAAGAGCAGGTTTTGTCGGGTCTTGGCGAACAGCACCTTGATATAGTTAAAACTAAGCTTAAAAATAAATTCGGCGTTGAGGTAGAGCTTGTTCCCGCAAAGGTAGCCTACCGCGAAACCATAAAGAAATCGGTTAAGGTACAAGGCAGACACAAAAAACAATCGGGCGGACACGGTCAGTTCGGTGACGTGTGGATTGAGTTTTCACCTTGCGAGGAAGACTTTATATTCGAGGAAAAAATCTTCGGTGGCTCGGTGCCTAAAAACTTCTTCCCCGCCGTTGAAAAGGGTCTGCGCGACAGTATAGTTAAGGGCGTGCTTGCAGGCTATCCAATGGTTGGCGTTAAGGCTACACTCGTTGATGGCTCGTACCACCCAGTTGACTCATCAGAAATGGCGTTTAAAACCGCCGCAGGTCTCGCTTACAGAGCAGGTATTCCCGAGGCAAGCCCCGCTATTTTAGAGCCTGTTGGCACACTTACCGTAATAGTTACCGACGATTATATGGGCGACGTTATCGGTGATATAACAAAACGCAGAGGCCGTGTGCTTGGTATGGACCCGATAGATAATAAAAACAAGCAGATAGTAGCCGAGGTTCCTATGGCTGAGATGGGCGATTTTGCAATATCCTTGCGTTCTATAACTCAGGGCGTTGCAACCTTTAGTATCGAGTTTGCAAGGTACGAAGAAGCACCACCCCAAGTAGCAGAAAAAATCATTGCCGAAGCAAAAATAGAAGAATAAAGCCAGACGACAGATGTCAGATGGCAGACGACAGACGATAAAATAATTAAACAGGGTACTTTAGAGGCTGTTCTAAGGTACTCTGTTTTTTTAAACTACAATAATAACATCTTGAAAAGTATATGCGTTTTTGGTAAAATAAGATATATTTATTTTTGGAAGTGTTAAGTTTGAGTTATTTCGCAGGCGAGTATGATATAGCCGTTATTGGTGCAGGTCACGCAGGAATTGAAGCCGCGTTAGCCCCTGCGCGAATGGGTTTTTCTACCGTAATTTTTACAATTAATTTAGATATGGTTGGCAATATGCCCTGTAACCCATCTATTGGCGGAACTGCTAAGGGTCACCTTGTGCGTGAAATTGACGCGTTAGGTGGCGAAATGGGTAAGGCTGCCGATAAAACCACACTGCAAAGCCGAATGCTTAATCGTGGCAAAGGCCCTGCGGTGCATTCCTTACGCGCACAAATTGACAGGCGCGCCTATGCCGAATATATGAAACACGCTTTAGAGTGTCAGCCAAACCTACTACTCAAACAAGCCGAAATTGTAGATATAAAACATACCGAAAAGGGCTGGCATTTATACACAAACCTTAACGCCGAGTATATATTCAAAAAGGTAATAATTGCCTCGGGCGTGTACTTAAAGGGCAAAATCTTTGTTGGCGAGGTTAACTTTGAGGGTGGACCCGACGGCACCTTCCCTGCTAACCGTTTGTCCGAAAAGCTATCAGAATTAGGACTCCCCCTTCGTCGATTTAAAACAGGCACACCTGCAAGGGTGCTTAAAAGCAGTATCGATTTTAGCAAAATGGAAATTCAGTACGGTGACGACGAGCTTGTCCCCTTTAGCTATTCAACCGACTATACACCGCGTAACGATGCGGTCTGCTATATTGCCTACACCAACGATAAAACAAAGCAAATCATTCTTGATAACCTACACCGTTCACCGCTATTTTCTGGCGATATTACGGGTGTTGGCCCACGCTACTGTCCAAGCATCGAGGATAAAATTGTCAGGTTCAAGGACAAGCTACGCCATCAGCTATTTATCGAGCCGTGCGGTGATAATACTGAGGAAATGTACCTACAGGGTATGTCTTCATCATTACCCGAAGAGGTGCAAATAGAAATATATCATTCAATAGAAGGCTTAGAAAACTGCAAAATTATGCGAAATGCCTATGCCATTGAATACGATTGTATAGACCCACAAGCACTCGACGTTACCCTACAGGTAAAGGGCTACGACGGTCTTTACGGCGCTGGTCAGTTTAACGGCTCGTCGGGATACGAGGAGGCGGCGGCACAAGGCTTAATTGCAGGTATTAATGCCGCACGCAGTTTGCAGGGCAAAGAGCCAATGCTTATGCCAAGAAGCGAATCCTATATCGGCACCCTTATAGACGACCTTTGCACCAAGGGTTGTACCGACCCCTATCGTATGATGACAAGCCGCAGTGAATATCGACTACTTCTAAGACAAAACAACGCTGATGAAAGGCTTATGCCAAAGGGCTACGAAAACGGACTTATAAGTGAGGAGCACTGGCAAGCGTTTCTTAACAGAAAAGAGCTTAAGGAAAAGGAAATCGAGCGGTTAAGAAACACAGTTATTTCGCCGAAAAGTAATATAAACGAGCTTTTAGTTTCACGTGAAACATCACCAATTTCTACGGGCGTGAAACTATCCGAACTTCTATGCCGCCCACAGATATCCTATTCCGATTTAGCCCCTTATGACCCCGAACGCCCACCCCTTTCGCGCGATATAGCCGACAAGGTTGAGGTGGAAATTAAATACGAGGGATATATAAAAAGACAGCTATTACAGGTTGAAGACCTGAAACACCTTGAAAATAAGCTGTTCCCCAAGGATATTAACTTTGACGATATCACAGGTCTGAGGCTTGAGGCTATAGAAAAGTTAAAAAAAGTCCAGCCAATATCGGTAGGTCAAGCATCAAGGATATCGGGTGTGTCCCCTGCTGATATATCGGTTATACTAATTTACTTACAAAAGCTGAAAGGAAAAAAGGCAAATGAACAGTAGATACACCTATTTATCAGAGCTTTGTAAGGAATTTTATACCTTAGATGAGGTTGCGACACAACGGTTAGAGAAATACGCGCAACTGCTTATAGAGTGGAACGAAAAGATGAATCTTACTGCCATAACTGACCCCGATGAGATTATAATTAAGCATTTTTACGATTGCTTATTGTTTTTAAAATATGTAGATATTCCGCAAAACGCAAGGGTTATAGACGTTGGTACGGGCGCAGGCTTTCCCGGTATGGTGCTTAAAATTGCTCGACCCGACATAAAGCTTACCCTACTTGACGGACTAAACAAGCGCTTAACCTTTCTGCAAGAGGTAAGCCGAGAACTCAAATTAGATGTAGAAACCCTGCACAGTCGCGCAGAAGACGGTGGCAGAAAGCCCGAATACCGCGAAATGTACGATATAGCAACTGCGCGAGCGGTTGCAAGGCTTAACGTACTTAGCGAGTATTGTTTACCCTATGTTAAAAAAGGTGGCTGCTTTGTTGCTATGAAGGGCCCTGCCGCACCCGAGGAAATGGAAAGTGCCGCATCGGCTATAGCAAAGCTTGGCGGCGAAATAAGTGGTGAATATAACGAGCAACTACCTGATGGCAGTAAAAGGGTGTTTGTAGTTACCAAAAAGATTTCGCAAACTCCCCCACAATTCCCCAGAAACTCTGCTAAAATATCAAAAAAACCGTTGTAACTTGTCGTTACAGCGGTTTTTTAGTCTAAAAAGGTAAATGAGTTTATGTTGCAAAAATCAAGCGAAGACGATATCATTAAATCAAAGGACAAGCCAAGCAACTAACCTTAAAAGTATGCCATGCTAAAATAATAACCAAACGGGTAGAACCCACAAAAAACTTAACCTTTTCTCTTGGCTTGTCTTTTAAAGGGTTACAAAAGCCGAACTAATTACGGTTCCACACGTTGCCTTTTTCCGCCTTGCTTGCGTTTATTTTTGCAAGGCACAAAGCCTTACTGCAAATTTCACGCGTCGCCTTTCGAAAAAAAGTCAACGAGAGGAACTCTACGACCTGCCAAATATTATTTGTCAGGCGTAAAGAACTCGGCTTCTATAACCCCAGGGTTACAAAAGCCGAACTAATTACGGTTCTACTTGCCAGAAACCCGAACCGATTATATGCGATTAAAGCGTATAATCAAATTAAACTACCCACCCATATTCATCCCCATAAAGTGAAGGCTGTGTAGCATTAGTGCCGCACAGCCTTCGCATTTTAGTTCTTCTCTTTAGGGTCTATAATAAATTTTGTATGTGTTGTTGGGTCGCTTATGGTTTCCATATGCTCGGTGGAATGAGATTCTATAGAGGTTGGCCATTTGGATTTTGAGTAAAGCTGCATAGTAAAAACAAAAGCATAGGTACCAAACATAACATATTCAAGGTTAAATATGCTAGAGGTGTGTAATAGCTCTCCCTTGCCTATAAGATTAATAAACAGCGGTGGGAAGTTGTCTATTAGCATAAGCATAAAGGTAACAACGGCAACCGTAAAGATAATTCTGCTTGATTTACGCACGGTAAACCTGCATAGAATTTTGCTTTGTAACAAGAAAAACAGTAACAAAGAACACAAGAAAAGCGATTCTATTAGGTTTTCAGAGATGTTTGCAAGACCGTTGTGGCTGATAAAGATATTTATAAGCTTTACTAAAAGCAGTATTATCGGTGAAATTGATAGTGCTGTGGGTAGCTTAATATCTACAATGCCCGCCATAGCATAAACTACAAACCATACCGCAGAAACTATTGATAAGATAAGTTCTATTATTAACAACGGGGTTAAGCTGATGGGGTTTATAAGCCTGAAACCCGTGCTTACTAATAAATAAATAGCAACTAAAAAGTTAGATACTGTAAGCAACGGAAAGCTTTTTGGTATCGGCGCGCGTGTTGGCTGTCTGTTGCTTGAAACTGCGGAGAAAAACGACGGAATTACAATAAGCAGTAACATTACGCCGTATATTACTACGTTAACCTTTTCAAAATAACCGCCTGCCGAAAAGCCGGTAGATGCTTCGATAGTGAAAAATAATTGAGCAAAGCGAAAAAAGGTTACAAGCACCGCACATATGGTGAATATTCTTAGTATAACTTTATGTGGCATATTAAAAAAATCCTCCCACGGTAATTTATTGTGGACAAACTACATATTAATTATATAGATAAGTATATAATATGCTTTTTAAAATGTCAACAACTTTAGGAGAATAAGATTAAATGAAAAGCCTCAATTTTTCTGTTGTAGTTATATTAGCCCTTGTAATATTGCTAACCCCGTTATTAGCATTAGGAAAAGGCGAGCAAAATAAGTCCAAGCCT
This sequence comes from Acutalibacteraceae bacterium, assembly GCA_045594795.1. GTDB lineage: Bacteria > Bacillota > Clostridia > Oscillospirales > Acutalibacteraceae > UMGS1532. Next base: position 4,761 of record JAZNZF010000022.1, on the reverse strand, counting down.
ACCGCCGCAGGATTCGTTTCGTATAGCAGTTCTGCCCAAAGCAACGCAGAAAAGGAGATTAAATACAATAACTACGTAAGGCTTTACGACCCCGAAACAGACAAGGTGGAGAAAATTGAGCTTCGTGAGTATATCTATGGTGTAGTTGCGGGTGAATGTCCAATGCTTTATCACGAGGAGGCAATAAAGGCGCAGATAGTTGCCGCAAAGACCTATACCCTTTACAGAATGAGGGCGAATGCAGGCGAGGATTACGACGTTACTACCGACCCTGAAACGAGTCAGGCGTATATAAATAAGCAAACGGCGTACAAAAATTGGGGTAGTAGCGCCGAAACCTACAATCAGAAACTGAATTCGCTTATAGATGAGGTGTATGATTATTGCGTTCTTTATAAGGATATGCCTATTCTTGCGGTTTATCACGCAATGTCTTCGGGTAAGACTGAGGACTGCAAAAACGTATGGGGCAGTTCTCTCAGCTACTTGAAAGCGGTTGAAAGCGAGGGTGACAAGCTGGCGGAGAATTATTTAACAGAGAAAAGGCTATCTCTTGCCGAGGCAAATGGTATACTTACAGCCGAGGGAATTACGGTATCCGAGCTTTGCGGTGGCAATATTAATCGTACCGACAGCGGTAACGTGGTAAAAATAGTAATAGGCGAGAAAGAAATAACGGGTGCCACCATAGCAGAGCTTTTTGAGCTTCGTTCAAATAATTTTGACCTAAAACTAACCGATAAAGAATTGCAAATTTCGGTGCATGGATACGGTCATCAGGTGGGGCTTAGCCAAAACGGTGCAAATTTTATGGCAAAGTCGGGTAGCGATTTTAAAGAGATTTTAACCCATTACTATAGCGGTACAGAGGTTGCAAAATATGTACCGAAAACCCAGTAAATATGCGGTGTTTCGCGCTTTTTCTACAAAATGTTTCATGTGAAACATTAAAGTTGTAGGCTTAAAATAATACGATAAAACAAATAAATCTGTGAACAAAATTCCAAAAGCCAAGTTTTTTCTATTTACATATCACCGTTGTTTTGATATAATATATTTATAAAAAACAAAAAGTTAGTTTATTGTCGCGTTACGCGACTCTTTTAACTGGAGGTAGCTTTCTTGGCTAAAATAGTTTCTATTTTTAATCAAAAAGGCGGTGTTGGTAAAACCACAACGGCGGTTAATTTATCGGCGGCTGTGGGTATGCTTGGCAAAAAGGTGCTTGTTGTTGATATCGACCAGCAGGGTAATACCACAAGCGGTTACGGTATAAACAAGCGCGAGCTAAAAGTATCGTCTTATAATCTACTAACAGGCAGTGTCGAGCCTGAGGCGACGGTTATTAAAACCAAGTTTAAAAATATCGATATTATCCCCTCAAGTCGCGATATGGCAGGCGCCGAGGTAGAGCTTATCGGCAAAGAACACCGCGAGGCTGGGCTTAAAAAAGCCTTAGCAAAGCTCGACGATAAGTACGATTACATATTTATCGACTGTCCCCCATCTATTGGCCTTGTTTCGATAAACGGGCTTGTGGCTTGCGATTCCTTTATTGTACCGATGCAGTGCGAATATCTTTCTATGGAGGGTCTTTCTCAGCTTATGGTGTCGGTGCGCGAGGTAAAAAGGCTGTATAACCCCAACCTTGACCTCGAAGGAATCGTGCTTACAATGTACGACGGAAGACTTAATTTAACCCAACAGGTAGTGGCAGAGGTTAAAAAATATTTTGCAAAACAGCTTTATTCAACCGCTATCCCCCGTTCTGTCAGGGTTAGCGAGGCGCCAAGTTACGGTATGCCGGTTCAGTATTACGACCCCAAGGGTAAGGGTAGCGCGGCTTACAACACTTTGGCAAAGGAATTTTTAAAAAGAAACAGATAAGTTACAGAAGGTAACCGAAAGGATAGATAAAAATGGCTAAAAAAGGCGGACTTGACAGAGGCTTCAGCGCACTGTGGGAAGAAAATGCGCTTGATAATTCATCTCCCGAAACCCTAAGATTATCTGAAATCGAGCCTAATCGCGACCAACCGCGTAAAGAGTTCGATGAAAACTCTTTGCAAGAATTGGCAGACAGCATAGCAAAGCACGGCTTATTACAACCGCTGGTGGTTAGAACAATGCCAAACGGCAGTTATCAGCTTGTAGCGGGTGAGCGCCGTTGGAGAGCAAGCCGAATTGCAGGGCTCGAAGAGGTGCCCGTAATAATTCGTCAGATAGACGATGGCGAGGCTATGGAGCTTGCAATGATTGAGAACCTTCAGCGCGAGGATTTAAATCCGATAGAAGAGGCTGCAGGCTATAAATATTTAATGGATACCTTTGGCTTAACGCAAGAACAGGTTGCCGAAACCTGTGGAAAATCGCGCCCTGCAGTAGCCAACGCTATAAGACTGCTATCGTTACCGCAAGACATTTTAGAGCTTATAAAAATTGGCGAGCTTACCGCGGGCCACGGCAGAGCGATTCTTGCCATCACCGACGAAAAGCTTCGCGAGCTTGCAGTAGTTATGGCACAAAAAGGCGCATCTGTACGCGAGCTTGAAAAGCTTGCAAGCAAGAAATCGTCGGCTAAAAAAACCACAACCAAGGTGCAAGATAACTACTATAAAGAAACCGAACTTGCACTAAAAAATGAAATAGGCAGAAGGGTAAAAATCGAGCCGAAAGGCAAAGAAAAGGGTACAATTTCAATAGAATTTTACTCAAAAGACGATTTAAGGGCAATAGCAGAAAAACTTGCAAAGCTGTAAAAATGGTGCCGCAACACCGCATAAACACTAAGTTTCTACTACGGGTAGAGTTGGTTTTTGCCAACTCTACTCCTTGTTTTTTATTAGTATAATAAAAATTTTGCATAGTGGGTAGAAATTTTCGTTATAATTTGGTAAAGTGTATGTGTAGCAAAAAGTGAGGGGGAAACCACTCCCCTTTCAAAATCAAAAATAAAGCCTATTTAAAGGGTTATATAAAGGAGAAATAACAATGGCAGATTATGTAATAAGCTGTGGCTCTACCGCCGACCTCACCGCAGAGCAATTTAAAAATCGTGATATCGAATATCTTTGCTTTCATTATACTTTAGACGGTGTTTCCTACCCCGACGACCTTGGTCAGACTATTCCTTTTAAAGATTTTTACGAGGCTATGGTCAACGGTGCAGAAACCAAAACCTCGCAAATCAACGTTGACGAGTATATAGGGCATTTCGAGGAAATCTTGCAAAGGGGCAAAGATATTTTCTGTGTATGTCTTTCGTCTGGTCTTTCGGGCAGCTACAACTCAGCTTGCATTGCCGCCGAAGAACTGCGTGAAAAATACCCCGACCGCAAAATTATGGTTGTTGATTCACTCGGTGCGTCCTCTGGCTACGGTCTACTAATGAACACACTTGCCGACCTGCGCGATAAGGGATATACCATAGAACAGCTTTACGATTGGGCAATCGCAAACCGCTTAAAATTACACCATTGGTTCTTCTCAACCGACCTTACCTTCTATATAAAGGGCGGCAGAGTTTCAAAGGTGTCGGGTTGGTTTGGTACAGTTCTTAAAATCTGCCCATTACTTAATATGAGCTTCGACGGTAAGCTTATCCCACGCTTTAAAATCCGCGGCAAACAAAAGGTTATTACCGAAATTGTTGAAAAGATGGTTGAAAACGCCGAGGGCGGACTCAACTATAACGGCAAAGCATACATTTGCCACTCTAACTGCATAGAAGACGCTAAAGCAGTTGCCGATTTGGTACAGCAAAAGTTTAAGTATTTAGACGGCGAGCCACAGATTTATGATATCGGCACTACAATCGGTAGTCACACAGGCCCCGGAACAGTAGCATTGTTCTTCTTCGGTACAGAACGCGTAGACTAATATAAAAGCTAAAAACCACTGACTTCAAAGTATTATGGAGTCAGTGGTCTTTTATTTTAAAATACACAAAACAACAATATTATTAAAAAAATTTTTTCACTCGACGAAGTGCCACAAGATGCGACAGACTATATATAGTATAATGCGTTTGAAGAGGAGGTGGAAAAATGGATTACAAATCAGTGGTTAAAGAAATAGCAAAAAAAAGAAAGGGTTCCCGTATCGGAAATAGAAAACGAAATGAAAAAAGCAATTAAGTTAGCAGGGTTAAAATACAGCCCGAAAGAATTTATAGAAATAACTGCAGCAATGGTTAAAAGCAGGACTATATATCGTATATAGTATAATATATAGTCTATTCGCTCAATATAAAAACAGTAAAATGTTTTTGTAAGGAGTGAATGGTATGGATATTACTGAGGTGGTAAAGAAGAGATTTGGTGAGTTATGTAATGAAAGAGGCATAAGCTTTTGCAAGCTTGCCACAATATCGGGAGTGCCGTATACAACAGTAAAATCCATACTGTATAACCAAAGCAGAAACCCGGGCAGAGCAACAATTAAAAAGTTGTGCGACGGGCTTAACATCAGTATTATTGATTTCTTTAATACCGACGACTTTAAGTTTTTAGAACAAGAAATAAAATAAAAACAAGCGCAGACTTAGAAATAATGTGCCCCCTGTCAAGTAGACAGACTAAAAAACAAAAAGAATAAGTTAAATGAATAGATTCTTTCATCTCGCCCTGCTGCGCAGCAGGGAGAGATTTTTCGTCACGCGGCGGTGGCGAAGAAATACTCGAACGGTGTCATACAATTCAAACGCTTCTGGTAACGACGAGTGTTGTAAAATTGTATGTAATTCTCAATAGCGGAAACCAG
>JAZNZF010000021.1:0-55582 GCA_045594795.1 Acutalibacteraceae bacterium | reverse complement strand
TTGCAGCAGAGGTTGCAAAATATTTAAATAAATAAGCTAAAACTTAATACAACAATAACCGTCAGAGTAAATTAATTATTCTGACGGTTATTTTTTACCCATATAAAACAAGAATAATAAACCTAAGTATTCTAACATATATTGTTATTAACACAGTATATGGGAGTGATACTATGCTTAGGTCAATCGAAGACCGCACAATAGCGCTTGCAAACTACATAATTGAAAATAAATGTACTGTAAGAAAGGCGGCAAAACAGTTTGGGATATCAAAATCAACCGTACACAAAGACGTTTCAGAGAGACTTAAATATTCTAATATGAATTTATACAATCAGGTAAAAGAGGTATTAGAAATAAATAAGCAAGAACGACACATTCGTGGCGGACTTGCGACAAGAAAAAAATACAAAGGTGAATAATTATATTTATAAATTTATTCTAAAGTTTTATACCAAAATTAAAATGGAGGTAAAAAATGTTTGTAGCACTAAACCCAATAATAAAAAAACGTCGAACACGCAAAAAATTATATCCTAAAAAAATGGAAACACTACCCTGCTATTTACTTGACCTGCCTATAATTAAGGGTGTACCAGATTGGAATGGTATTATATCAGACCAACAGTTGCTGATACCTATTGGAATTGCAAAGCCAACCTCAATTAATAGCTACGGTAGTGATGAATGGCGGTTAAAAATATCTACACTAATTGCAACAAGAATACTTAAACACGAAATCCAAGATTTCGTGTTTTATGATAATGATGGTTTATATACCGACTGTTTTAAAAAATTAGCGCCATTATCCCGCAACTGCACTGTTTTTACAAGCAATAAACGTATATACGAAAATTGTTGCGATAACCTATATAAAACAAGAGGATGCTGTATTCGTGTAAATAGTATGGTAGGAATTAATAACGGCATTGCAATAACCCCGAAAAACAACGTGTTAAAACTACCAAATTTAAAATATATATCTGCAGATAAAATACCAACCAATGCTATCAATATACCTGATAACATAACCTCGAAATTACCAATAAAGGTAAATAAAATCGACCTTTCAGAAGCACTATGTATGTCTTGTGGAATAGGAAAGCCTGAAGACTATATAGATGATAGCTTTTATCCTTGACAAAACAGAGAAAAAATTATATAATATTTAAATATGTTAGGCAAATACCTAATTTGAAAGGAAAGAAAAAAATGGCTAAACAAATTGTTGTTACAAAAGAAGGCTTAAAAAAATTAGAAGACGAGCTTGACTACTTAAAATCTACTGCTCGCGCTGATGTTGCAGAAAAAATTAAGGTTGCTCGCGGATTTGGTGACCTTTCTGAAAACAGCGAATACGACGAGGCAAAAAATGAGCAAGCTAAAATTGAAGCTCGTATTACCGACCTTGAGGTTATGCTTAAAAACGTTAAGGTTATCAGTGATAATGAAATTACTAATGATAAGGTTATGCTCGGTGTAACCGTAACAGTTAAAAATCATGCAACAAAAAAAGATATGACATTTAAAATTGTTGGCACAGCCGAAGCTGATTCTATAAACGGCAAAATCTCAGATGAGTCCCCCGTCGGTAAAGCATTAATGGGCCATACTATTGGCGAAACCGTTGTTGCCGAAACTCCACGCGGAGAAATAAAATTTACAATTAACGAAATTAAAAGATAATTATACCAAAAAAGGTGAATAAAAATGGCAGAAGAAAAGAACATAGACGTAGCAGCAGAGCCTACTGTCGAAGAACTTAACGAAATATTGCGTGTAAGACGCGAAAAATTAGCTAATTTACAAAGTGAGGGCAACGACCCTTTTACAATTACTAAATACGATGTTACCCATTACACAAACGACATCAAAGAAAAATTTGATGAACTTGAAAATACTACTGTAAGTATTGCCGGACGTATTATGAGCCGCAGAATTATGGGTAAAGCAAGCTTCTTTAACCTACAGGACGGTAAAGATAACATTCAGCTTTATATCCGCCGTGACGATATTGGCGAAGAAAATTATGCTGCTTTTAAAAAGTACGACATTGGTGATATAGTTGGTGTAAAGGGCTTTGTTTTCCGCACCCGTACAGGTGAAATTTCGGTGCATACCGAAAGCATTGTGCTGCTCTCCAAGTCCCTTCTCCCCTTGCCTGAAAAATTCCACGGTCTTCGCGACAACGATTTAAGATACAGACAAAGATACGTTGACCTTATTGTTAATCCCGAGGTTAAGGATACCTTTGAAAAGCGTTCTAAAATTCTAAAAGAAGTACGCGCTTATCTTGATAGCAAGGGCTTTATCGAGGTTGACACACCTATTCTCGTTCCCCTTGAAATTGGTGCTGCCGCTCGTCCTTTTAAAACCCACCACAACACTCTTGATATGGATATGTATCTACGTATTGAAACCGAGCTTTACCTAAAACGTCTTATCGTTGGCGGTATGCATAGGGTTTACGAGGTTGGTAGAATTTTCCGTAACGAAGGTATGGATACCAAACACAACCCAGAGTTTACAACTGTAGAGCTTTATCAGGCATTTACCGATTACTACGGTATGATGGATTTGGTTGAGGAAATGAACACCATGCTTGCAGAAAAAATTTGCGGAAGCAAGGTTATAACATATCAAGGCAAAGAAATTGATATGGGCAACTGGGAAAGACTTACAATGGTTGAGGCGGTTAAAAAGTACTCTGGCTGTGATTATAATTCGTGGGCAACCGATGAAGATGCACGTGCTTGCGCTAAAGAGATGCACGTTGAAGTTCCTGCTGACGCAACAAAGGGTACCGTACTTATAGAGCTGTTTGATGCTTATGTTGAGGACAAGCTTATTCAACCTACATTTATTTACGATTACCCTGTTGAAAACAGCCCGTTAGCAAAGCGCAAACCAGATAATCCTGCCTTTACAGAGCGTTTTGAATACTTTATTAATGCAACAGAATTTGGTAACGCTTTCTCTGAGCTTAACGACCCCATAGACCAAAAAGAGAGATTTGAAAAGCAGGTTGCTGCTAAAAAAGCCGCTGACCCCAACTGTAATAGCGAGGTTGATTACGATTACATTACAGCACTCGAATATGGTCTACCACCAACAGGTGGACTTGGTTTCGGCATAGATAGACTTGTAATGCTACTTACCGATAGCGCTTCAATCCGCGACGTTTTATTATTCCCCACGATGAAGCCATTAGATTGATAAGTTATGATAACCCAAGATATCTTCCGATATCTTGGGTTTTTAATATGGTTAAACTGATATTGTGTCTAATATTTATAAGGAGGATATCTTGAAAACTGATAGAAAAATTTTAGTTGCATTTATTTTAAATCTATCTTTCTCTATATTTGAGTTTATAGGCAGTATTTTTACGGGTAGTGTTGCCATTATGTCAGATGCCGTACATGACTTAGGCGATGCTGTAAGCATTGGTATTTCCTATGTTCTTGAAAGGAAAAGTAAAAAACAACCCGACGAAACCTTTACCTATGGATACAGTAGATACTCTGTAATCGGCAGTGTTATTACCACACTAATTCTTTTAGTTGGGTCTATAATGGTCATATACAATGCAATAAGCAGAATAATTTCCCCTATAGAAATTAACTATAACGGTATGATTGCTTTTGCTGTTGTAGGTGTTATAGTAAATTTTGGCGCCGCATATTTTACGCACGGCGGTCATTCTTTAAATCAAAGAGCAGTAAACCTACATATGCTTGAGGATGTATTAGGATGGGTTGTTGTGCTAATAGGTGCTGTTGTTATGAGATTCACTAATTTTGCATATATTGACCCGATTATGTCCATTTGTGTATCTGTATTTATTTTTATAAATGCTATTAAAAATTTAAAGATATCCGTTGACCTTTTTCTTGAAAAAGCACCACAACATATTTCAGCAAGCGAAATTAAAGAACATATTATCAATATTGATGGTGTGCTTGATGTGCATCATATTCATATTTGGAGTATGGATGGACAAAGCAACTTTGCTACCATGCATATAGTAACAGATACAGAACATCACAAAATCAAGGAAGCTATACGCGAAGAATTGCGAGAGCACGGCATAGGACATACTACACTCGAGCTTGAAGATAAGAATGAGCATTGTAACGAAAAAGAATGTAGAATTGAACTGCAAGAAAGCCACACTGCTCACCATCACCATCATCATTAATTTAATATTTAAAATATAAAAATAAGGAGATTGAATATAAATGAAATTAGGTATTGTTGGTTTACCCAATGTTGGAAAGTCAACCCTTTTTAATGCGATAACATCAGCAGGCGCACAGTCTGCTAACTATCCTTTCTGTACTATTGAGCCAAATGTTGGCATAGTATCTGTGCCTGACGAAAGGTTAGATAAGCTTGCAGAGATATATAATCCAGATAAATTTACACCTGCTACTATTGAATTTGTTGATATAGCAGGTCTTGTAAAGGGTGCTTCTAAAGGCGAAGGTCTTGGCAATAAATTCTTGTCGCACATACGTGAGGTCGATGCAATAGTTCACGTTGTTCGCTGCTTTGACGACACCAACATTGTACATGTTGACGGCTCGGTAGACCCTGCTCGCGATATTGAAACTATTAATTTAGAACTTATCTTTGCTGATATGGAAATGGTTGAACATAGAATTGATAGGGTTTCGAAAATGCTTAAAGGTGATAAAAAGCTACAACCCGAGGTTGACTTCCTTAAAAAGCTATATGCACATTTAGAAAGCGGCAATCCTGCCCGTTCACTCCAAAAAACTGAAGAAGAACAGGAAATGCTAAAACAAGTTTCTCTACTTTCATTAAAGCCTGTTATTTATGCTTGCAATATGAGTGAGGCTGACTTTAGTGGCGGATACGAAGATAACGCATACTATAACAAGGTTAAAGAGATAAGCCGCCTTGAGTATGCCGAGACTCTACCTATTTGCGCTGAGCTGGAAGCACAGATTTCTGAGCTTGAGCCGGATGAAAAGCTAATGTTTTTAGAGGAGCTCGGATTACAAAAATCCGGACTTGAAAGACTAATTCAAAAATGCTACGAGCTATTAGGTCTTATTTCCTACCTTACAGCAGGCAAACCCGAGGTGCGCGCATGGACAATAAAAAAAGGCACTAAAGCACCACAAGCAGCGGGTAAAATTCATACCGATTTTGAACGCGGTTTTATTCGCGCAGAGGTTGTATCCTACACCGACTTTACCCAGTGCGGCGGTAATATGACAACTGCAAAAGAAAAAGGTCTTGTTCGCAGTGAAGGTAAAGAATATATTATGAAAGACGGCGACATCGTTCTGTTCCGCTTTAACGTATAATTTGGTGATTTTATGAACTTATCAAAATTTATTGACCATACTAACCTAAAGCCAAACGCTACTAAGGGTGATATTGAAAGGCTATGCTATGAAGCTAAATTAAACGGTTTTGCTTCGGCTTGCGTTAATCCGTGCAATGTAGCTTTAGCTAAGAAATTATTAGAAGGTAGCGAATGTTTAGTTTGCACGGTTATAGGTTTCCCCTTGGGGCAAAACTCTACAGAGATAAAAGTTGCTGAAACTAAAGCCGCGTTGGCTGATGGTTGCGACGAGTTTGATATGGTAATTAACGTTGGCGCCCTTAAGGATAATAGGCTTGATTATGTTAAAAATGAGATATTAGAGGTTGCTAAAGCAGCAAACGGCAAAACTGTAAAGGTAATTATTGAGACAGGGCTTTTAACCGACCAGGAAAAAATTACCGCAACAAAGCTTGTATGCGAAGCTCGTGCCCATTTTGTAAAAACCTGTACAGGTTTTTCTACGGGTGTTGCAACAGTTGAAGATGTTAAGCTAATTATGGACAACCTAAGCGGCAACACCAAAATTAAAGCATCTGCAGGAATTAAAACACGTGAGTTGGCGCTACAATTAATTGAAGCAGGCGCTTCACGAATCGGAACATCATCTGGTGTTGAAATTATAAAAGAATAACATAATTAAAAAGTCCCGAAATTTCGGGACTTTTTTATTAATTAACGATTCATTGTTTTCTTGCAATGGCGTACTCGTCGTCTAATCTAAAATACGGACAAGTGTCTACTTTACTTGATATAAATCTATAAAACTCATCTTCATCAAGGTTTACAAGACATTCGTAAAAATCGTCTTCGCTATTATAAACATAATTAACACATTGCTCGCAATTTACTGCCATAAAATTATTCCCCTTTACTCAGTTCTAAGCGCTACTACAGGGTCTTTTTTAGCAGCAATACGTGAAGGTAATATACCCGCAATTAGCGTTAATATCATACTTATTACCACCAACACTACAGCAGCAATCGGGGGTAACACCGCGTTCAGATTTGGCAAGCCTGTAAGTGCGTGTAAAATAATATTAATTAAAATGTTGAATAGCAAAGTTACGCCAATACCGATTATACCCGAAGCAAAACCAATAATGAGGGTTTCGGCATTAAATACTCGCGATATATCCTTTTTAGAAGCGCCTATCGCACGTAGTATACCTATCTCCTTAGTTCTCTCTAAAACCGAAATATAGGTAATTATTCCTATCATTATAGACGAAACAATTAACGATATTGCAACAAAGGCAATTAACACATAGGAGATAGCGTTAATAATTGTGGTTATAGAGGACATTAATAGCGCAACATAATCGGTATATTTTATTTCGTCGCTTTCTTTAACATCCCCGTTATATTCTGTAATTGTGTCGGCAATAGCGTCTTTAGCCTCAAAGGTAGATGCGTATAAATTTATCTTCTTAGGCGAATCCAAATCAACGCATCCAAGTTTAATTAAATTTTCCTTATATGTGGAATCAGAAATGGTCTGTGGCATATAGCTATCATAGAAAGAGGTTAACTGCTCTAAAGTGTAATTAGGAATTGCCATATCGAGCATACCGCTTAACTGCTCGTTAGTATATGCAGCAAACTGTTCTTCTATAGCAACAGCATATTGTTGCCTTATTGCCTCGGTAAATATTTTGTTTGTATACTCGTTAAACTTATCTTGATCCATAGAGTTTAGATACTTTTGCAGCGTGTCCTTATCCATATCTACGTTATCGGCATTGTCCACAATTTGAACCGTTATCTCTTCCCTGCTTTTTGTACCAACCATCGCTTCGATTTGAGCCTTTATATACTCGTCTGTAGGTACAGAATTAATTTTCACAAACATATCGGCCTTATCGCTTTTTGAAAGGCTATTAAAATATTTAGTAATTTCATCAGCTTTTTGTTGGGCGGTTAACTCAATGTTTTCTCCATTATCAAACTTAAGTCCGGAAATAATATCTGTGTCTTTATTTTTAAGCTGCTTTTTAACGGTTTCGTTATTATACGCCTCTTCTATAACATAATCGGTAAGTGCCGAAGTATAAGCAATAGAGCCGGTAATCATAGATGCAGCCGCACTATCGTTAGGACGAAGTATACCGCAGACATTTAGCTTAGTTCCATTATCGTATAGGTACTCTAATCCGTCCTTAGACTCGCTTAAATTTTTGTAGCTTTTGGTTGCTCTATCATATCTATACATATCGGACGCCAAAATAACGTTGAACTCCATATCACAAATTTCCTTATAGGTCCAACTGTTTTCTTTTGCCTTAATCTTTTCGCCGTTAAGATATGCTTGCATAATTTTTTTCATATCTTCCGAAGACTCTAAACCAAGTGCGTATAAACAAAGGTCGCTTATCTCGTTATTTTTATCAACAATAAGCATAATATCGTTGTATTTTTTTGGCCAAGAGCCATATATAACATCGTACTGCTCTTCAAGTATTTTATTGTGTAGGGTGCCGTTTTCACCGGGAAGCATCTCTTCCCAAACGTTCATACCGCCAAAAGCTGAAAGCATTGGATTATTGGCAGAGCTAAACTGCGACATAGACTCATTAGATATACCATAAAGTTCAGTAACAAGCTTTTGAATATCCGACTCAATAATATTGCCTTCTTGGTCTTTAGTGTAAACGTTTAATTTTAGGTCATATTCATATTGAACTGCGCTAAGGTTTTCGCCAAACGGGTCAGAATCCTTTTCAATATATTTCTTAAACTTTTGAAGGTTATTTTTATTGGTATCAGCTGAGCTCATTGCGTTAAGCATATCGTAAAAAGCAGAGCTTGAATATACCTTATCAAGCTTATGATCGCGTTTCTTTTCACTCGCGCCCATAATATTACGCATAAGCTCGGTAGCATCGACCGATTCGGCTTCTATCATAATAGGATAAGAAGAAAGTGTATCTTTTTGTACTGAATCGATATAGGTTTTAACACCTGTTGAAACCGAAAGAATAAGCGCGATGCCAATAATACCGATAGAACCTGCAAACGAAGTAAGCAAGGTTCTTGCCTTTTTGGTTAATAGGTTGTTTTTTGATAAGGATAAAGCCGTTAAAAACGACATTGAAGGATTTACTTCAGATTTGCGTTCCTCGTTTTCATTTGAAAGCTCTATAGGATTAGAATCAGCAACCTTTTGTCCGTCCAAAAGTTTTATTATTCTTGTAGAATATTTTTCGGCTAATTCAGGATTATGAGTAACCATAACTACAAGCTTTTCGTTAGAGATTTCTTTTAAAATATCCATAATCTGTACGCTTGTTTCACTATCAAGAGCGCCCGTAGGCTCATCTGCTAATAAAATATCTGGGTCATTCACAAGCGCACGCGCAATAGCAACCCTTTGCATCTGTCCACCCGACATTTGCGAGGGCTTTTTATATATTTGGTCACCTAAGCCAACCTTGGTTAGCGCATCAATTGCTTTTTTTCTACGTATTACTTTAGGCACACCCGATAGAGTTAGCGCAAGTTCGACGTTTGAAAGCACCGATTGATGTGAAATAAGATTATAGCTTTGGAATACAAAACCAACCTTATGGTTGCGGTAATTATCCCACTCTCTGTCACTAAACGCCTTGGTTGATTTACCATTTATTACAAGGTCACCGCTTGTGTATTGGTCAAGACCGCCAATGATATTAAGCAGCGTAGTTTTACCACAGCCAGACTGACCTAAAATAGAAACAAATTCAGATTTTCTAAAAGATAAATCGATACCTTTTAACGCCTCTACTTTGGTATCTCCGGTTAAATATTCCTTATAGATATTTTTTAATTGTAGCATCAAAGAACCCCTATCATTTTAAATGTTTGTAATATATTACCATTAAAATAAAGATAAATTGTAAATAAACCTTAAATAATCCCCAAATTTATCATTGATTTTATAGCCAATAATACACCTATTCTGCCACTATCAAAATTAATTCCGCCCTGCATCCACGCTGCATATGGCTCTCTTAACGGAGCGTCGGCAGAAAGTTCTATAGATGCACCAGATGTGAATGCTCCTGCCGCCATAATAACCTTGCTATCATATCCAGGCATATCCCATGGCTCAGGCACAACAAAGGAATCAACGGGCGCACCCGATTGCATACCTTGGCAGAAAGCAATTAAAGCTTCGGGGGTATTCAATTTAACAGCTTGTATAATATCAGCACGAATTTCACTGCTCTTAGGTGTAACAAAATACCCAAGTTGTTCCATAATTGCCGCTGTATAAACAGCAGTTTTAAGTGCCTCTCCAACTACATGAGGTGCATTAAACAAGCCCATAAACAGCTCGCGCGTGTGTCCTAAGGTTGAGCCTATTTCCTTGCCAACACCTGGGCAGGTTAACCTGTTGGCGCACATTTCAACATATTTCCTTTTACCTGCAATATAACCGCCTGTAGGTGCAATAGCACCACCTGGGTTTTTAATTAGCGAACCTGCAATTATATCAGCACCAACGCTTAGCGGCTCTTCACACTCTACGAATTCACCATAACAGTTATCGACAAATATAACGGAGTTTGGACTAAGGCTTTTAACTATCTCAACTATTTCGCCAATTTTTGCAACACTAAGGCTTGGGCGCAGTGAATATCCACGCGACCTTTGAATGTAAACCATACGGTAATTATTGGCAGATAAAGCCGATTTAATACCATCTAAATCGGGTATTCCATCTTTTAATGCAACCTCGTTATATTCAACACCAAAATCGGCAAGCGAACCGTCGACCTTTTTATCAATACCAAGCACACCTATAAGTGTATCGTAGGGTCTGCCTGTAACCGACAGCATTTTATCACCCGGACGCAAAATGCCAAATAGTCCAACAGTAAGGGTGTGTGTGCCAGAAACAAAATTATGGCGAATTAAAGAATCCTCGGCACCAACAGCATCAGCAAAGACCTGTTCTAAAACCTCTCTGCCTCTGTCGCCATATCCGTAACCTGTTGAAGCAGCAAAGTGAGATTCACTAACCCCATTTTTTATAAACGAATGTAAAACCTTTTGCTGATTATATGAGGTTATGTTTGTAATGTACTCAAACTGTTCTTTAGTTTTTTGTAAGGCTATTTCATCAAGTTTTTTAAGCCTTTCGGGGAAATCGAAAAAGTCTTTCATTTAATACAGTCCTTTATGTAAATATATATATTCGGTTATTTTAAAGCCACAGCTAAGGTAAAAACCTACAACCTCATCGGTGCAAATTGCCCATAATTTATTAACTGGTGTGGTGCTACAAATTTTCTCAATAAGCTGTTTGCCAATACCCTCGTTTTTATAGTTGATGTTTACCGCAATTCCGTTAATTAATGCGTTAGAATTACCGATTAAACAAAATGCAGTGCAGTTTTCTTCGTTAATTAAAAATGCCGTGTTATGCCGTATTCTGTGCGAAATATCAACATACCAGCTATCAAAATCAGGCAGTTCGATATTATCTTTATGTTGATTTAAAATGTTATAGCAATATCTTGCAGAATTAATATAAACATTAAAATTAAATACTCCGTTGCCGCCACAAGCTTTATTGACACCGTTTAAACAAATACAGTTGTCATCAAGCTTCCAGTTGCTAAGTATTTCGGAAAAACCTACCGTGTTAGCGAACTCGCAAAGCTCGGTAGTATCAGCACCATCTTCTAAATAAATAGTAATCGCAGAGTAATATTTGCATATAACAGCCGTAATTTTACCATCATTATCGGTTTGTTCCCAAAATTTACAGAAACTATATTGGCTGCCGTATGCATTATACAATGCTAAGATTTTTGTATATACAGCACTATAAAAAGCAGTATTTGGTAACACGCTTAAGGACCTTATCATTTAATCACCTACTACTGCTTTTTATTTTTTAATCGTTATTATTTAGTGAGTTTACAATTTGTTTAAAATGGTTACCGCGTGCGGCAAAGTTAGGATATGCGTCAAAGCTTGCACAAGCAGGACTAAGAGAAACGATATCGCCTTTTTGAGCTTTGCTATTTGCAATTTCTACCGCTTCTTCCATATTGCTTGCGTAAACAATTTCTACACAAGCATTATAGTTTGAATCACCCTTAACCGCCTTTTCAATTTTTTCTGCAGTTGGACCGGTTAATATTAAAAGTTTTACCTTTTCGTTTACATACGGTGCCATAGGCTCGAAAGGAATATGTTTATCATATCCGCCTGCAATTAAAATGATTTTTTGATTGAAGGCTTTAAGACCTGCTATTGTGCGAGTTGGGCTTGAAGCAATGGAATCGTTATAAAACTTAACACCATTAATATTTCTTACAAACTCAATTCTATGTTCAACACCTGCAAACTCGCGCGCAACCTTTAGAATACTATCAGCGCCTGCATATCCCCAAACCGCAGAGATTGCGGCAAGATAGTTTTCAACATTATGGTCGCCGATAATTGCAATATCATCTTTATTTAAAATTGGCGCAACCATTCTTCTGTATGCCATATAAATAGTTCCGTCTTCTGAAAGCCAAGCACCATTCGAAACAGGAGTAGTCATAGAAAAATGCATATATTGACCGCGCACTTCATTACCAAAGCTGCGAGTAATTTCGTTATCGTCATTAAGAACCGTTCTTGAAAAAGCATTTTGGTGTAAAAGCACGTTCTTTTTAGCATTAATATATTCGTCCATATCCTTGTGAACGTCAAGGTGGTTAGGCGCAACGTTGGTAACAACTGCAACATCAGGGCTTTTACGCATAGATATTAACTGGAATGATGAAAGCTCTACAACAACATAATCATCAGGTTTAATTTCCTCAATTAAAGGAAGCAACGGTCTGCCAATATTACCGCCAACGTGAACACGCTTACCCTCGGCTTCAAGCATTTTTGCAATTAGGGTGGTGGTAGTAGTTTTACCGTCAGAGCCGGTTACTGCAAAAATAGTTGCAGGGCAAACCTCGAAGAACACTTCCATTTCTGAAGTTACAGCAATACCATTTTCTCGCGCTTTGACAAGCTCGGGTAAATAGTAGTTCATACCCGGAGTTCTAAATATAATATCAACCTCAAGATTTTTAAGGTAATTTTCACCCAAGCGAAGCTCGGCACCCTTAGCCTCAAGTTCGTCTGCAACTGCGCCTATAGCCTCTTTAGTTCTGCGGTCGCAGGCAAAAACCCTTGCTCCACGAGATAAAAAGTTTTCAATAAGTGGCGTGTTACTTATACCGATTCCGCAAACAGCAATACGTTTGCCTTTAATTTTACTAAAAAATTCTTTATAATCCATTAATTGCTCCCCTTTAGCAAGTAACATACTATTCTATAGTATATTATACTTATAATGTTACAAAAATCAATAATATATTTAAAATAATTATTGTATAAACCCTTGTTTGATATTATAATAAAATATATAAATATTAATTTGGCGGTGAAGAAATGGATATTATATCCGCTCTTGCAAAAGAATTTGAATTAAAAATAAGCATTGCTCAAAACACTGTTAAGCTAATCGACGATGGAAATACCATTCCATTTATTGCAAGATATAGAAAAGAAGTTACAGGTAGTATGGACGACCAAAAGCTCCGCGAGCTTGCAGAAAGGCTTCAATATTTGCGCAGTCTTGATGAAGAGCGCGAAAGAATAAGAGCAGTTATTATTGAACAGGACAAGCTCACTGAGGAAATTTCATTAAAGCTTGACGAAGCTAAGACTATGTCGGAACTGCAGGATATATATCTGCCATTTAGACCCAAAAGGAAAACCCGCGCTTCTGTAGCAAGAGCGCGTGGATTAGAGCCGCTTGCTTTACTTATTTTAGAGCAACAAAGCAGTTCAGAGGAAATAAATCTTGCCGCACAAAGTCACATTAACGATGACGTACCTGACATAGAGTCAGCAATAGCGGGTGCAATGGACATAATTGCCGAGGATATCTCGTTTGACGCAGAACTTAGAAAAAGGCTGCGCAATGTAATATCTACCTACGGTATGGTAAAATCAATAGCCGCTAACGAAAATATTGACTATACCCCCTACTCAATGTATGCTGATTTCTCTGAAAATGCCGCTAAAATTGCTAACCATAGAATCCTTGCAATCAATCGTGGTGAAGACGAAAAGCAATTAAAGGTAAATATTGAGTACGATATTGAAAAAGCACTTAATATTATTGAAAAGTTATATCTTAAGAACGACTGCGGTTGTAAGGAATACGTTAAAGCTGCCATTGCGGACAGTTATTCGCGACTAATTTTCCCATCGATAGAAAGAGAAATTAGAAACGCATTAACTGAACGCGCAACTGACAGCGCAATTAACCTATTCAAAGGCAATCTGTATCAACTGCTTATGCAACCTCCGCTTAAAGATAGAGTGGTTTTAGGCTTTGACCCTGGCTATAGGACAGGCTGCAAGCTTGCTGTTGTTGATGGAATGGGCAATCTTAAAGAGACGTCAGTTATTTATCCTGTGCCTCCCCACAATAAAATAGAGGAAGCAAAAGCCACGGTTCTATCACTGATTAATAAACATAATGTAACAACATTTTCTATAGGTAACGGTACTGCTTCGCACGAAACCGAGGAGTTCGTGTCTACATTAATCGCCGAATATTCTCTAAATATAGATTATATGGTTGTAAGCGAAGCAGGAGCTTCGGTCTACTCGGCATCAAAAGCAGCCGCTACAGAGTTTCCTCAGCTTGATGTTTCACTTCGCTCTGCAGTATCAATAGCAAGGAGATTACAAGACCCGTTAGCAGAGCTTGTTAAAATCGACCCTAAAGCTCTTGGCGTTGGTCAGTATCAACACGATATGCCCTCCGCTAAGCTTAGCGAGGCATTAGACGGTGTAATTGAACAATGTGTAAACCTTGTTGGTGTTGACCTTAACACAGCATCTGCAGCGCTTCTTTCAAAGGTTGCGGGCATTAATTCTACAGTAGCCGGGAACATTGTAATTTATAGACAAGAGAATGGCAAATTTAAAAACAGAAACGAGCTTAAAAAGGTGGCAAAACTCGGTGCTAAAGCTTTCGAGCAATGCGCAGGTTTCTTGCGAATTGTTGATGGCGATAATCCTTTAGACAATACCGCGGTTCACCCCGAAAGTTATAATATAGCTAAAGAATTATTATTAGAAACAGGTACAACAAAGCTAAACGATTTTTCTTTAGAACAAATAACAGAGTTTGCAACGAAACATAATGTTGGTGTTCCAACCCTTAAGGATATAATTTCAGAGCTGCAAAAGCCAGGCCGTGACCCGCGTGATGAACTGCCACAGCCAATGCTAAAAAAGGAATTACTTAGTATTGAGAGTTTAAAAGACGGTATGGTGCTAACAGGCACGGTTAGAAATATTATGGATTTTGGCGCGTTTGTTGATATCGGCGTACACGAGGATGGCCTTGTTCACATATCACAAATGGCATCAAGATTTATTAAACATCCAACCGAAATTGTAAAAGTTGGCGACATAATAAAGGTTAAGGTAATCGGAGTTGACATAAACAAAAAGCGAATTAGTCTTAGTATGAAAGAAATTGACTGTTGAAAATTGAAAGGTTTTGTTGTATAATCATTTTTACAGTCTAACAGAAAAGAGGTGCGGTTGATGGAAATTGATGCTTTAGAGGGCGGCGTTTATGGCGGCCTTGTAAGTAAAGAAAATATTAAACTGCTTATATGCTATATAATTAATAATATCAACCGTTCTCTTCCAAGGGACGAGTTTTGCAGTGAAATGCACGCCGAAGGTATTGCTAATTATTTTGAATTAGCCGAGGCGTTTGTTGATTTAACCTCAAAGCAGTTAATTATTGAATCAGAGGAACAAAGCGGCGAATTTAACCTAACCAATAAAGGTTTGGCAACAATTAATCAGCTTAAAGAAAACATACCATTACCAATTAGAGAACGCGCCTTTTTCTCTACCGTAAAAATGCTGCGTAGGCTTAAGTATCGCGAGCAAACTAAAGTAGATGCAGAGTCTTTAGGCGGCGGGGAATATTTGCTTAGCTGTTCAATAATTGAAGGCGAAAAAGAAATGATGACAATTAAGCTTAATGTGCCCAATTTTGAAACAGCGCAAAAGGCTAAAAACATCTTTTGGGATTCACCAGAAAAGGTGCATGCAGGTATAATCAGATTACTAACACACAAGAATATTGAATATACCGAGCCCACTGTTGAGTTCCTTGATAAATAGAGAAAAATATATTTTATTAAATTATAAATTTGCTCTTGATTTTTAAATTAAAAGCAGTTATAATATCATAGTCAGCTTATGGAGAGATGGCTGAGCTGGTCGAAGGCGCACGATTGGAAATCGTGTAACGGCTTAAACCCGTTCGGGGGTTCGAATCCCCCTCTCTCCGCCAAAATCGACAAGGTTCGACAGAGCCTTGTCGATTTTACTTTTTCACTATTAACTCTTCACTTTTCACTAATCTCCTTTAATCTTATAATTTACATAAAAAATGCTTACATGTACACAATATATCCGAGGTGATATTATGTGTACTGCAATTACTTATAATAGTAACAATCATTATTTTGGCAGAACTTTAGATTTGGAATATTCCTTAAATGAGAAGGTGGTAATTGTCCCGCGCAATTATGCTTTCGATTTTAAATATTTAGCAAAATGTAAAAGCCATTATTCGTTTATAGGTTGTGGGATAATTAAAGAAGATTATCCTCTGCTTTACGAGGGCACAAACGAATACGGTTTAAGTGTTGCAGGTCTGAAT
The DNA here is from genome assembly GCA_045594795.1 of Acutalibacteraceae bacterium. Taxonomy (GTDB): domain Bacteria; phylum Bacillota; class Clostridia; order Oscillospirales; family Acutalibacteraceae; genus UMGS1532. The sequence continues at coordinate 39,476 of JAZNZF010000021.1, read as the reverse complement.
TTTCCTAAAAGCTGTAAATATTTTAAACCTGAAAGCAATAAGATAAACATTGCATCGTTTGAGCTTATACCATATATTCTATCAAACTTTAATAATGTAAATGATGCCGCAATTTTGCTTGCAAAATTAAATATCACCGATGATAATTTTAGTAGTAAACTTTCCGCCTCACCTTTACATTGGATTATTGCAGATAAAAATAACGCTATAGTTGTAGAACAAACAATAAACGGATTAAATTTATATAAAAACAAATTAGGCGTGCTTACAAACGAGCCGCCCTTCCCTTTCCATTTATCAAACTTAATAAATTATATGCATCTTAGCCCAAACGAGCCAGAAAACAACCTATGTGGTTCCATAGATTTTATTCCTTATAGCAGAGGCCTTGGTGCTTTTGGTCTTCCTGGCGACCTATCCTCAGGCTCAAGATTTATAAGAGCTGCATTTACTAAGCTAAATGCTGCAACCTACGAAAAAGAAAAAGAATCTATAAGCCAATTCTTTCATATATTAAGTACCGTAAAACAGGTATGTGGTTGTGTTAGACTTAAGGACGGTATGTTAGAAAAAACGGTTTATACATCATGCTATAACACAGATACAGGGATATTATACTACAATACCTACGGGAACAATAGAATTAATTCAGTAAATATGAATAATGAAAATTTAGACGCACAAAGGCTTATTTCATACGATATGCCAATAACACAAGATATAAATTCCCAAAACTAAAAAGCAAAAAAGCCATTACATTTTTAAGATGTAATGGCTTTTTTAATATTAATCTAATGGAAAGTCAAATGTTTTAGAGCTATTGTCCGATGAATTACCGTTTGACGAACCGTCTTTGTTACCAAAATCGTAACCAAAATTAAACTGTGAGCTTGAGGTGTCTTCTTTTGTTGTGTAGCTTGAACTACCTTTATCCTGACCTAACTTTACAGAAATAGTTTTTGAGGTCTTTTTAGCCGTTAAATAGATAGTTAGCTCGATACTATCTCCAGCATTTGAAGTATCAATTACATCAAGCAGAACGTCGCCCGAGGTAATTTCCTTACCGTTTACGTGGGTTATAACATCCCCCTCGTTAAAGCCCTTATTATATAGGCCGCTATCTGTACTGATTGTGCCTATATAAATACCCTTTGGTACTTTGTTAATCTCAGCAGCAACGGTGCCAATTTCAGAATATGTTATGCCAAGCTTGGCTCTATATGAAACAGAACCGTCGGCAATAAGTGATGATACAACTTTTTTCATTGTAGTAGTGGGTATTGCGTACGAAACCGCATCATACTCGTCACCGGCAAGCTTTGATGATGTAATACCAACGACCTGACCGTGCAAATTACAAAGAGCGCCGCCCGAATTACCGGGGTTAATTGTCGCGTCTGTTTGAATAAAGGTAGAAGCATAGTTTGTAGTTGAACTTCTTACCCTACGCTTTGGTGCTGAAATTATACCTTTAGTCAGGGTTACAGAATCGCCATATTGAGAAGAATAACCAAGCGCTAAAACCTCTTCACCCATTACAATTTGGTCGGAATTTCCAAAGGTCGCAGGGGTTAATGAGCCTTTCTTTTCGTCAAGTTTTAAAACCGCCAAATCACTTCTAACATCACCGGCAACATAGCTTGCTTTACATTCACTGCCATCACTAAAACGCACTAAAAATTTAGCATTAGGTATGCCATCGTAAATATGGTCATTAGTAACGATATACCCCTCCTTAGAATATACAACACCGCTTGCTGAACCATACTCAGATGAAGACGGGCTATAAACCATAATGCTAACTATTGAGGGATTAACCTTGTTTGCAATATCGGTATATGATGATACAGATGAGGACGGCTTGTTTTCTAACTCAACTTTTGGAACGTCCTTATTTACACTAACCGAAGAGCCACTATTTGTGTGTTGATAATCAGAAACGATATATCCGGCAGAAGCAGAAATTGCAGCAACAAGCACCAACACTAAAATTGAGATGAATACCCTAAGTCCCTTATTTTTTACCGTTTGCGGTGTAATAGGTGTATAGGTATATTCCTGCTCTACATCACACTCGTCTTCTTCAATATTGAATATATCATCGTCTTGTGTAACATCAAAATTGTCGAAGGAATCATTCATCTCTAAAGCAGAAGCGTCTTCCTCAGATATTTGATATTCTTCTGAGTGAATTACGGTTTCGGTATTTGTATCATCAACTGTATTTAATTCATTAGTTTCATCATTTAAAAGGTTTTCGTTTTCCTTTTCATTATTATTTAAAAACTCGTCCATATTATATCTCCTTTATGCTTTTCTGATAGGAATATAGAAAGTAAATTCTGTATATTCGTCGGGCAGGCTTTCAACAGTAATTTTACCGTGGTGAATGTCTATAATAGTTTTAACTATATAAAGCCCCAATCCCGTGCTTTCTTTAACCACTGAACGCGAACGGTCGGTTTTATAAAATCTTTCAAATACGTGTGGTAGGTCTTTTGCATCAATACCGACACCGCTGTTGCGTATTGAAAAATAAACCTTATTGTTGCTGCTTTGAATTTTAAAGGAAATTTTACCGCCATCGTCGGTGAATTTTACAGCATTGTCAACTAAATTATAGACAACCTGGTGAATTAAATCAATATCTGCAACAACGTTTTGATTAGGCAATTCATCCAAGCCTACTATAGCCAAATTTTTATTCTCGATTCGTTGTTGTTGAGAAAGCACTATTCCAATTAATGTTTTGCTTAAATCGAATTCGGTTAGATTAATTTTCATCTCGCCCGATTCAAGTTTAGCAAGGCTTAGCATTGACTGTACTAAGCGCGATAAGCGCTTTACCTCACTACTAACTATGCCTAAATATTCGTTATGTTTTTCTTTAGGGATTGTGCCATCGATAATGCCATCAATAAAACCGCCAATAGTTGTCATTGGTGTTTTTAACTCGTGCGAAACGTTTGCAATAAAGCTACGGCGTGTGCTTTCTAAATTAATTAAAGCATCGGTCATATCGTTAAATGCAACCGCTAATTCACCAACCTCATCGTCGGTAGTAACTGGAATTCTACGCGAAAAATCACCCTTTGCCATACATCCCGCCGCCTCGGACATAAGCGCAAGCGGTCGAGTTAGTCTGTAGGTGGTGTAGTATACCGCAAAAAACATTATAATTATAGTTACAATAAGCGATAACAAGAACATTCGTATTATGTTAAAGAAAAACAAAATTAACGATGACGATGGAGAAAAAGCAACGAGTATCATAGAATCTCTGCCGTTATTGTAATGCAATAAGGTAGAGTATGTATAGAAGCTTGCTTTGAGCTTGCCGCCAAAGTTACCAATTTCGTAATACGAATTTTCACTGATTGTAGTATCAACAATATTCTTAGGTAAAGATATTTCGGAATGCTCGCAATTATGGTACTGCCTATAAATACCACAACTGCAATATACAGTAGTACCGTTTTTATCGGCCAAAATAAATTCTGCGTTATTAACATTAGTTACCATAGGTGTAACATAATTCATAATGTTAATCAATTCATTTTGATTTAAATGATTAATATGGGAGATTTCACTAAAGGAGTTGCAACACTCCTCAAGCATAACTCTTTTTTCACTTGAATGAAAATTAATAATAAAAACCGCGAAAACAGTTATTAAAAAAACAAGACTTAAAAGCACAACTGCAACAGTTAAAGAAAAATATTTTTTAAATATTTTTAACTTTAGCTTCACCTACAAATCACCTACATTATTTTACTTCAAACTTATATCCTACGCCCCAAACAGTTTTAAGCGACCACTTTTCAGAAACACCCTCTAACTTTTCTCTTAAACGTTTAACGTGTACGTCAACCGTACGAGAGTCGCCATAGTAATCGAAGCCCCATACCTCGTCGAGTAATTGGTCGCGAGTATATACCCTGTTAGGATTACTTGCAAGGTGGAATATAAGTTCTAATTCTTTAGGAGGGGTATCAATAGCAGTGTCGTCTACAATTAACTCGTAGTTGGTTAAATTGATTTTTAGTTTATCGAAGCATACCTCTTTAACCTTTTCGGTTTCATCAGGCGATGTTCTTCTTAAAACGGCTTTTACCCTTGCTACCACCTCTTTAGTATCAAAAGGCTTTGATACATAATCGTCGGCACCAAGCTCTAAGCCTAAAACCTTATCAAAAGTTTCACCCTTTGCGGTGAGCATAATTATTGGAAGCTGCGATGTTTTTCTGATTTCTCTACAGACCTGCCAACCATCCATTTTAGGAAGCATTATATCAAGCAACATAAGGTCAGGATTTTCAGAAAATGCAAGGGAAACAGCCTGCTCACCATTTTCGGCAACTATGGTTGAGAACCCGTCCTTTTCTAAATACAGACGTAGCAGTTCGCATATATTAGGGTCATCATCAACAATAAGTATTTTATTTTCTCTCATTTTGCCCATCCTTTCGATATCATTTTACATCATAATTTTGAACATAATGTTAATATAAAATAGATAAAAATATAAATTTCGGGCAGACGAAGTTTATTCATCCACCCGAAAACAAATAATTAAGTTTTTGTTATAGGGCAAACAGCAAAGCCAAGTTTTTGAGAAACATAATTACTAATATCAGAAAAAGCAGTCTCGACCTGCGAAACAGTTCCTGTAATAATAAGTGTTCCACTAAATCTGTCAACAAAGCTTAGGTCTGCGCCCGAGGATTTAATGGCAATATCGGCGGTAATTATGGCAGTTTCTGCAGGACTAACGGTAAGAATACCAATAGCAGAGCCTGCATAATCGACCTTAGGGTCAAGTCCTAATTTTTCGTATAAAATTTTATCTGGGTTTGCAATTATGTGCGCAAGTGTAACCTGTCTTCCGGGAACGATTTCTTGAATTATGCGCATTTTATCTTGCATTTTAAAATCTTGAAACTCCATAATATCACCACCTTTGAAAAAATATTCACTAATTACCTAAGGCTTAAAACCTCTTGCTCGTACTTCTCTACCTCTTTATACCAAGCCATACCAACAGGTGCGCCACATTCTTTGCAGTACATATCCCAAACCGCACCGAAAGGAAGCGTTTTCACCTCTTCATTTGCAACGATAAGCTCGGTTAGTTTACCCTCGTCTTGTAGGGCTTTAAGATGAGCATTAGGTGTGCAAAGAGCACTAAGTAATGCCTTCTGCCAACTTCTAAAGCCAATAGACCAAGCAGCAATTCTGTTTATACTTGCATCAAAGAAATCAAGTGCCATATATACTCTATCAATAGCATTGTTGCGAACTATTTCTTTTGCCATCTCTTTTGTTTCATCATCAAATAAAACAGTATGGTCAGAATCCCAACGAACGCCACGTGTAATATGTAAAGCGATTTCTGGGAAGAAGCAAAGTAATGCTGGAATCTTATCCGATACAACCTCAGTTGGATGATAGTGACCGTTGTCCATAAGAGGTAAGCAGCCCTCGTGTGTAGCGGCAAAAGACAAGGTAAACTCTGCAGAACCGGCAGTAAAAGATTCTACACCGATACCAAACACCTTGGACTCAACGCAAGGCTTAACAAGAATTTTATCAAACGGTTCGCTTAAAATAGCCTCAATAGACTCTTTATAACGCATTCTTGGGCCCATTCTATCCGAAGGAATATCTTTATACCCGTCACCTGTCCAAATATTCATAACACAAGGCATACCGGTTTCTTTAGCAAAATATTCAGAAATGCGAATGCAAGCCTTACCGTGCTCTATCCAATAATCGCGAACATCTTTATCAGGACTTGAAAGGGTAAGCCCATCTTTAACCATTGGGTGTGAGAAGAAGGTTGGGTTAAAGTCGATACCCATTTTACGCTCTTTAGCAAACTCAACCCACTTTTTAAAGTGTTTTGGCTCTAAAGTATTGCGGTCAGCTTTATCACCAGCCTCTATTATTGCATAGCAAGCGTGAAGATTAAGCTTTTTTGTACCAGGGCAAATTTCAATAACCTTGTCGATATCAGCCATAAGCTGTTCGGGAGTTGATGCTTTACCCATATAATTACCTGTTGTTTGAATACCGCCGGTTAAAGGGCCGTCTTGGTCAAAGCCCTTAACATCGTCACCCTGCCAACAATGAAGTGACACAGGAATATTTTTAAGCTTAGCAATAGCAGCATCTGTATCAACGCCGATAGCTGCATATTGTGCCTTGGCAAGTTCGTAGTTTTTAATAATATCTGACATAATCTTCTCTCCTGATTATTTAATATAATTTAAGAATCTTTTGTATGCTTCGTCCCAAATTTCCTTATCTTCGGGTAAATACTCTTCTACTGGGAAAGAGTTGGCGATAATATCACGAACTTCCCATCTATCTTTAGCTTCGCCTAAAGCTAAAAGCTGGGCTGCCATATTGCCCAAAGCAGTTGCCTCAACCGGACCTGCTAAAACAGGACGAGCAATAGCGTTACAGGTGTATCTCATAAGCTGTTTATCCTTAATACCGCCACCAACGATACGCAAGGTATCAAGCTTGTAACCAATAACCTTTTCGCAATTTTCAAGTGCGGTGCGATATTTAAGTGCCAAACTTTCAAGTGCGCAGCGCAAGAATTCACCACGAGTTTCGGGTGGGGTTTGCCCTGTTTCAATACAAAATTCACGAATCTTATCGGTCATTCTGCCAGGTGCCATAAACCTATCGTCATCGGGGTCAATAAGTGCCTTTAATGGCGTTGCGGCATTAACCTCGGCATCAAGGGTTTTATAATCGACCTTGCCGAATTTTCTTTCAAACTCGCGCTTGATTTCGCCATAAATCCAAAGTCCGCTAATGTTTTTTAGGAAACGAACTGTATCGTTATAGCCGCCCTCGTTGGTGTACTGAGCATCAAAAGCAGCGTCATTAACTATTGGTTCTTCAAGCTCAACACCAAGTAACGACCAAGTACCGCAAGAAAGGCAACCGCACTTCTCACCTTTTTTCATAGGAACTGCTAAAAAGGCACTGCCGGTATCGTGACCACAAACAGAAATACATTTTGTGGAAATACCTGTTTCCTCTGCAATTTCAGGAGAAATATCACCCAAAACCTTACCTGCTGGAGAAATGCTACCAAGAATGTCGGTAGGAATACCGAACCTTTCCAACAGCTCATAATCCCAATCCTTATTCTTAAGATTATACATTTGAGATGTAGATGCAATAGAAAACTCACAGCTCTTCTTACCAGTTAAAAGAAAGTTGAGATAATCTGGGATAAACAAAAGGTCTTTTGCATCCTTAAGTAAACGCGGATATTTTTCTTTTATTGAATTAAGCTGAAATAAAGTGTTAAACTTAATAAACTGTATACCTGTTCTTGCATATAGTTCTTCAGCAGGAACAGTTTCGAAAGCCTTTTCCATTGCGCCGTCGGTTAAACAGTCGCGATAGTTAAAAGGGTTATTAAGTAACATTCCGTTTTCGTCAAGAAGTGCGAAATCGACACCCCAAGTATCGACGCCGACACTATCAACGTCTTTAATTCCAGCGCGTGCAATATTAATAAGACCTTGCTTTAGCTCGTGGAACAGGCGCATAATATCCCAATAGATATGGCCATTAATTTTAACGGGCTGATTATCAAAACGATGATATTCTTCGATAGTAATTTTACTGCCATCAAACTCACCCAAGATAGCCCTACCACTTGTTGCGCCATAGTCGAAGGTAACTAACTTTCTTTTACCCATAAGGTATCACTCCTAAAATAATTATTTAATATTACAAAAACTAACCTTTGTAAATAATTTTATCCTTGATTGAAATATTTCTATATCCAAGCTCGTAGCCTATAACGCAGGTTGCAATCTTAATAATAAACGGAATAAGCATTATAAGCATTCCAAACCACGAAAAATCAGATGGTGAATTATTAAGTACAGCTACAAGACCCACAGTGCCGTTCGGGTTATACACAAACAAATTTAAAAGCGGCAAATATGCGGCATTTACAAGCCCGAATAACGACAATGCAAAATTAAACGGATAGAAAAGTTTTGCAATTATCATTATTAAATATGAGATAATATAAGCACCACTCGAATAAACACCAAGTTTAATAGGGGTAAAGATATTATGTTTTTTGCCCGCTATTTTATCACTATTATTACTATGCGAGCCAAAGCCCCAAGCGTTGCTGTAAATTAAAACCGTACTAACAATAAATAGCAGAATTTGAGAAAGCACCTCGGGGAAAGCGTCTTTGCCAAAAAGCTTATTATAATAGACCGAGTCGGTGCTTTCGGGGACTTCCTTTTTGTCACCGTCCTTAAAGTAATAGGTTTCGGTTTGCTTTTCAGATACAGCCTCACCGTCACTATTGAACTCCATAACAGTTTTTGTATAACCAATTACAGTTGGATTACCAACACTTCTGTAAATAAACAATACCGACATATACACAATAATGCACATAACTGCTGCAAGACAAGCGTTAGACATTATTTTCTTTACCGCTTCACCAAAGGTTTTGGGGTAATTATCGGTTTCGTAGCGACGGTTATAGTTCATTTTATCCTCCTACTCGGCAAAAAAAGACTCTTCAACCATTGCGCATATACAATGATATATGGGCAAATGTAACTCCTGTATTTTAAAAGTTTCCATCTCTGGAACAATAATTGCAATATCACTTGTTTCTTTTAACTTTCCGCCATCTCTACCTGTTAAGCCGATAACTGTTAAGCCCAAACCCTTAGCCATATAGCAAGCGTTAAGAACGTTAGCTGAATTACCCGAGGTTGTAAGACCTATTAATACATCGCCCGCTTTGCCGTGGCCCAAAACCTGTTGAGCATACACGTTGGCAGGCTCTACATCGTTATTAAAAGCAGAAATCAAACCTGAATTTTCTGCCAAATTAATCGCAGACAACGAGCCTTGTAAATTATCAAGAAGCTCGTCACTTATATCAGCGCAATTTTTCTTAAGCTCAGCGCGTTTCTCTGTACTAAGAGGGCGGCATTTTAAAAATCCCTTCATAAGCTCACCGACGATATGAGAACTGTCGCTCGAGCTACCGCCGTTACCACAGATTAAAACCTTACCGCCGTTTTTGTAACAATTAACTATAGCATCAACTGCATTTTTAATTTCTGAACTACATACCTTAAGCGCTGGAAAACGTGATTCTAATTCTAAAATTTTATCCATAATCTATACCATCCTTATAAATCATAAACCGCAGTTGTTATTGCAGCATAATCACCTAAATTATCGTCAAGCTCTGCCGGAACAACCTCGCAAACAGCTGCCGAAAGCGCCAAAGCTTCACGGTCTATAACCTTTTTTGCAGGCTCCCATAAAAGATTATGAGAACGCTTAAACACACTACCCAAAACTATACGCTGTGGGTTAAGAATATCAATTAAAATTGACAGACCCCTGCCAAGATATTCGCCGCATTTACGGTAAACTTCAATAGCAACCTCGTCGCCGTTATCGGCGGCATCAGCAATAGTTTTAGCATTAATACCTTCGGGCGCGGTTGCGGGGTCGAAATAAGCCGGACACTTGCCTGCTTGATATGCCTCAAGCCCTAATGCGTATCCAAGCTGTGCCAATCCGCCACCACTACAAAAGCCCTCAAAAGAGCCTACCTTATGGTAGCCTACAGGACCGTTTTCAGAAAGTCTGATATGCCCTGCCTCACCTGCATTATCATTGGTGCCGGCATATAGTTTACCATCAAGGATTAAACCCGCACCAAGACCTGTACCAAAGGTCATAAAAATCATATTATCGGTACCTTTACCTGCGCCGTATTTCCATTCAGCCAAAGCACAGGCATTAGCATCGTTTTGCAGACTTACAGGGACGTTATATCTGCCCTTAAGAATATCAACGATATGTATATCATCCCATTTAGGAAGATTTGGCGGACGCATTATAATTCCCTTTTTTGAATCGAGTGGACCACCACAAGAAATACCGATAGCGTCAATATCCTTAGGCTCGGCAATTTCGTCAATGAGCTTACAAAACTCACCTATTATTTCGTATGGGTCTTTGTCGTTATCTGTTTTAAGCTTTTGCTTTGCAATAATATCGATGTTGTTATCGGTAACATTTGCATATATTACCGCACACTTTGTACCACCAATATCAATGCCAATAATTCTTTTTGCATTTGACATATACGAAACTCCTTAATAATTTGCTATTATAAAAAATTTAAGCGAACGTTATTAGTTTCAATAAATTTGAGAGTAATATTTTTTGGGCTAATAAAACTGTGCTTTAATATATTAGATTTAACATTTTGCACGAATTATTCCCCATTTTTCATATATTATCATTCTAACAAAAAGCTTAAATTAAGTCAATGCTTTTATAAAGAAAAACTACCTATTTTTAAAGATTTTAACATATTCGGAAGGACTTAATCCAAACTCTTGTTTAAAGCACCTTGAAAAATATGTAACATCTGCAAACCCACAAACTTTACTAAGATTAAGTATGCTGTCGTTTGATTCATCAAGAAGGCGTTTTGCCATATCAAGTCTTAATTTCTTTATATACTTCATAAGGGTTGTTCCTGTAATTGCTTTAAATTTTCTACAGAAATATGCCTCGTCATAATTAAATCTTTTACTAACTGTAGACGATGATATTTTGTTTGTGTAATTTTCGTGTATATAATTAATTACAACCTTAAAACTTTCATCAAAAATTGGACTCTCTTTATTTTCAACAAGACAATATTTAAACAACTTGCTTATTAGTACATACAGAACACCTACGCAGTATAAGTTATCCTCGTCGTTATTGTTGTTGGCAAGTTTAATTAATTCATCAACAGAGTTAATAACCTCTCTATTCTTAGTAGATGGGGCAAACAGTGCCTTTTGCTCGAATATAGGCTTCAATAATTTTTCGGTTGAAAAGACACCGTTTAAAAATTTATTAGTGTCGAACATCAAAACACTATACTTAACTCCGTTATTTCCAGCTACTGCACTGTGAAGTTGTTTAGGACAAACAATAGCAATTTCGCCTTGTTTTACATCGACGCAAACATCGTTACGGCTAAAATGCATATCGCCTTCAATAATTTTTAAAATCTCAATTCTGTCATGCCAATGCTCAGTAAAGCAAACATCACCTGACTCAAATGATAATGTTATTATTTTGTACCCCGCTTCGCCATAGCTTACAGGGGTTAGTTCCTTTTTTGAAATTAATTTCATACGCCACCCACAATGTCAATATTCTTCTTGTATAAGTCAAAAAAATTAAAGTAATTTTGTTGAGTCTATGATATCATATAATTAAAATTATATCAAGTATTTAGGAGGAATAATTTTGAAAGTCGGCGTATTAGTTTTTTTTGATTCGGTAGATACCATCGAAGAAAAATTCATCAACCTTAAAAACAATAATTTTGACAACTGTCAACTTAATGTTTGGGACCAGTCGCTTATGACCGATGAAAACGTTGAGTTAATAAGCTCTTTAACCCAAAAATATGGCATTAAAATTTCGGCTATGTGGTGTGGTTGGGAAGGTCCTCAGGTATGGGATTTTTACGAGGGACCAACAACCTTGGGCCTTTTACCCGAGGAATATAGAGAAAACCGTATTGGTAACCTCTGCAACGGCTTAGATTTTGCTAAGAAATTAGGCATCTTAGATGTTGCTACTCACTTTGGCTTTATACCCGAAAATCCTAACGACCCACAATTTTTGCCGCTTTGCGAGGCTATTAAAAAAGTAGCTTTACATGCAAAAGAAAACGGACAATATATGCTGTTTGAAACCGGACAGGAAACACCTGTTGCAATGCTACGTTGTTTTGAAAAAATAGGGTTAGACAATCTTGGTGTAAACCTTGATACCGCAAATCTAATTCTATACGGTAAGGCAAATCCTGTTGATGCATTAGACGTGTTCGGAAAATACGTTCGCAACATTCACGCTAAAGACGGTTGCTACCCCACCAACGGTCACGACTTAGGTGTTGAGACAAGAATCGGTGATGGCAAGGTTGACTTTAAAGCATTGTTCACCAAACTCCACGAGCTTGGATATAATGCATTTGTTACTATTGAACGTGAAATATCGGGTGACCAACAAAATACCGATATTCTATACGCAAGAGATTATCTTAACGAAATCATTAGTGAAATATACGGAGGATAAAGTATGTTAAAGGTTGGTTTAGTTGGTGTTGGCGCAATAAGCGGGTCCCACCTCCCTACTTGGATTAATAACGAAAATGTTGAATTAGTTGCCCTTTGTGATGTTCGTCCAGAAAGAATGGAAGAATATCCTGACGTTAAGCACTATACTGATTACGAGGAAATGCTTAACTCAGAAGAGCTTGATATCATTGACATTTGCGTACCTACATATTTACATGTTGAGTATTCTTTAATGGCGATCAACAAAGGTATAAACGTGCTTTGCGAAAAGCCGGTATCACTTAAAAACGGTGATGCAGAATTTCTTTATAAAACTGCTAAAGAAAAGAACGTAAAATTTATGGTAGCACAGGTTTTGCGTTTCTGGAATGAGTACACCGTTTTAAAGGAAATATATGATACACAAAAATACGGTAAGCTTCTTTCCGGCTCGATGATAAGGCTTAGCGCTCGTCCTCGTTGGAGCTGGGATAACTGGTATTTCGAGAAAGAACGTAGCGGACTTGTTCCCTTTGACCTACATATTCACGATGCAGATTTCATCGTTTATGCTTTTGGTGAGCCAAAGAACGTAAGAGGCTATCGTAGTGATACACCAACCCAAGACCATTTAACAGCTGTTTACGAGTACGATGATTTTGCTATTACCGCTGAAGCTGCTTGGTATGCACCTTTATACCCGTTCTGCGCAGAATTCCGTTTTCAGTTCGAAAAAGCTATTGTAGCTAATGAGAACGGTGCTTTTAAAATTTATCAGCTTGAAGACGATAAGATTTTTGATTTCAGCGCTGAGGGCGGTTGCGAGGAATCTGATATCTCAATACCAAAAACCGGCGGATATGCAAATGAAATTTTATATTTTATCGATTGTGTTCTTAATGACAAAGAGCCAACAGTTGTAAAGCCAAACGAATTAGAAACTGTAATTAGCATACTTAATAATCTATGAGGTAAAAAATGAAAAAACTTAAAGTTGGTGTAATTGGTTGCGGCAGTATTTCTGTTATGCACCTTGATTCGATAGTTGCTTTAGATGAATCAGAGCTCGTTGCAGTTTGCGACATTAAACCTGACAGAGCCGATGAAGCCGCTAAAAAATACAATGCCAAAGCTTATTATGATTACAAGCTTATGCTTACTAATGAAAACTTAGATGCTGTGCATATTTGCTTGCCTCATTATCTGCACACAAGCGTTGCATGTGATGCATTTAAATCAGGTGTGCACGTGCTTAGCGAAAAACCAATGAGCATTAAATACGAGGATGCGGTTAATGCTGTTGAGTTGGCTGAGAAACTAAACGTTAAATACGGCATTATTTTTCAATGCAGATACAACACACCATCTACCCTTGTAAAAGAAAGAATTGTTGATGGCAAACTCGGCAAAGTTAAGTGTGGCAGAACCACTCTTACTTGGTACAGACCCGACGATTATTATGGCAATTCTGATTGGAAAGGCACATGGGATAAAGAAGGTGGCGGTGTTATAATTGACCAAGCAATACATTCACTTGACCTTGCAAACTGGATGATTGATAGTACACCTGTAGAAATTCAGTCGACCCTACACAACAGGAATCACCCGTCAATGATTGTTGAGGACACGGGCGAAGGTCTAATTAAATACGACAACGGCGCGTTACTTAGCTTCTATGCTATGAACAACTATTTGCGCGATGACCCCATTGAGATTAGACTTTACTGTGAGAATGGTAATGCGATATTCTCTTATAATAATGCGGTAATTAACTACAACGACGGCACGCAAGAGACAATTAAAAACAGTCCTCAAAAGCTTGTTTCCTACACGGGCGGTAAGGATTATTGGGGTAGTCAGCACGCTGTTCAGATAAGGCAATTCTATAGTTCTATTCTTGGTTTAGAAGAGCTTGAGATTTCAGCAAGAGAGGCCTTAAAAATTCAAAAAATTGTTTGCGACATATACGCCAATAACAGCAATAAATCGCTAAAAACAAAGTAATATATCAAAAAAACACACAAATTGATTAAATTCAACTTGTGTGTTTTTTATTATTACTCGTTAGCAGCAATTTGTTTTTTCTCTTCAGCTTTTGTTATAACAGGTGCGCTGCCTAAAACAGTATCTTTAGTAATTCTTACAGACTTAATAGTTTTATCTGAAGGTACAGTAAACATAATAGGATTAAGCACCTTTTCGAAAACCGAACGCAAGCCTCTTGCACCCGTTTTCCTCTGAACAGTTTGATTAGCGAGCTCGAGTAACGCATCGTCGTCAAACGATAACTCAACTCCGTCGAAAGCAAACATAGCTTGATATTGCTTAATTATAGAGTTTTTAGGCTCGGTCATAATACGCCTAAGCGAATCAATATCCATAGCCTCAAGTGCTGTTATTACAGGCAAACGACCCACAAGCTCTGGGATAAGACCAAACTTAACCAAATCTTGATGGTCGGCTTGGCGAATAAGCTCGGCCGCATCTGTATCCTTTTTAGAAACAATATCAGCACCAAAACCCATTCCGCCTGATTTAACGCGCTTTTCTATTACCTTTTCTAAGCCATCAAATGCACCTGCACAAATAAATAAAATGTTAGATGTGTCTATCTGAATAAACTCTTGTTGGGGATGTTTTCTGCCACCTTGTGGCGGAACGTTAGAAACAGTACCCTCTAATATTTTTAGCAGGGCTTGCTGAACACCCTCGCCGCTTACGTCGCGGGTAATAGAGGTGTTCTCGGATTTACGGGCAATTTTATCAATTTCGTCGACATAAATTATGCCGTGCTCTGCCCTTTCAATATCATAATCGGCCGCTTGAATTAATCTAAGCAAGATATTCTCAACATCTTCGCCAACATAACCAGCCTCGGTTAAAGTAGTGGCGTCGGTTATGGCAATAGGAACATCAATGAATCTTGCAAGGGTCTGCGCAAGCAAGGTTTTACCCACACCTGTTGGACCAAGTAGTAAAACATTGCTTTTGCCAAGCTCGATATCTTCCGACTTATTGGTAATGCGCTTATAGTGATTATACACAGCAACTGCCAAGGTTGTTTTGGCTGCATCCTGACCTATTACATATTGGTCAAGATAACTTTTAATCTCAACGGGTGTAGGAATAAGCATATTATCAAAATTCTGCTTTACGTTGTTATCTTGATATGGTTGAAATTCAGCGCCACCCATTAAAGAATGACAAAGCTCTACACACTCATTACATATATACACACCGTTTCCCGCAAGTAATCTGTCTACTTCGTCTTGCTCTTTACCACAAAAAGAGCATTTAATGCTGTCGTTTTTATTAGCCAAATTATTTTCTCCTCTTTAAATAAGATAGCCAAGTCTTTAGACCTGGCTATCTTTGAATTATCTTTTTTCGATTACCTTGTCAATAAGACCATATTCAGCAGCAGCAGCGGCAGTCATAAAATTATCGCGTTCAGTATCGCGTTCAATAATTTCAAGTGGCTTGCCTGTTGCATCAGCTAACACCTTGTTGATGGTTTCACGAATATGCTTAATGTGATTAGCGTGAATAAGAATATCAGTTGCCTGACCCTCTGCAGAGCCGAGTGGCTGGTGTATCATTATCTCGCTATTAGGGAGCGCATAACGTTTGCCTTTAGTACCGGCAGCAAGTAAGAAAGCACCCATACTTGCAGCCATACCCATACAAATTGTGCTAACGTCGCACTTAATATAGTTCATTGTATCGAAAATAGCCATACCCGCCGAAACCGAGCCACCGGGACTGTTGATATAAAAGTGTATATCTTTTTCGGGGTCTTGACTTTCAAGATATAACATTTGAGCAATAACAATACTTGCAGAAGCGTTATCAACCTTATCATAAAGCATAATGATTCGGTCATTAAGCAAGCGTGAAAAAATATCATACGAGCGCTCGCCTCTGCTTGTTTGTTCTAAAACATATGGCACGAGATTCATGTCCATTACAAATACCTCCTATGCAAGATAAAATCAGCTTATTAAAACGAATTTATTTCGCTAGACTATATCCATTATTATGAACAAAGCGGATAAAAAATAATCAAATTATTTTTCTTCACTATCTGCAGCTTTCTTTGTGGTTGTCTTTTTAGCAGTTGTTGACTTTGTTGCGGTAGACTTGGTTGTGGTTTTAGCTGCAGTAGATTTTGTAGTAGTTGTCTTCTTAGCTGTAGAAGTAGTTTTCTTAGCTGATGAAGTTGTTGTTTTCTTTGTAGTGGTTGATTTTTTAGCAGCAGGTTTCTTTTCTGCTTCACCTTCAGCAGCCTTTTTAGTAGTAGTTGCTTTCTTAGTTGTAGTCTTTTTAGCAGCAGGTTTTTCTGCAGGCTCAGACTTCTTTTCAACGTCCTTAATTTTAGCAGACTCTTTAACAAGAGCGATAGCCTTAGAAACAGCAACATCTTGTGAAAGCTCACTTTCAGGAATCATTGTCTTAATCTTATCAGCTTCCATATTGTACTGCTTAGCAAGTTTCTCGAACTCTGCGTCTAAATCTTCAGCAGTAGGAACGATATTCTCAAGCTCAACAATCTTTTCAAGAGCCATTCTTACCTTAACCGATTTTTCAGCTTGTGGGCGGAAATTATCCCTTAAAGCGTTAACGTCGGTCATGCCAAGATATTTCATATAGGTATCAAGGTCCATACCCTGTGAACGAAGTCTGTAGTCGAAATCGCGAATGCTATCGTCGATTCTGCGCTCGAACATAGCTTCAGGGATATCAGCCTTAAGTTCGTCGATAAGTTTATCAATAAGCTCGTTTTCAACCTCTTCGTCAGAAGCAGCTGTTTTTCTCTCTAAAGCTTTAGCCTTAATATCGGCCTTAAGCTCGTCTAATGTGTCGAACTCGCTAACGTCTTTTGCGAACTCATCGTCAATACTGGGAAGCTCACGCTTTTTAATCTCGTGAAGCTTTACCTTAAATACTGCAGGTTTGCCTGCAAGATTCTCTGCGCCGTAATCTTTTGGGAATTCAACATTAACATCGAACTCGTCACCAACGTTGTGGCCAACGATTTGGTCTTCAAAACCGGGGATGAACTGATTTGAACCAAGAGTTAAAGCATAGCCTTCAGCTTTACCGCCATCAAAAGCAACCTCATCTACAAAGCCTTCAAAGTCAATTGTAGTGATATCACCATTTTCGGCAGCTCTGTCTTCAACGGTAACAACACGTGCGTTACGGTCAGCCATTCTTGAGATTTCCTCGTCTACCTCAGCGTCGGTTACATTAGGAATAACGCGCTCTGCCTCTAAACCCTTGTAGTTTTTAAGTTCAACCTCAGGGTATGTAGTAACAGTAGCTTTGAAATCTACACCCTCTGCTTTGCTTATAGAAACTAAATCGAAATCGATTTTATCGTCTATCATCTTAATATTTGCTTCTTTAGCGGCAGCTTCCAATGCGTCAGCATAAAGAAGGTTAAGTGCATCCTCGAAAAATACGCCTTCGCCATAATATTTTTCAATTATGCTAAGGGGAGCTTTACCCTTTCTGAAGCCCTGAACATTAATTTTTTTGCGGTTTTGTTTGTAAGCTTCTTTAATTGCATTTTGAAAGCTTTCAGCATCGATAAAAATTTCCAACTCATATCGATTAGTGTCAACTTTCTTTGAACCTTTAAGACTCATTTGTTTTGTACCTCCATATAAACATCAATATGCACAATATACTATACCATAATTTATTATAAATTTCTACACTTATTTTACAATTTTTTGAAATTTTTTTATTTTATTAAAACGGGTGAAAAATCAACACAGTCACAAGAAATCAGATGAAAAGAAATTCCATTAAATTTGCTTGTAATATACTGTTTTCCTGCTCCGTGTATATGCCCGTGCCAGACATCTTTTATGCCGTGTTTTACTAAAACATCAAAAAGCTCGTCGCAGACCTGCCCGTTATAGCAAACAGGATAGTGTAAAAACACAAGCGGAGTTTTACCTATATCAACCGCCGCTTTGATTGACGTATCTAACCTTAATGCCTCGCGCAGAATCACTTTTTTAGAAGCAGATTTATCATCAAAAAACCAACCTCGTGAGCCACACACAGCATATTCCCCTATTTCATAACAAGAGTTATGAATAAAAGAAATCGAATTGAAATTATTTTCTTCTAAAAAAGAATTCATTTTGTTCATCGTACTCCACCAAAGGTCGTGATTCCCCTTTAAAATAAGTTTTTTACCCGGTAGGTTTTCGATAAACTCAAAATCATTATAAGTGTCACTTAGCTTTAACGCCCAAGAGATATCACCAGGGATAACAACGTAGTCATCATCGGTTATCATTCTGCGCCAATTATTTTCAATACGACTAACATAGTCATCCCAGCCACGAAATATGTCCATCGGTTTATCTGCGCCCAAAGGCAAATGCAAATCAGAAATGCCGAAAATTGCCACGTTATCCCCTCCTTATTAATGATTATGATAATTCTCTTCTGTAACCATAAAAGCGTTTTTAATATAGTTTATTTTAAATTTACCGTTACCGTGGTAAACCTCTGCAATATCGAATCGCGGCATAAGCTTTGTTGGATTACGCTTTAGATATGAATACGCTGTTTTAATAAGTCTGTTTTGCTTATATTTATCAACATATTCTGCCGGACTTCCGTAGCTGTTTTCAGAACGGGTCTTAACCTCTACAAAGCATAAATATTTATGGTTTTTAGCAATAATATCAAGCTCGCCGTAACGTGTAGTAAAATTGCGTTTTAGTATTTTATAAAAGCGCAATTTAAGATACAACGCTACCGCTTTCTCACCCTTTATACCAATTTCCTTAGTGTTCATAGTTATTTAAGTATGTTCTTTAGAAAGCTTAATCTGTGTATATCACTTGGGCCATACTGTTTAATTAAATCTGTATGTTCTTTGGTACCGTAGCCCTTATGCTTTTTAAAATTATAAATGTTATATTCTTCGGGAAGTGACAGCATGTACCTATCACGCGTTACTTTTGCAAGAATAGACGCAGCGGCAATTGAAGACGAAATAGCATCGCCCTTAACAATAGTCAAAGCTTCGGCAGGCATATTAGGCGGAGTTCTGTTTCCGTCGATTAATATATAATCAGGCTTGATTTTCAAGCCCTCTGCTGCGCGGCGCATTGCAAGGTAGGTAGCCTCTAAAATATTAATTTCTTCAATTTCCTCAACCGATGCAAATGCAACAGAATAGGACAAAGCCTTGTCAATAATTTCATCATACAGTAGCTCTCTTTTCTTTTCAGAAAGCTTTTTAGAATCGTTTAGGCCTTCTATCTCTATGTCTCTGTCTAAAATTACTGCAGCTGCACAAACGGGGCCAGCAAGCGGCCCTCTGCCCGCCTCGTCAATTCCACAAATATATTTGAAGCCTTTTTGCATTAAAGCATTTTCATATTGTAAGTCGGGCATATTACCCCTCCGGATGTTCAATAGTTATTTTGCCTATTTTACCTGCTCTGAATTCATCTAATAACATCACAGCAGCACGCTCGGTATCAATATCACCACCGCGAATTACCATACCTCTCGCCTTACCTATAGAGCACAAAAGGTCGTACGAATCGCAGTCGAAATTTTGAATTTTATATCTTGCGGTAAGTAGCTCGGGATAACGGTTAGCAAGTAGTTCTGCTAAACGCATTGCCAGCAACTCTCGGTCTATAATATCGTCTTTAACAGAGCCGCAAAAAGCAAGATGTTCACCAATCATCTGATCCTCAAATTTTGGCCAAAGCATACCCGGTGTATCTAAGAGCTCAATGCGTTCATTTACAGTATACCATTGATTACCGCGAGTAACGCCCGGGCGGTCTTCTACTTTAGCACGCGAACCTCTACACAACTTATTAATAAAGGATGATTTACCAACGTTTGGTATACCTACAATCATAATTCTAAGCTTTTTACCGACCATACCTTTTTGGTTGAATTTTTCCAACTTATCGGATAAAACACTGAAAACGGCATTATTGAAGTTATTTATGCCATAGCCTGTTTTAGAATCGGTAATAATAGCAGGCGTGCCAATTCTTTTGTAGTATTCAGCCCATTTTTTAGTGGCTTCTTTATCGGCAAGGTCGCACTTGTTAAGCAGAATGATATGTGGCTTTTTATCAATAATACCTGCCAACTCCGGATTACGGCTGCTGACAGGTATTCTTGAATCAACAATTTCAATTACAGCATCAACAAGGTGCAAACTTTCGGTAATTTTTCTTTTGGTTTTAGCCATATGGCCCGGAAACCATTGAATAGTTTGCATATCAGCCATAATTATAGTCCCCCAATAGAAGATAATGGGTATATTCTAAATATTGCTCTGCCAAGTACGTATCTAATATCTACCTGACCTATTTGTGAATAGCGACTATCGAGTGACGCCTCACGATTATCACCCATAACAAAGATTTTTCCCTCTTCAACGGTTATGGTTTTAGCCTCTGTAGAGCCATCGCCCCAGGTTGTTATAGCGCCTGGTTTAATATAGTTTTCAGAAATAAGCATATTATCAACCATAACATGACCTGTCTTAGGGTCGATAGTCACGTCTTGACCAGCTACGGCAATTACGCGCTTAATTATTGGCGAATCGTCTTCATTAGTATCACCATTAAGGTTAGCATAATTACGTGAAATAACAACTATATCGCCTTGCTTTGGAGTATAAAACAAATTTGAAATAACAACATGGTCATTTTCAAACAAAGTATTCTCCATAGATTCGCCCTTGATTCCAACAGTACGGAAAACAAAAGTAAATAACAAAATAACCGCAATTACTGAAATAACGATAGCATCAAGCCATTCAAAAATTTCTTTAAAAGCAGGTGCTCTTTTAGAAGTGGAAGTTTTGACAGAATCGATGTTGCTTTCAAAATAATAATCCATAATTCAAACCTCTTAACAAGCAAACAAAGGGGCAAAACAAATTGCCCCTTCGTAAATTAAATGATTTGTTCTTTAAGCTTTGCAGCTTTACCAACTCTATCGCGAAGATAGTACAGCTTAGCACGACGGATTTTACCGGTGCGAACCACCTCAACCTTAGCAACATTAGGGGAATGAAGCGGGAATACGCGCTCAACACCAACGCCATAAGAAACGCGACGAACGGTAAATGTTTCAGAAATGCCGCTATTGTTACGAGCAATTACAGTACCCTCGAATATCTGTATTCTTTCGCGCTCGCCTTCACGAATTTTTACGTGAACCTTAACTGTTTGACCGATTTTAACCTCAGGTGCGTTTTCTTTCAACATACCAGCGGTTAAGTTTTTGATTGCATCCATTAATTTTCCTCCTTAAATTTAACAGGCATTCGTACGTTTTATAACCAGAGGACTGCCAGCTTCAATGTCGATTTACGGCACAGAACCCACTTGTAAGGGCAAGTGAAATCAAATGCTTTGTAATTATATCACAATAAACTTAAAAAATCAATACTTATTTTAAATTTATTTTACATTATAGAATTTATCGTTTTTGGGAATAACATCGTGTGCGCCACCCTCAACAATACTGGTAGCAGAAACAAGTGTAATTTTAGCTTTCTGCTGTAGCTCGGGAATAGTTAATGCGCCACAGTTGCACATTGTAGAACGCACCTTGCTAAGCGTAAGATTTACGTTATCCTTAAGTTTGCCTGCATAAGGAACGTAGGAGTCAACACCCTCTTCAAACGAAAGCTTCTTAGCACCGCCCATATCATAACGCTGCCAGTTTCTTGCCCTGCTTGAGCCTTCACCCCAATATTCCTTAACATAGTTACCGTTTACAGTAAGTTTGTTTGTTGGGCTTTCGTCAAAACGAGCGAAGTATCTGCCAAGCATTATAAAATCGGCACCCATAGCTAATGCCAATGTAACGTGATAATCCTGTACGATACCGCCATCAGCACAAACAGGAATGTAAATACCTGTTTTTTCGAAATACTCATCACGAGCCTTGCATACATCTATAAGTGCAGTAGCTTGTCCGCGGCCTATACCCTTTTGTTCGCGGGTAATACAAATTGAGCCACCGCCGATACCAACCTTAATAAAGTCAGCACCGCACTCTGCTAAGAACATAAAGCCGTCGCGGTCAACAACGTTACCGGCACCAACCTTAACACTATCACCATATTTTTCGCGAATGAAATCGATAGTAAGTTTTTGCCACTCGCTGAAGCCCTCAGACGAGTCGATACAAAGCACATCAGCGCCTGCCTCTACAAGTGCGGGTACACGCTCGGCATAATCGCGAGTATTAATACCTGCACCAACAACATATCTTTTATTTTTATCAAGAAGTTCAAGCTTGTTTTGCTTGTGAGTATCATAGTCTTTTCTGAAAACAATGTAGCAAAGGTGGTCGTTATCGTCGACAATGGGTAAAGCATTTAGCTTGTTATCCCAAATGATATTGTTAGCCTCTTTTAAGGTTATGCCCTCTTTAGCATAAATAAGCTTGTCAAACGGGGTCATAAATTCTTTAACCTTTAAAGATGGTTCCATACGAGAAACACGATAATCGCGGCTTGTTACAAGACCTACAAGCTTGCCGTTTGCAGTACCGTCGTCAGTAACAGCTACGGTAGAAAATCCGTTGCTCTCTTTTAAATCTAATATATCCTGTAAAGTATCATCAGGACGAATGTTAGAAGCACTAATAACAAAGCCTGCTTTATGATTTTTAACCGAACGCACCATTGCTGCTTCGCTTTCAACCGATTGAGAACCATAAATAAACGAAATACCGCCCTCTTTAGCAAGTGCAACAGCCATAGTATCATTAGAAACCGACTGCATTATTGCAGACACTAAAGGAATGTTCATAGTAAGCTCAGGTTCTTCACCTTTTTTAAACTTAACAACGGGTGTTTTTAACGATACGTTGGTAGGTACACATTCTGCTGATGAATAACCAGGAACTAATAGATATTCATTAAAGGTATGTGATGCCTCTGGAAAAAAATATGCCATAAAAATTACTCCTTGATTGTATTTTATTTATTATATAAAAAATAAATAAAAAAGTCAAGCAACAAGCCTGACAATTTTATAGCCCAAAAAGGTTAAATTTTGGTATATATTTTATATTAGCGCTACTACTTTCTTGAACATAACCATCTAAATTTAAAGAAAGCATTTCATCTATAACCTTATCGTATTCCCTTTTTGTTACCTTTCGGTTTATTTCTTTGGGGACATTAGGCATTATGGTATACTGATTCATTAAACTAAAAACAACAGGCAATTTTTTATCTTTAACCCAACGCATAATATCAATGGCATCTATTGTGCAAGAAGGCAAAAGCAGATGCCTTACAATTACACCTTTTTGCATAATCCCATCACCATTATATAGTGGTTTTCCAACCATATCAACAGCCTTTAACACTGCTTGTCTTGCAACATCCGGATAATCTTTTGCAGCAGAATATTTAAAAGAATTTTCGCTGTTAAAATATTTTATATCGAATAAAAATACATCAACGTACGGCTGTAGCATTTGCAAAGTTTCGCAAAGCTCGTATCCGCCGGAATTAAAGACAATAGGCACCGTCGGTTTATATATTTTAAAAGCCTCGATAATAAGCGGAACAAATTGCGTAGCACTTACAAGATTTATGTTATTAGCACCTTGTTCAATTAGTTCTTTGAAAATTTCAGCCAATCTAAAAGGTGTTATAACCTTGCCAAAGTTCAGATGACTCAACTTATGGTTTTGACAGTAAACGCATTTAAGTTGACATCCGCTAAAAAATATTGTACCCGACCCATTTTGTCCGCTTATACAAGGTTCTTCCCAATAGTGCTTTGAAGCCAATGCCGCAGTAATGGCATAAGGCATTTTACAAAAACCGCCAATATTCTGGGTTTCTGTTCTTATAGCATTGCATTTTCTTGGGCAAAGATTACACAAGTACTTCACTGTCTTTTTTCTCCGCGGTTTCCTCTTTAGATTTTTTTACTATGGGTAATTGAGTTTTTTTAACTCGAGTGTGGTCGAAATATTTTTTAATTCTTGCCCTACCTAAAAACCGTTTATGACAGTTAGGGCAATAAAAAGTATTACTAAACTGCTTATTTGCATTGCGCCATTCGGAAGTGGCCGTGGTAACAGCACCGCACTCATCACAATTAAAAGAAAGGTCGTCGGCATTAATATACGGACTATTAATATCATCAATACAGTATGGGCGAAAGGCTAATCTTTCATAAAAGTCATCAGCCCTTGTATCCTTAACAAGCGAATGATAGTCACCCATTTTTACGATGCGTTTGAAAATTTCGGCAGTAATGGCACTATCATCAGAAGCACGGTGCAAAGATACGTTGTCTAATGGAATACCTAACGCCTCGGCAGCAGCCTTAAGTGAAATTTGATTACCATCTTTAGAAGGAAGAACAGACTGATAAAACCTTTGTAAATCAAGATAATTTTCAAAACAATTAGTGGGATATTTATTATAAAATAAATTGAAGTTTTCTATTATTGTATAAATATCGGAATTGCTCCAGGTTACTGTTAAAAAATCTATTCCGCACCACGAAAGAAATTTTTTAAAAGCCTCGCTAAAAGGCATTCCCTCACGCATTTCTTCATTAGTAATGTTGGTTAGATTTTTAAATCTGCCGCCAAGCTTGTTGGTTATTTGTGAGCGAATTATAATATCTATTCTATCGATTTCATTATAATTGTCATCAAGCTTTACTGCGCCAATTTCTATAATTTCGTTGACAAATTTACTATGATGTTTGCTATAAGCATTATTCCATTCAAGGTCTAAAAAAACAATACTCATTTTTTATTAGCCCTGCTTTCAGCCTTTAAACGCAATTCTTTAGATAATATTCTCTTTCTTAAGCGAATATTGTTTGGAGTAACCTCAACGAGCTCGTCACCTTTAATAAACTCAAGGGATTGCTCTAAACTTAATGTCGAGGGTGGAACAAGCTTTAATGCTTCATCAGAGCCCGCAGCACGCATATTGGTTACTTGTTTTTTCTTACACACATTACATACGATATCCTCGTTCTTAGGATTTTCACCAACTATCATACCCTCATATACGGGAACACCTGCTCCTATAAACAATCTACCCCTGCTCTGTGTGTTGAAAAGGCCATAACCGGTGGTTTCACCCGTTTCGTGAACAACTATTGAACCGGTATTACGGTGCTCAATATCGCCCTTATAAGCCTCGTAACTATTGAAAATATGGTTCATTATTCCGTTACCGTTAGTATCGGTTAAAAACTGCGAACGGTATCCCAAAAGTCCACGTGCGGGAATAGTGAATTCAAGATGTGTTGACCCACCATCTCTTGTGCCCATATTGGTAAGCTCGGCTTTGCGTGGACCTAAACGTTCCATAACTGTACCAACATATTCCTCGGGTACCTCAATCATAAGAAGCTCAATAGGCTCTAACAGAGTGCCGTTTTCATCCTTCTTATAAATAACCTCTGGCGGTGAAACCTGAAACTCATAGCCCTGACGGCGCATAGTTTCAATAAGAATTGATAGGTGTAATTCACCCCTGCCCGAAACCTTAAAGGTATCAGCCGAATCGGTTTCTTCTACCTTTAAGCTAACGTTAGTTTCAACCTCTTTAAAGAGGCGTTCGCGCAGATTTCGCGAAGTAACAAACTTACCGTCTTTGCCGGCAAAAGGAGAATTATTAACCATAAAGTTCATAGATAAAGTAGGCTCGTCGATTTTTACAAAAGGCAACGGGTCGATATTATCAACATCGCAAGCTGTATCACCTATGTTAATATCTGCAATTCCTGATACCGAAACAAGTTCACCTATACTCGCAGTTTCGGTTTCTACTCGTTTTAATCCAGAATAGGTATATAACTTTGCAATTTTTGCGCGTGTATTACTGCCATCAGAATGGCAAAGAACAACATTTTGACCACTTTTAACCGAACCACGTACAATACGGCCAACACCTATTCTGCCAATATATTCATCATAATCAATGTTAGAAAACAGAATTTGTAGCGGAGCATCGGCATCACCCTCAGGGGCTGGAATGTTCTCTACAATAGTTTCAAACAAAGGTTTTAAATCAGTGCCTTTTTCATTAATAGACAACGATGCATAACCATCTCTGCCAGATGCATAAACTACAGGAAATTCTATTTGTTCATCATCAGCACCAAGCTCGATAAACAAATCGAGAACCTCGTCTATAACCTCGGCGGGTCTTGCTGTAGGTCTATCAATTTTGTTTACAACAACGATTGGTTTTTTGCCAAGGCTTAAGGCCTTTTTTAGTACGAATCTTGTTTGTGGCATACATCCCTCGAACGCATCTACTAACAGTAAAACACCGTCTACCATCTGTAAAATACGTTCAACCTCACCGCCAAAATCGGCATGTCCGGGGGTATCAACTATATTTATTTTGATATCTTTGTACGAAACACTTGTTGTTTTAGAAAGAATAGTTATACCGCGCTCTCTTTCTAAATCGTTAGAATCCATTACCCTTTCGGCTACCTGTTCGTTAGTACGAAAAGTGCCGCTTTGCTTTAGCATTTCATCAACCAAGGTGGTTTTGCCGTGGTCAACGTGGGCTATAATAGCAATGTTTCTTAATTTTTCAACCTTAGCCATAATTTTGTTCCTTTCAAAGAAGATACCTTGTTCATAAATTTAATTACTACTAATTATAAATGCCGCCCCTTGTGGAGACGGCATTTTGTGGCACGCTTGCGGGGATTCGAACCCAGGACCTACTGCTTAGAAGGCAGTTGCTCTATCCAACTGAGCTACAAGCGCATATATCTAAACTTTAACCACAGCCAACATTATAACACAACGGATATAAATAATCAAGCATATTTTTAAAGTTTTTATTACAAAATAATTAAGCTTACTAAAAAAAGAAAGACAGCGCAGGATAACCTGCGCTGTAAATTCATCATTAACCAACCAAACCTGTTCTTTCGATACTTTCTGTAAAGAAACGTTGTGTGAACACATACAACAGAAGTGGAGGTAAAACAGACAGTAACGTACCGCCCATTAAGTACATACGCACTTCATACTGAGTAGTGTTTGTATCCCATACAGAGCCCATAGCAAGTGCGTTGCTAAGGTTCTGAAGCATACAAGAAAGAGGTTTTATATCGTTTGTAAAATAAATAGATGAGCTATAGAAATCGTTCCAATGCCATACTATTGAGAAAAGTAACACTGTTACAAAGGCAGGACCAGCAAGAGGAACCATTATACGAATAAAGGTTTTGAAAGGACCGCAACCGTCGATACGCGCTGCTTCCTCGAGGTCTTTTGGTTGGCCCAAGAAAAACTGCCTGAATATAAATATATAAAGACCGTTTCTTAAACCTGTACCGAACAACGACGGTAATACAAAAACCCATGCAGTGTTAAGGATATTAACCGAATCAATTCCAAATATCTTCAATATGCCACCAAAATCAAAGAACCAATAGTTTAGATAGGTAGACATTATGATGGTTTGAACAGGAACAACTATAGTTAAAAGTACCAAAAAGAAGGCTAAATTTTTAAGCGGGAACTTAAATCTCGCAAAACCATATCCTACCATTGCGCAAGATACGATAGAGCCTGCAGTACCAAAAATAGTTATAACTGTAGTAAGAATAACCGATTCGCTAAATTTTAAGAATTCCCATCCGCCGATAATACCTGTTAATGAAATGGATTTTGGAATCCAAATAACCGAAGGGTCACTTGCGGTTGCAGGGTCTTGGAATGCTGTAACTATCATATACAGCAACGGGAAAAGGAACAAATAAGATAAACCGATTATAAACAAGGTTCTAAACAACACAAGAACGGCGGATTTAGCTTTGCGCTTCATTATATACTGATTCTTATATTGCTTATTTTCGAAAAAGTAACGAGTTGAATCAAACATATACTAAATCCCCTCCTTATGAAGTATATTTATCTAACAATTTAAACACAAGCATAACAATTATTAGAATTACACCAATGCAAAGGAAATAAATCCAAGCGAAAGATGAAGCTAATCCAAGCTTGCTTATACTGTTAGACATCATTGATGTAACCTGTCGCATAACAGAGTTTGTGGTATCGGTAAATGTATCAACTATTGTATAAACCAAATTGATTAGTATGGTAGGTGTAAGCATTGGTAGGGTGATTTTCCAAAAGTTCTCCCAAGCGGTAGCACCTTCTATAGCAGAAGCCTCATACAATGCAGGTGAAATACTTTGTAAGCCCGCAAGGAAAATTATCATTTGAATACCCGAACGCCATACCATTGAGAACAAGCTGTTGGCAATTTTTGTTGCTATTGTAATAACCTCGCTATTAAATCCCGCGTTTGTCAACAACTCATTTAAAGAGTTCATACTTGTAATACCTTCGGCACTAACGACATTACCTGCAATAGCACTACCTGCAACACTATCACTGTTAATCATTGAAAGCGCAACGCCGGATGCAAATATAACAGGAAGGAAGAATATTGCACGAACAACTACACGACCGCGGAATTTCTGGTTAATAATAATTGCCAAAAATAGACTCAATACTATTACAACCGGAACCTGCCAAGCCATTTGTGAAAATGATGTTATAAGGTTGGTATTAAAAGTACCGTCTTCTAAAAAGGCAACCCTATAGTTTTCAATTCCAACCCAGGTAAATGTGTAACCACTACCCGACGAAACAGATACATTACTAAAACTCATTCTAAGGGATTCTATAAGCGGTGAAAAGAAGAAGAACCAAAATCCTAAATAGAAAGGTAAAATGAACACCTGAGCCGTCCAAGCGCTTCTTGCCGAAAGGCTTAACTGTAAACGTTTCATTTTTTAACCCTCCCTATATACAAAATCCCTTGCAGGAATTTTGATTCCATTAACAGTGTAATCGGTATCCGAGAAGTTTACATATACCTTAACACCGTTTTCGTATTCCGTTTCAGTAACGGTATTTGTTATTTCTGTGTGACCCACTATGGCACTATCGTGAACCTTTTTAAGTAAGGGTTGATATTTTGCGTAACGTGCTGCTGCATCATCAGCCCAAAGAGTGTAGGTAGAGCCGTAAAGGTCATCGTAAATTGTGTCACTAACAGCAACAGAGTCCTCGTAAATGCCCATCCATAACAACTCAATACCTGACTCAACACACTTAAGGTAAGTAGTGTCAGAATCCATAGACTGAACCATAGTATCACCAGTCATTGGTACATAGCCGTGTAATACGATTTGATAGAAAGGCACCTCAGAATCAAAGCAATTATAACCACTTGAGAAAATAGGTGATTTATAAATTTTGCTTAAATAGTTAAATGAATACTCATTAGCAGTTTCGCCTGCCACGTTAATTTTATTTTCTGTAACTGTTTTAAGTGATTTTGATGCTATAGCAGGAATATTTGAACGGTATACCTGCGAATCTTGTTTAAGATGTGAATAAACCTTATTGGTTAAGGTAGAAAGAGAAACACCATCTACGCCAAGTTTGGAATAAGACTTAACGAATTTATTTGTGTTTTCAGCAATTTTAGATGGATTTAATGCTTTCTTTTGGAAACCTTTAAGGTCGAAAACGTATACAGACCTTAGATACTGATACTCATAAAATGTTTGGCCAAAAGTGTTTTTAGAAGCAAGGTTATTATTACCTTTAGTAAATGTCAACAAATCGGATTCTGGGTAAAGGTTAATACCGTTTTCGTTTGTATAATTTATAAGGTTTTTAAACTCTTTATCTCCACCTAAAAGTTTAACAGTTTTTGCTGATGTTATAGGGTTGGCGTTGGTAATACCGTTATTTCCCCATCCGTGATATCTAAAATCAATATCATCGATACCCTTTTCTTTAAGTGTTTCAGCAATTTCTACAGCCTGAGAATAGCTTGTAAGAGATTTAAGCTTGCTATATGTAACACCCATAAAGTTTGCCTTTACATCGATAGCACCGTATAAATCAACGTTTAGTTTAGGTGTAGTGTCTTTTTTCGATAACAAGTTACTCTCTAAAAGATACTCTCTATAAGTTTTTGCCATACCAACATAATCGGCATCGTCGTTTTCAAGGAAGTAATACCTTAACGAAAGCTCTCGTAAATCTTCGCTTTTCTTGGTAATACGATGAATGATTTGTGTGCTTGAGGTTTTAGCAAACATAACAGTCGTTGAAATAAGTTTGTCATTAAAGCTTGCGTTAATGGTATTATGACCTTTATTTGAGTTTGCCGGTGATGCATTAATTGAAGCAACAGCTGCTCCATTATCTATAACAGCAACGAAACCGTTATCGTTATTATGCACCATACCAAAAACAGGCATATTAATAGTTTCAGTAAATGAGGAGTTTAATTGTTCCTCTTTTAAAGATTTCTCTTCACCGTAAACCATTTGACTATAGTCAGAAGGACCACCTGTAGCTGAGCTAAAGTTTATTAAGGCTCCACTACCGTCAGGAACGAACATATATCCCTTATCTGTCCAACTACCTGCTCCAAAATATGGAAGTACATTATAGTCAACAATAATGATATCTTCGGTTTGCTTAACAGCGTTTGTATCAACACTTACGCCTAAGTAACCATTTTCGAGTTTAAAGCTTATGGGAAAAGATGCTTTAACAATCTTGGTCTCTTCAACGATATCATCTGCTGAAAGACTTTCATCAGAAGTTTCAAGCTCGGTATCGACTGCTTCCTCAGAACCATCCTCTACCACAGAATCTGATTGTTCTTCAGCATCTTCAGTTTCAGCGCTGGTTGATAGATCAATTTCAAAATTATAAACAACGTTTATTCCGTTTTCAATTTCTGTAACATCAACACTTTTTGCGGAGCTACTATCGAGATAATCCATACGTGATGTAGCTATCTCATCGTCTGCATTAACATAACCAATAATTAATTGTGACTGACTTTCACGCTTAACTTCACCTTTCGAGAAAGCGTCGCTATCAATGTTGGTAGGAGTGCTATACCAGATATAGCCATTAACATTGTTTTTAATTGCTATCAAACCGTTGTTTAAGTCTGCATACATTGTAACGTTTTCAGAGGTTGCAACCTCGGTATAATCTGCAGATAATTTCATATAACTATACTCATTGCTTTTAGCTTTGCTACCAGTATCAGCATCAGTTTTAGATGCTGATACAGGACAAATAGTTATAGCAACAAGAAGCATAGACATGAAAATTAATGCAAGATTTCTTTTTGATTTATTAAATAATTTCAAGATAATTTCCTCCTTTAATAATCATGTCATGCTCATCGTAATTTAAGCTCTGAAATAATAGACAAGACGAACGCATAGCACTGCTGTAGTAGTGTGAAGAATAGAATTATAAGCAAGGCTATAACCGCCATACCTAATAATGTTAATAGTGTTGAGCCAATAGTTCCACCAAACGAATACTGATGAATGGTATAGAGACCTAACAAGAGAATAATTGCCGACCAAAGAATACCAACAACATTAATTATCGAAATGAAGGATTGTTCATCAAGTGTCATTGTGTTTGAAAGAACAACATTTAGAAGCGTTGTAAGAAGCATAGGTGTTAAAGCGTAAGCAACAACACAAATAATTTCTTTCATTCTACCCTTACCGTTAAGTAATGTACAAACAGCCCAGTTTGCGATAATAAATAGAACATATAAGCCTACGGTTGAAATTATATTTGCAAAGAAATCGTAGTCGATAGCTCTATTTTCATTGAATGCAAAACCAGTACCAAAGAATTGAACAACCTTTACTAAGAACCAAGCAATTACTAAACCGATTGCAATTGGAACAGAATGAATATTTCTGTTACGGAATTGTTCAAAACCATCTACGGGGTGCATCAGTACATATATTGGCATACCCCACTTAGTTTCAAGCGGTGAATATGCTGAGCCGTGCTTTGCAACCATCTTCTTTTTGAGGATTCTAAACAATACATAGATTGCAGCTATTGCAACAAGCGCTATTAAAATCATCCAACCAATGTTCTGATTAACATACTCTTTTCTATATTCTTGATACGATTTAGAATACTCTGGTTTAGAATTGGCGAGCTTGAAATACTTCATAGCATTTTCGTAGTCGCTCTTCATTTCATAAGCTCTACCCATACCATAATATGGATATTGGCTGTTTGTATTATACTTAAGAACGTCTGACCATGCAGCTAAAGCCGCGTCATAATCACTACTGTCAAGAAGGTCGTACGCTTTACGCAATGCTTTTGTATAAGCAGTTGGTTTAAATATAGAAATAGAATTGTTCAAACGGTCAACTACAAATATTCTATCACCAATGCTTTCAATAGCTACCGGTTCAGCAAACGCGCCTGCCTGATTTGATAATCCACCAAATACAGTGATTAGGTCACCTTGTTCACTATATTGGAACACCTTTCCACGACCTGAGTCGATAAGATTTATGTAACCGTTCTTGTCAATATCGATATCAATAAACGATGTATTTGTGTGGTTTGTCTGACGGTTCCATTCAAAATCACCAAAGCCTTTTGAGTTGCCACTTAATGAGAAGATGTCTTTGCCCTGGAAATTAAGTTTACGAACCATATTTTCGAATGTGTTATTTCTTCTGTTTTGCTCGGTTAAAGTAACAGTATAGATAAAGCCGTCACTATCTATATCAAAGTTAGTAAGCGCAATTGGAGTAATTTTTTTCTGTGTTTTTAACTGTGCGCGTGTCATAAACTGACGTTTAATATAGTTCATAATAACTTCGGCTGTAGCCTGAACGTTGTTACTACCAAAAAATGTTTTAAAATTGCCATCAAGGTCGTAAACAAAAGCACCTAAGTTAATACTATCACAAATGATATACAACTGGTCTTTTCTATCAAG
Organism: Acutalibacteraceae bacterium; assembly: GCA_045594795.1. GTDB lineage: Bacteria > Bacillota > Clostridia > Oscillospirales > Acutalibacteraceae > UMGS1532. Next base: position 6,443 of record JAZNZF010000021.1, on the reverse strand, counting down.
AATAACCTTGGTTGCGCGGAACGGTGCCTCGGTATCCTGAAGTTGTTGGTCAGGCCTTGTGATAACATGTTTAACGTTACCTTTGTTATCAGAAATAATTACACGATAGTTTTCGGTATCAGCAATATAGAAATTCTCGTGTTCGTCTATTGTAAGTCCTCGTGCGCCATAGAAGGTTAAATAACCCATCTTTTTATCATAGAAGCTTGAGTATATCGAGATAATCTTTTCTAAGTCTTTATCAAGCTTCAAAATACGGGAGTTACCACTGTCTAAAATGTAAATGTACTTATTATTTTTATAAAGGATATCATTAGGAGCTGATAAGGATAATCCCAATTCGGTGGAAGAACTAACGTATCCTCCAAAGGAATTATACCTATCTAAACGTTTACTCGTAGCGTTAAGTGCAACAAGAGTATCCGTATCAGTCATAACAGCTATTGAACCATAATTCAGGCCTTGAACATCAACGTTATGAGGAATTGATGAGCTGTTAATATATGAAATATCACCCATAAAAATATCTATTTTTGCGATTTTATTTACAAGATTTATGTAAACAAATTCGTCCATAGAGTCAACAGCTAATGAGTAAGAATTAGAGATATCAATTTTAGGGTCGATTTCCTCTATCTTTTCAATTGAAGTTAAAATCTCATTATCGTCTTCATCATATTCCGTAACTGGAGAAAGCGATAGAATTTTATTAGCGCCACCATCGATAGCATACAATGAACTCATATCGAAGTTAAATGTAATATCGTTGATTTTACTACCTAATTTGTTAAATCCAACATAGTTGCCTGTAGCATCATAGATAGAGATACCATCTTGCTTATCAGCAGTAACTAAAAGTAAATATGTATCATAAACATCGTCCTTTGCAACTGCACAACTTGTCATTGCTACAACACCATTTGTATTAATAGTATTAACAACTTTGGACATAGCGCTGATTACATAAACATTATTACCTTTATTAACATAAAAATAGGAGTTGTCATAATCGTTAGCTATTTTGGTTGAGCCAACTAAGCTGAACTTTTTTCCATTTTCAGATACTATATTAGAAAAAATGCTTCTAACATTAAGTGAAGTATCAGTTTTATACACAACGCCTGCCGCTGCATCTAATACATATGCAGATGGATAATCCGGGTCGTGCACATCGATAGATATGTCTGTAAAACTTTTATATTCTACAGAAAAATCAAAATCGGAACCGATAAGAGTTTCAACCGGTGTGTATCCAATAGGAGCAGCAACAGACTCATCGAACGAGTTGTACTCATAGCCCAAGTATGGAGCATAGGACGGAGTTACAGCTGATGCAGTAGTAGCAGTTATCATAGAAAGACAGAGTGCTACAATAAAAGATATTTTTAAAAACTTTTTCATATACTCTCCCCCTCTATTTCATACCCGAGTGTGCCATTGTATCCATAACGGAACTCTGGTTGATGATAAAGAACACACAGGGTGGAACCATAAGAACAACAGCAACCGCTGCAGTAGCGCCCTGACGAGCAATACCGCCAAGTGAAATTGTACTTAAAACGGTAGGTAATTCTTTTAAGCTTTCGTTAAATATGTACTGAGAAGTACCTGCACTGTTCCACATAGCATTGAATGTGAAAATAGCGGCTGTGAGCAATGCCGGTTTTATACAAGGTATAACGATTGAAGAGAATATTTTATATTCACTTGCACCATCGATACGGGCAGCCTCTAATGTTTCATTAGGTATTGAGCTTAATGCAAACTGCTTAATAAGGAACACGCCCATAGTAGATGCTAATGGTGGTAAAAGCAACGCCCAATAAGAATCTATAATACCTAATTTTGCAACAATGAAATATGCAGGAATGGAAGTTACTTCAGCACGGAACAAGAGCGAAAGAGAAACCGCTTGACCAATTGCAGCTTTACCCTTGAATTGACCTTTAGCTAAAGAATAACCAGCCATTGCAGAAACAACCAAACAAGCGACTGTTCCTATAACGGTAATGAATACGCTGTTAAATAGATATCTAATGAAAGGAACCCACAAGCTACCGGCAAGTGATACAACTTGCACAAAGTTATCGAAGGTTGGGTTTTTAACATAGAATCTTGGTGGATATAGGAAAATCTCGTCAATAGGTTTTATGGACTGCAAAATTGCATAAACCATAGGCGCAGCCATAATAACACACATTACTAAAAGGAATAAAAATACGCCAAAGTTACCCATATGTGACCTTGAAAGCATAACCTTTTTCTTGGACCTGTGATTAAACTTTACGCGTCTCCAAAAAGTCATTTCTTTTTCCATAACTGCACCTCCTAATCTGAGAATTTGCTTACTACTTTATGAACGATTATATAGAAGATAAGCATCATTGCAAACAGTACTACTGCTATTGCAGATGCATAACCCATTTCAAAACGGGTTGTTGCATAGTCGGTCATATGTAATAATATTGTGTGGGTACAATAATCGGTACTTGGGAAACCTGTTAGTGCACGGTTTACGTTACCAACAGCAAATGCACCCGAAATTGACATAACAGCACCGAACATTAGCTGTGGACCCATTTGTGGGAATGTAACATAATAAAGCTCTTGCCAACGATTCTTAAGTCCGTCGATAGCGGCGGCCTCGTAATAAGTGTGGTCAAGACCCTTTAGACCTGCAGCAAAGGAAAGGAAGCCTGTACCAAAACTCATCCAAATAATAACAAACATTACTATACCGAATGAGTATTGGGTGTTGGACAACCATTCAATCGGGTCTGCGATAAGGCCAAGCTTTAACATAATATCGTTTAAAAGTCCACGGCTATCAGACGAGAATACGTAAAGCCAAATAAAGAATATGTTACCTACCATTGCTGGAGAATAAACTAAAAATGTAACAATGGTACGAACCGTTCTGTTAAGCTCATTGATAAACCAAGCAACAACAAAGCTTAAAATGAAGCCTACAGGTCCGGAAACCAACGCATAAATCATAGTATTCTTAAGTGCAATAGTGAAAATATCGTCTTCTAAGAATAACCTGATGTAGTTATCAAAGCCAACAAAGTTATTAATAGTAACCATATTAAAATCGGTAAAGCTTAGAACTATTGAAGAGGCTATTGGAAGAATTGTAAATACGAAGAAGAATAGAAGGAACGGTGACAACAAAACGATGAATGGAAAGTCGCTGGTACGCTTTTGCTGTCTTGCTTTTTTAATTTGCATTTTTGTCATAACCAAACCGCCTCCTATTCCAATCCGAATTCTTTACGCTTACGCGTAATTTCGTCATTAATATCTGAATTATAAATTGTAAGAGCTCTTCGTGCAGTGTTCTTACCTGAAATAACATTTCTAAATGCACTTGTTATAGAACGTTTAAGAACATAGTTACCAGGAATTTCGTTCATAACGGTAACAGCTTCCCATTGCTCAGTTATAACTGCAGCCTCTTCATCGGTCCAAGCAAGTGACTTGAACGCTTCTTTGTTAGCCGGATGATAGCGAGCTGCTATACCAAGTGTTGCCTCTAACTCGCGAGCGTATGCAGCCTGAGTATCAGCACTTGCCCACCAGCTTAAGAATGTAGAAGCCGCTTCGGTAATGCCTTTCTTCTCGGCAGCCTTAAGTAAAATACAGCCTGTAACAACAGATGTTTGAGAAATATCTATAGAGCCATCTTTTTGAACTGTACCGGGAATTGGTGCAATAGTCCAAAGACCGTTAAGCTCGGGAGCAGCAGTTTTTAGCTGATTGTATGATGTATACAGCTGAATAGAAAGGGGCATCTCGCCTGTTCTGAAACGGCTGTAGAAGTCAAATGACCTATCAAGACCATACTTGCTATATAACTCTACCCATCTTTCAAACGACTGATACGCAACCTCATCAGTAAATCTTGTTTTGCTAAGGTCTTTATTATAATATGTACCGCCGTTTTGTACTAAGAATTTATCAAAGGTTTTGATACCCATTGAAACACCGGCGTTAGCCGAGTCAACCTCAGGAATACCTACAATAAGGTTAGAGTTTTGGAGTATCTCCATAACCTTATAGAATTCGTCCCAGGTTTTAGGTATTTCAAGACCCATTTCCTCAAAGATGTCGGTTCTGTAGAACATAACATCAAAGTTTTGGGTTTCGGGCAATGCATAATATTCGCCATTATACCAGAACGGAGTCCAAGCACAAGGATAGAATTGGTCTTCGATTGCGGGCTTATACTCGGTAAGTGGTAATAAAGCACCACGAGCCGCGAGGTTCATCGGAGAGTCTTCACCAATCATAAGTGCACAGTCGGGGCCTTTACCTGCAAGGGTAGCACGGATAAGTGTAGCACCAGTATCAACGAGTGCTAAGTGAACTGAAATCTTTTTACCATCGGAAGTTACAAGTTTATCAGCGTCGTCACCAACGAGTCGGTTAATTATTTTAGCTTGGTCACGACCTGTATTAACCCAAACCTGAACAACCTGAGTGTCCTCACCTGTGGTTTGCGCATCACTTGCAACATTATAATCAACAGTGAAAGAAGAAATTAATTGGTCCCAAGTGTATTTAACTGAGTTAAGGAAGCCTTTGCTTGCTTTGGGCTCTTCGGTATCAACAGGAAGAACTGCTAAGTAGTCAAGCTCGAGAGCAAGCTTACCAATTGTACTAATCAAATTACCTAAAGTTTCAATAGCATCTTTAAGACTGCCTAAGCGCTCTGCAATAATATAAGGGTCACTGGCTAATTCTCCAAGAATTTGTGAAACGTAGTTTACCGACGATGCCTGTGAACCATCTGTCCCTGTTAATTCAAATATTTGTTTAGCAATTTCATCAACAGATTTTTTTGCAGCCCAAAGGTCATCCTCAAGGGTTGGGATTTGCTGGTCTAAAGAATAGTCGCGGTAAGCATCTGGCTGGGTTGAAGTAACAGAAATAATCTGTCTGTACACTTCGTTAAGGTCTAATACAGCTTGCTGAATATCCCTTAAAACCGCGCTCATTTCACCTGTGGTACAGGTAAGAGAAATAAGGTTATCACCCTCATTTAAATAGATGTAATAATCCTCTCGCTTTTCTCCCTTTTCGCCATTGCCAAGAGTAAGCATATACCAGTTTTGCTGATAGTCGAATTTTAAAGATTCTGCCTCTTCAAACGGAACCTCGCCGTTAACCTTAAGCATTCTATACGATTTCATACCTGCGTTGAAGTTTTGATGAGCACGCATAGTAAGCTTATATAAACCTGCTTTCTTAACATTAAACTTCCACACAATCTCGTCGCCGTTTGTGGCCCAGTTGGTTTGGCCAATGGTGTTAAGACGAGTATATGCAGCATCGGCAGGTGTAACGGAAGCATCAGATTTATCAGTAGTAGCGTATAAGGTTATGTTGTTTTTATAGAAGGTTTGCTCCGCCTGCACAGTAACGGACAAGTCTCCTTCTTCACCATAAGCTACACCGTTGTTATATACATAGTCTTCTTTGCTGAATTGTTTTATGTATTCATCGTAGGAAGGAATAATCTGCTTATTACCAAAACGAATTTCGGAAATAGCAACCGCCTCTCTATCAAGGTTAAAGCGTACTGTATGTGTTCCTTTAGTTAGATAGAATTGATATGGGTCTTTATAAAGTCCGCGAACATTCATTAATTCCCTTGTAGTCCAAATAGGTTTTTCTTTTTGGGAAGGACGAACATCATCAGAATTGCCATTAGGGTCGGTAGTTTCGAAATACAGACCCTCTGCAACGTTTTCAGAATCAATATCGTCGTCCCAAATACGAGGCAACGAAATCTGTTGAGCCTCAGAATAAGGAACCTTACCGTCTACAAGAACAGTAATTTCAATATCTTTCTCTTTATCGGGAAGCTGATAGTAATCTATTTCGATACCATATTTAGCATCCTCGGGTACTGTAATTTTATACTCTACCCATTTGTTTGATTTGTTGAGAACTACAGCAGTAACCTTTTCGTAAGAATCAATTTTGGTTTTGTCGGCACCAGAGAACTCAGTACCCTTAACCTTAATGAAACCACGATACACAGGCGCCTTAGCATAATGATTATAATAATCATAATACGAGGTGTATTCGTTACTTTCTAATAGTTCAACGGTAGCTTGTGTTTCACTATTAAGCTGAGTGCTTTCTGGCGATTTCTCTGCTGCTGATACTGATAGCGGAGCACAGAAACACGAAACAGAAATTAGCAAACTTAACGCAAAACATATAAACTTTTTGTGCATTGTTCAGCCTCCTAAAAAATAATAAACATAACTATTAGAGTCATTAGTGGTTTGTGTAATTTAAGCTGTCAATAATTAGTTAAATTGCAAAAGATACATTGGTATTTTTTGTTAAATTTAACGACTATTTTATATAATTACACCCTCTGCCACATTAACCTGTATTCATTTTATCACATTTGCACGAAAAATCAA
>JAZNZF010000020.1:0-13122 GCA_045594795.1 Acutalibacteraceae bacterium | reverse complement strand
TATAATTATATTGTAAAAAATAGTTTGGAGGTATATATATGAATCCACTTCTCGAACAGGTGCGTAATGTAGGTCTTATGCCTGTTATTAAGCTTACAGACCCCTCAAAAGCAGTTGACTTAGGTCGCGCTTTAACCCGTGGTGGCATACCGGTAGCCGAGGTTACTTTCCGCGCTGCAGGTGCAGAAAAAGCTATTGCCGCTATTGCTAAAGAGCTCCCTGATATGCTTGTTGGCGCAGGTACAGTTATCAATGTAGAACAAGCCGAGCTTGCAATTAACTCGGGCGCTAAGTACATCGTTTCCCCCGGATTTGTGCCTGAGGTTGTTAAATATTGTATTGACAGAGATATTCCCGTTATCCCCGGTTGTACCAACGCAAGTGAGGTTAGTGAGGCTGCAAACTTGGGGTTAGAGGTTGTAAAGTTCTTCCCTGCCGAAGCTATGGGCGGTCTTAAGGTTCTTAAGGCTCTTTCGGGTCCGTTTGCTGCAATGAAGTTTATCCCAACAGGCGGAATTGGTCCTGACAACCTTGGCGAGTACCTAAGCTTTAAAAAGATTATTGCTTGTGGCGGTAGCTGGATGGTACCTGCAAAGCTTGTTGATAATAACGATTGGGACGGTATTACCGCCCTTGCTCGAGAAGCTGTTACAGCAATGCTCGACGTTAAGCTTTTGCATATTGGTATTAACAGTGAAGATGAAGCTGAATCTGCAAAAACCGCAGACGATTTCTCAAAGCTTCTAAACCTTGCTGCCGACGAGGGCAACAAATCATATTTTGTAGGTAAATCTATTGAGGTTATGAAGATGAACGGACGCGGCAAAATGGGTCACATTGCACTTGGTGTTTCCGATGTAAGCCGTGCTATTCGCTACTACGAATCTCAGGGCGCTGAGTTTGATTATGATACCCTAACCCTTGGCGACGACGGTTATGCTAAATTTATATACTTTAAGAATGACATCGGTGGTTTCGGTGTACATTTGGTTAAAAAATAGGAGGAACTTCGAATGAAAAAGGTTGTTACTTTTGGCGAGCTTATGTTAAGACTTGCTCCAGAGGGCTATAACAGATTTTTACAGTCCGATAAATTTCTTGCTACCTTTGGCGGTGGCGAGGCTAACGTAGCGGTATCACTTGCAAACTATGGTCTTGATGCTGCCTTTGTTACAAAATTCCCTGAAAACGATATTGCACAGATGGCAATTAACTCACTTCGCAAATTCGGTGTTGACACCTCACTTATTGCTAAGGGTGGCGACCGCGTTGGTATTTATTACTGCGAAAAGGGTGCCTCACAGCGTCCTTCTAAGGTTATTTACGACCGTGCAGGTTCTTCTATAGCTACCGCTACTACTGCTGACTTTGATTGGAATAAAATTTTCGAGGGCGTTAGTTGGTTCCACTTTACAGGTATCACCCCCGCATTAGGCGACAACGTTGCTGAAATTTGTTTAGAGGCTTGCAAAGCTGCTAAAGAACGTAACATTACTGTTAGTTGCGACCTTAACTACCGTAAAAAGCTTTGGTCTCGCGAAAAGGCAGGCAAAATCATGGCAGAGCTTATGCCTTACGTTGACGTTTGCATTGCTAACGAGGAAGATGCTTCCGATGTATTTGGTATAAAGGCTGAGGATACCGACCTTTATGCAGGCAAGGTAAACCACGAGGGCTACAAAGAGGTTGCCAAAAAGCTTGCAGACCGCTTTGGCTTTAAAAAGGTTGCTATTACCCTACGCAGCTCCATTTCTGCTAACGATAACGACTGGGCAGCAATGCTTTACGATGGCAACGACTACTACTTTAGCAAGAGCTACCACATGCATATAGTTGACCGTGTAGGCGGTGGCGATAGCTTTGGCGGTGGATTAATCTACTCACAGCTTATGGGCTATTCTGCTGGGGAGAGCATTGAGTTTGCGGTTGCAGCTTCTTGCTTAAAGCACTCTATAGAGGGCGACTACAATATGGTTAGCGTTGCAGAGGTTAAAACACTTGCAGGCGGTGACGGCTCGGGCAGAGTTCAAAGATAAATTAAAACATCTTATTGTTCAAGGTGTGGTAACTACCACACCTTGAAAATTTAGTATATTTTTTGCAAGATTATATTATTTTGCGGCAAACTATAAGTATAAAAATTGGCGGGAGATTCTATGAGAAAAACTAAAATTGTTTGCACTATGGGACCTGCTTGTAGCGACAAAGAAACCTTAAAACAAATGTGCCTTGCTGGTATGAATGTGGCAAGGTTAAACTTTTCGCACGAAACACACGAGTCACATAAGAAAATGATTGACCTTATTAAAGAGGTACGTAGTGAGCTGAAATTACCAATTGCGATTCTTTTAGATACCAAGGGTCCCGAATACCGAATTAAAACCTTTAAAAACAGCAAGGTAACCTTGTGTGAGGGTGACCTATTTACCTTTACAGTAAACGAGGTCCAAGGTGATGAAACTATAGTTTCGGTTAATTACAAGGGTCTTATTGACGAGTTAGAAATAAATGATACTATTTTACTTAACGACGGTCTTATAGAATTTAAGGTTGAAAAGCTTACCAAAACCGATGCTATTTGTAAAGTTATCGTTGGGGGCGAGCTAACTAATCGCAAGAGTATGAGCTTTCCAAATAAAGTTTTAAAGCAAGAATATCTTAGTGAGCAGGACAAATCAGACATAGCTTTCGGTGTAGAAAATGAAGTTGATTTTATTGCTTGTTCATTTGTGTCGGTAAAGCAAGACCTTATTGACGTTAAAAACTATTTATCGCAAATAGGCGCAGAGAATATTGATATAATTGCAAAAATTGAAAACCGCTCGGGTGTAGACAACATTGAGGAAATCTGTAGCGAGTGTGACGGTATTATGATAGGCAGAGGCGATATGGGTGTTGAAATACCCTTTCACGAGTTGCCCGCAATACAGAAAAAACTTATTACCACCTGCCGTCTGCTTGGCAAAAGGGTTATTACCGCAACCGAAATGCTTGAATCAATGATTAATAAACCAAGACCAACAAGGGCGGAAATTTCAGACGTTGCAAACGCGGTGTACGACGGAACAAGCGCTATAATGCTTTCGGGAGAAACGGCTGCAGGTAAATATCCTGTTCTAACCGTAAAAACTATGTCGAAAATTGCCGAGCAAACCGAAAGCTCTATTCACTATAAAAAACGCTTTTTGCGTTCAGAGTTTAAAATAAAAAATACGATAGACGCAATATCCCACGCCACTTGCGGAATAGCTATCGATGTTGAGGCAAGCGCCATTGCGGTTTGCTCTATCTCGGGTATGACGGCGAGAATGGTATCCCGTTTCAGACCGCCTATGGCAATTCTCGGTATCACTACAAACGAACAGACCTGGCGCAAGCTTGCACTCTCGTTTGGCGTTATGCCGATTATGTGCGAGGAATTCAACTCCACCGAGGTGCTTTTCTATACAGCCAAAAAGCTTTCGCAAAAAGCATTAGAGCTAAAAAGCGGTGACCACATTGTAATAACAGGCGGTGTTACCGACGGAACTACAGGTAATACCAACCTAATAAAAATTGAATCTTATTAATTAGTTAGCGCCTCTTTTAAGGGGCGCTTTTTCTCCCCCCAAAAAAAGTAGTGGAAAAATATGTACTTTAGTAGTATAATGTACTTAATGATATTAATTTGATATTGTTCTAAATCACAAATTCACTTATTAATTACATATACGGATGGTACTATATAATGAATAAACCAATTAAAGTGTTACAGTTTAGCCTAAGCGAAAGCATTGGCGGTATTGAGACCTTTTTGCGTAATCTATACAAAGAGTTTGACCATAACGAAATTCAGTTCGATTTTATTACTACCTACGATTCGCCCGTTTATAAAAATGAGTTTTTGGCAGGTGGCTCTATAATACACAGAGTGCCCTCGCCTAAAAACCCCATTGGTTACTATAGTGCGGTAAAAAAGGTTATCTCCCAAAACAACTATAAAATTGTGCATATAAACAAAAACTCGGCGGCAGACCTTGTACCCTTTACTGTATGTAAACAACTAAAAGTGCCCGTAGTTATTGCACACGCACACAACACAAAATCTACTGTGGGTAGGCTTGCAGATATGTTAAACTACCTTAACAGAAAACGAATGGATAAACTTATTACACGTTGTTTTGCAAGCTCTGACGAAGCAGCCGAGTGGATGTTTGGCAAAAGCTTTTGCGTGCAAAACGAGGTGCCTATTCTCAAAAACGGAATAGCACTTTCAGACTTTAGTTACCAACCCGACAAGCGCAACGAAATAAGACACCGCCTTTCACTTACAGATAAGTTTGTTGTGGGTCACGTTGGTAAGTTCCACAGCCGTAAAAATCACGATTTCTTGCTTGAAATTTTCAAAGAACTACATAGCCGAAAACCCGAATCGGTACTGCTACTTGCAGGTTCAGGCTCACTTATGGCACACGTTCGGCAAAAAGCGCAGACACTTGGCATTTTAGACGCTGTTATGTTTATGGGTGCGCAAAGCAACGTGCACAGTTATTATGGTGCTATGGACGCCTTTGTTATGCCCTCACTATTAGAGGACCTACCCGTTGCCGCTATAGAGGCACAGGCCGCAGGTCTCCCCTTGTTTTTATCGGATACTATAGATAGCGAGGTTGAGGTAACAAACAACGTTAAGTGGCTAAGCCTTGAGCAACCGGCAGACATTTGGGCAGAAATGATACTTAATACCTGCGAGATTTTTGAACGCAAACCACAAGACGAGGCTCTAAAAGCCGCCGGCTACGATATGGCGGAAATCGCCGAACAGTTAAAAGAGGTTTACTTAAAGGATAAATAATGTTAAAAAGCTGAACTAAAGTTAGTTCAGCTTTTTTATTTGAACGTCTTAAACTTTCGTTGATTGAGCTTTACGGAGGTATTGCAATCAACGGGGTCTTTTTTTATAAATTTGCAACAATTACGGCATTTCCAATTATTTTCTTCATCACGGCATATACCTAAAATCTCACAATCCCGACAACCCCGTGGGACACATTCCAATATCTTTTTTGTTCTCTTGTCCGCAAATAACCACTCAAAAAAATCGTCTATCGCCCGTTGATAAGGTCGCCGATAATACCACATTAAACCACCCCATAATAAAAAAGCGCACCCAAAGGGTGCGCCGAAAAAGTGCTTACCCTCAGTTTGTTGCGACGCAAACCGACTCCAACGAAGGATAAGGGAAACACCTTTTACCAAGGTATTTTCCCTTCGCCAGAGCCTTTTATTCAGTTTGCGTCGCAAGTAAAGTTTATCATAAAACATAGGAAAAAGCAACCTATTAATTAAATAAAAAAGCACACCCCGAGGAGTGTGCCGAAAAAGTGCTTCCCTCGGTTTAGCTACCACACCACACCGATATTTTCCGTAACAGGAGAATAGAAGGAACACCTTTTACCAAGGTATTGTTCCCTATTAACGAAAAATATCGAAAAATTAAGTTGTGGTGTGGTATGAGTTTATTGTATCATAATTAGTTAGCCATTTCAACCATTAAAAGCAAAAGAGTTTGGATATCTTCAAGACCTTTTAACTACGTTTATTTATAGTTGATTATTTCTTTTATGCTTTTTCAACAGCAACTGTCGATTTAATATCTAAACGACAGTTAAAGTTTAAAAATAAATACTTTTCTACAAACAAAAACACACCGCAAGTTTCTGCTCGCGGTGTGTTTTGATTTTATTTGGTTTTTGCGGTTAAGGTAGAGTAGGTTGACTTAACAGTTTTGCCGTTCGCCTTCTTATATGAAACAACCTTGAAATAGTATTTCTTGTCTGCCTTAAGACCCTTTACGTTATATGTAATAGTGGAATCCTTTTTTATGGTAGTAAGTTTCTTCCAATCGGCTTTTTTGGAATTCTTTTTATAAACTATATATCCGTCAGCGGTTTTGTCCTTTTTCCAAGAAAGCTTAATGGACTTATTGGTCTTTGATTTAACCTTAACTGCAACTTTTTTAAGGGTTGTAATTGTGGTTTTTTGTGTAGTAAATTTTTTAGACTTTGTAATTGCGGTAACCTTGAAGCTATATTTCTTACCTGCCTTCAATCCCTTAATTGTCTTTGCAGTTTTGGTGGTTGTAACAGATTTCCATTTCTTTGCGTCACTTGCTTTATATTGAAGCTTATATTTTTTAGCGCCCTTTACCTTATTCCAGCTGAGGTATGCAGAGCTGTTAGATTTAAGATAATCTTTTTTGAAATAGATTTTTGCAGACTTAGAAGATTTTTCTGTGTAGGCGTAAATTTTTCCGCCTTTCATAAGGTCGAAGGTGACTGTCTTTTTGTTTTCTGAAAGTGTGCCGTTGGTTTTGGTGATAAGATAGGGCATTGTAACCTGAAGCTTAACGGTGAAATCTTCGCCGTAAATCAAGGCACTTTCTTCCATTCCATCCATAATTGTTGCCGAAAGGCCCTTGGTGGTAAGGCTGAATTTGGTGAAATAACTGCCGGTCTCGTCAGTGCCTTCAAGCATAAATTTGTTTGCCTTTTTGGTAGAGGAGAATTTCTTGTTGATTTCTTCCACGTAACAATCCTTGCCGTTAACCTTTTTTATAGGGAGCTTTTCGATTTCAGAGAAATCATTTTCGGGAAGTTCAGAACCTGCGCCCAAATCTACGTCCATATCTAAATCTTCATCATCCAGATTGAATTCGGGGAACTCGCTCAAACCTGAATCCATATCGGGAATTTCTTCTGTATAAAAATCGTCAAAGCTGTCTTCTGAAAAATCCTCATCAGAAGGCATTTCACTAAGAGCCTTCATTTCTTCAACGGTTTCAACGGGGATGGCGCTAACTACCTTGATTTTGCAAGAGCCATTCTTGCTTACCTTAACGGTGTATTCCTGCGAACAACCGCAAAATACAGCAACTATCATAAGCAGTGCAAGGGTCAATGATACTACTTTTTTCATAAATATTACCTCTTTCAAATAAATTAACAACGTGATATCTTGTCACCTGTCAAACTTATTATACCACTAACAAATAAAAATGTCAACTCAAAAGAGGTAATATTTTGGTGTCATAAAAGTTACAATTATAATAGATAAAGAAGTAGGGGGAGTGATACGCTTGAATATTGGCGATGCAGTTAAATTGCGGATTTTGGAATTATGTGAAATTCATAGTATAACGGTGAATAAATTAGCCACCGTCAGCGGCATCACTCAATCCACATTGAGCAATATAGTGGGCGGTCGAAATGACAGCACCACAATTGCCACCATCAAAAAGCTTTGCGACGGCTTGGAAATAACCATACAGGAATTTTTCGATTCCGATATTTTCTCAAACCTCGAACCCGAATTAAAATAGTACAAAACGCCTTGGCTCTTTTTGTGAGTCAAGGCGTTTGTTTCTTACCGATAGACAGGAGAGCATCAGCCCCCCCTGTTTAGTTTTGAAATATTAATTATTTATTAAGTGCTTCTTCGATAGCAACTGCAACTGCAACGGTCATACCAACCATTGGGTTGTTACCTGCACCGAAAAAACCCATCATCTCAACATAAAGTGACAAACATCGCTTTTAAAGGAGAATTAAATTGAACATCAAGCACATTTTTTGTATTTGTTTAAGTATGTAATTGATAAACTATTATTTAAGGTTATCCAAAAATAATAAGATATATAGCAAACAAAACAATAGGCAGAGCAAATGTTATTATGTTAACTATTTTCCAAAAATGAAGCACGATTTCCTCTTCATCACTAACTGGAAGTTTATCCATTATATTATACAAAACTATGTTAGAGAGTATAAAATGCGGAACAATAACTATAAGCAACAAAGCGAAAACTCCTTGGAATACAGCAATAAGTATTGCTGATACAATTTGTAAAATTGAAGTTGCTTTAAAATAATTTTTTATAACTTTTGCTTTTTTATTTCTGAATTCTGCTTTGTCCTTCGATTCTAAGTACCCATAATACATAATCATTAAATATCCTAAACCAATTCCTATAGCACCAAATATCGCACCTGTGCCAAATAATTTAACATCAAATATTTTATACCATTTCGGTCTTGATACTATAGTTTCCAAACTTCCATTTGAATCTTCTTTATAAACCTGAGTGCTATCAAAACTAATTTTATTTTTAACTAATATTTCTTCTGATTTTTCATCATACTTATATAAAAGGTCTTCATCATTTGTTTCTGCTAAAAATGTACCATTTTTAGCATCATATATATAACCGTAGCCCAGACTACTAATTATAAATTTATCATCATCAATTGCACAACTGAGGCCTCTTGAAGTATCTATCCCTACGCACCATAGGAACCCACCTAATTCGTTATATACATTAACGTAATCCGAATAATAATAACAAACATAAATTTGTTTTAATTCTTCATCATACAAAACCGTATCGATAATATCGGGGCTGATAAATTCTTCTTGTAATTCTTTGTAATTATCATTACTACGGTTGCAAATAATAGCAGAAGCTCCTCCCCATACAATGCTTGCAACAAACAAAATTACAGATATAATCATAAGTTTAGGTATAATTTTTTTCATATTACCACCTCTTCTTTTGTCAAATTTTAGCATAAGCAGTATAACTTGTCAATCTCGTCAAAAACAAAAAGGCTTGAGAAAATTCCCAAGCCTTTTAAATGTGCATAAATCCTTATTTCTTTAGTGCTTCTTCGATAGCAACTGCAACTGCAACAGTCATACCAACCATTGGGTTGTTACCTGCACCGATAAGACCCATCATCTCAACATAAAGCGCAGTTCCTGCGCTTTTAGGGGGTGATTAAATCGAACATTGAACACATCACTTATGTCAATGTCTGCTCACATTATAGAATCGAATCAAACAAATGTCAAGTAAAATAATTCAAGACTATTTAATATAAATTGATGGGTAGCGGCTTAATTTAAAACCAATAGGCATAAATCAGTATAAAACAACAACTTTTAACTACTTTCATACTTTTGGTTAATATCTGCAAGAAATATCTTAAAGTCTTCAACAACATCAAGCGGCTCTAATATAGCGGCTTTCTTGCGGAAGCCGCAAATCCAAGAGTAAAACATATTGCTAACTTCAACATTTACATGAATTTTAAAATGTTTATCATCATCAGGGATATACATTGCTCCATTTGCACCAAAACGATCGATGACGATGTCGAGCAAATCATTTGTAAATCTTATTGTTACTTTTCTTTCTTCGCCGCCGAACATAGAGAAAACACGCTTTGTGAAATCTTGCATGTTTATATCTTTGTAGAACTCCGCTCCCTCGCGAAGTTCTATCGATTTTATAACATTATCCATTCTGTCAATTCTGTATGTTGTTATGTGTTTTCCATTGTAGGCTAACAGATAAAAATTGCCCTCATTGATAAGTATTTTAAAAGGACTAACAATATAAAAAGCGCCATTTCTGCGTGGTGTTTGCGCCTCGCGGTTTTGCAAGGTATATTTCATATACTTGAATTTAATCTTTTTATTTTCCTTGATAGCGGCATTTATTTCATTTATGTATGAAAGTATGTTGTTATTGTTTGTTTTTGAGCGGTCAACTAAATATGTTTCGTTATTTAAGGATTTGTATTGCTCATTACTGCAAAACTCCTTAAACATTTTAAATAACCGCTTTTCTTCGGTGTTTGATATAAAGCGAGCGGAATGTATACACTCAACCAATAGTTGCAAATCAGTATATTTACAAGGTCTTTTGGTTACTTTATAACCGCGTTTGCCTGATCCATCATATTCTATTTTATATGGTATTCTTTTGCCCTCTTGGATTTCTTCTTCATCATCTACAGAATAAAGCCTTTGCAGTTCCTTTATATCGCGACAAATGGAATGTTCTTCTGCTAATATTCCATAATCTTTAAGTAATTTATCTGAAATCTCACTTGCGGTCAATGGGTGGTCTTTATCTGTATATTTTAATAGTATCTGCAAAACAAGTATTGATTTATATTTTTGCCCATATTCCTTTGCCATTTGCAACACCTCTTTTATATAATACCATAAAACAAACCAATAGCAAAGATAATATAAATTAAAATATTGATATTTGCTTGCGGCGGTGCTATAATAAAAGCATACCACACTAAATTTAATATATTGCTTAATATACAAGAAGTAGCATTTTTATTTTGGTAAAAGTGCGGACTTCTGTTTTCGCATTCTTGTATGTTGAGCAGATGATTTAGTGTGGTAGCTAATCGAGGTCTGCATTTTTCGGTGTGTGTGGCTTCGGTTGCACACACTTTTTTGTTTTAAGGAGGGAAAAATTAAAAACACCGATGTAACTAAAAAGAAAGAAGGATTTTTATGTATTGCCCCAAATGTGGTACTGAAAACAAAGATGACAGTAAATTCTGCACTAATTGTGCTCAAGAACTTATTGTCAATGAATTTAATACTGTGGAAAAAATTAGTAGCAAAAAATTATATTCTGCCCATTTAATAAACATAATATCTTCTGTTGTACTAATTATTTCAATAATACTTATTGCTTATGGTATATCAACCGCAACAGGTAGTGTTAATACTGAAACCACACAGAATGGAATATCACATTCAACAACAAACGCAACAGTAACATTTGATACTTCAGGAGCTCCGATAGCATATATTTCTTGTGCATTGGATGCTATTGTTGTTATTTTAGGTTTGATAATTTATTTCACCAAGAGTGTTTCTGCGAAAAGAAAAATTGCATATATTTATATGATATTTGCATTCTTAATTACTGTCTTGTTTTTCTTTGCAGGTATAAGAACAATTTCCTTTACTTGTGGTTTGGGATTTGTTTTAACTGTATCAGGAATACTTCAAATCATAGCAGGAAGTAAATTTTTATCTGCATTAAAAAATGATTGACAAAAAAGAAAAAAAGCGAATTTTTGAAAATTCAAGAATTATTTCATACTTTGTAATTATTTTTGCAGGGGTTTTGCAATGTATATTACCATTTACATATTTTTGTAATTCAGGTGAATATTCATGTTTGCTTTGTGGTATGCGACACGCGATTGATTATATATTGCAGTTTGATTTTTTTAACGCATATAAAAGCAATAAATTGATTATTGTTTTAATACTAATAGCATGCTTTATGATTCTAGATACTGCAATTATTGTATTCAATAGAATTACTGAAAAATATGGTAAGCATTAAAGGGAGCGGTTTGTACCGCTCCCTTTTAGTTTTCCAATAGTGAAAGATATTTGTAAATGGTTGTTCTGCTCATATCGCAAACCCTTGCAAATTCGCTTATATTTAATTGTTTTGCCTTATATGATGGATAATGACGCATAAAGTTTGGGGGAATGTCTTGTGTAGTCATTTGCGGTCTGCCGATTACTTTCCCCTTTGCCTTGGCATTTGCCATGCCTGACCGCACCCTCGCCCTTATCATTGCAAGTTCTAATTGACTAAAAACACCTGCCATTTGTAAAAAGGCTTCGGTCATTGGGTCTGCTTTACCCCCGCGGCAATCCATTGTAATACTTCCCACAATTATTAGTTTTAATCTTTTGGTGCTTACAAGGTCGATAATCTCACAAAGTTGTTGTGTGCTTCTTGCAAGTCGAGGAACTTCAAGAACAATTATCGTATCGCCTTGTTGCGCCTTTTCAAACATTAAGGCTTGTTGTTGCTTAATCTTGCTATCTCCATGTTCATACTCAACAAATATTTCCTCTGCTCCTGCCGCTTTCAGTTCGCGAACTTGTCTGTTAATATCCTGCTTTGTTTCATTTGTGCTACATCTTGCATAACCATAATTCATAGTGTTTTGCTCCTTTGTTTTTCTTTGATAATATTATACACCCAAAATAAGTGTAATTCAATTCGCGTAATGCACAAAGATTACACTTGTTTTTTGTGTAATCTTTACACTTGAAACAAGTGTTACTTTGTGATAATATGGTTGCAGAGGTGAAAGTTATGTTAAAATACAAAATTGATGTCATTTCCGCTCTCAAAGAAAAGGGTTATAATACCAATAAGATTAGAACAGAGAAGATAATGGGAGAAGCCATGCTCCAAAAGATAAGAAAAGGCGAAATGGTGTCTTGGTCTGTATTTGATAAACTCTGCTCTCTCTTGGATTGTCAACCTGCGGATTTAATCGAGCATGTAAAGGAGCAATAAAATGATTAGTAAAAACATGTATAAAGTTTTAAATATATTGCCTCACGCACCTGCTACGATGTCATTTGATGAATTATATAATAAATGTAGAATAACGCCTTGTCGTTTAATGGAATTATTGCAAGAAGCAGAAAATCGTCATTATATAGAAATCATATTTTTAGGTTCAAGAGATAATTTCAAATATTCTGATTTATATTTAATGGAAGCAGGTCAAACCGCAATAGAAGAACATAAAAAACAAAAATCTTCATCGGCAAAATCAACTTGGGCAATAATTATTTCTGCATTAAGTTTTATTGCTTCTGCAATTGCAGTTGTTTTATCAATTTGCGATGTTCAATAAAACAGTTGCTTTTGTGAACAGTTAAAAAACACCTAAAACCGCATAAAATATTGCCGATTTTGTTCAAACAATTAAGTGCACCTTTTTGTGAACACTTGTGCAAAATATGGGGGTAGCCTTTCAGGCAAAAAGTATCTGTTTTCGCATTTGGGGTTATTGTGTGGGTTTTCACGCAACCAAGAGTAGAAAAAATTTGAAATGACGATTTGGGCGATTGTTTGCGGTTAGATAATTATAAAACAAAAAACGCGGAAGCCGTGATATAATCCCCTTAGAGTAGACACTTGAAAAAACAAAAAGTTTTCAAGACTACTTTAAGGGGGTTATTTTTATGCCAAGAGAAAAACGGAAGAACAAGAAATACAGTATAGAGTTTAAGATACAAGCCGTAGAGGCATACTTGCGAGGAGAAGGAAGTTTAGTAACACTAAGTAAAAAATTTGGAATTGTTCATAAAGAAACGCTCAGAGAATGGGTTTTGTGGTATAATGGTCGTAGAAAAACCAGAGTGCGCAGTAGCGTCAAAGGAGGAATCTATATGACCAAAGGAAGAAGAACCACGCAAGAAGAGCGCGCCGAGATCGTAGCGTTC
>JAZNZF010000019.1:0-20359 GCA_045594795.1 Acutalibacteraceae bacterium | reverse complement strand
AAAAACTCAAACTACTTAATGTGGATAAATTTAATGTTATCGGCAAGACGAAATAATTGTTGAAAGGAATATTAAAATGAAAAGATTTTTTGCAACGATATTAATCATTTGCTTGTTATTATCGACAATACCGTTCGCTTCGTTTACAGTTAGCGCAGAAACAAAATATTATTATGAGAACAGTTTTGTATATTCTATAACTGATGGTGAAGTTACGGTTTCTATTGATTCCACAGATTATAATTTTGCTAATAATATTAGTGGTTATGTAACTATTCCTGATACATTTATGGGGTATCCTGTAACGCGCATATTAGGTATGCCAGATTGTGTTAATATCACAGGAATTAAAATTCCATCTAGCGTTATAGATATCGGTATTTTTGATGGTTGTACAAGCTTGGAAAATATAAACATTCCAAATGGTGTTGAGAGTATTAGTGATTATGCCTTTCGTAACTGCACAAGCCTAAAAAACATCTCAATTCCAAATAATGTTGAATACATTGGAATTGAAGCATTTAAAAATTGCAGTAGTCTAACAGGTGTTATTATTCCTGACAGTGTAAAGAATATAGGTCAAAGCGCATTCGCAAACTGTACTAGTCTTATCAGCATTAAGATGTCAAAAGGTATTGAAGGCATTGATTCTTTTGCATTTGAAAATTGTAAAAACTTGACAAGTATAGATATTCCAGACAGTATTAGCGGAATTGGAACTTATGCTTTTTGGAATTGTGAATCCCTTAAAAGCGCAAATACAGGTACGGCTTCTATAATTGGAGAAGGAGCGTTTAAAGGTTGCTCTTCTCTTACGGATGTAACGCTCAGTTATTCTTTGCAAACAGTCGCACTTGATGCGTTTTATGGCTGTGTTCATCTTTATAATGTTTATTATAGAGGAACGGAAAATAGTGAGCCTTTTGTTAGTTGGCAAGGTAATGAAGAATTATTATCAGCAACTTGGTATTATGAAAGTTGCATTATGAAAAGTTATCATGATTTTGATAATGCTTGTGATTGGCTATGCGATAAATGTTATTATTATAGAGAAGCGCCAGAACACACTTATGATGATATTTATGATAAATATTGTAATGGTTGTAATGAGCTTCGTGAAAAACCTAGCGGGATTACCGGCGATTGCATTTGGACTCTTAACGGTACAGAGTTAACGATTTCCGGCAATGGGAAAATGGGTGATTATGATAATAACTACTTAACAGAAATTCCTTGGGGTTCTGGTATCACTTCTGTTATTATCGAAGATGGTGTTACGAGTATTGGGAGTTATGCATTTCGCAGTTGCTATAATCTTATAAGTATAACAATTCCTAAAAGTGTAACAAGTATTGGTGAATGTGCATTCTTAAGAAATGATAATTCTTTTGGAATATATGTTGATGAAGATAATGAAAACTTTTCTGATATAAATGGTGTTTTATTTGACAAAGAACAAAAAAAATTAATTTATTATCCAGCTGGTAAAATAAATGCAAACTATGAGGTGCCGGAAAGTGTAACAAGTATAAGTGGATATGCTTTTTACGGTTGTATGTCACTTAAAAATATAACCATTGGAAACTCTGTTACAAGTATTGGCGAACACGCATTTAACAGCTGTGCTAAGCTAACAAGTATTATTATCCCTTCCAGTTTAAAGACTGTTGGT
The DNA here is from genome assembly GCA_045594795.1 of Acutalibacteraceae bacterium. GTDB lineage: Bacteria > Bacillota > Clostridia > Oscillospirales > Acutalibacteraceae > UMGS1532. Next base: position 18,687 of record JAZNZF010000019.1, on the reverse strand, counting down.
AGACAGGCATTTTGGTGTTGTTACTCTCTCGCAGATGTTTGGTACAAAGGTAGTGCAGACAATAAGTCTTCTATTGCTATTAATTACAATAACGGTCCTTTAACCGACGCAACATGGCATTATAACACTTGCGTAAACGAGCATACATATTCTTATAATTGTGATGCCAATTGTAATAACTGTGATTGGACTCGCATACCCAACGGTCACTTATATAACAATGACTGTGATATAGATTGCAATGATTGCGGAGAAACTCGTGAAGCACCGCATACTTATGATAATGCTTGCGATAGCATCTGCAATGCGTGCCAAGCAGAACGCGAGGTGGCGCCGCACGTCTATGATAATGCATGTGATGAAAGTTGTAATGAATGTAATGATATGCGTGTGGCACCGCATACTTATGATAATGCTTGTGATAGCATTTGTAATGAGTGTGAATACGAACGCGAGGTGGACCCTCACGTCTATGATAATATATGCGATGAAAACTGTAATGAGTGCGGCGAGATTCGTGAGGCGCCGCATATTTATGATAATGCATGTGATAGTATTTGTAATGAGTGCGCATATGTACGCAAGGTAGGAGCACACGTTTATGATAATGTATGTGATGAAAACTGTAGCGAATGTGGTGAGATTCGTGTAGCGCCACACTCTTATGATAATGCTTGTGATAGCATTTGTAATGAGTGCCAAGCGGAACGTGAGGTGGCACCGCACATCTACGATAATATTTATGACAAATATTGTAATATTTGTAATGAGCTTCGTGAAAAGCCCAGCGGTATTAATGGCGATTGCATTTGGACACTTAATGGTACAGAATTGATGATTTCCGGCAATGGCAAAATGGGAGATTATAACTACTCAACAGAAACACCTTGGGGTTTAGGTATTACTTCTGTTATTATTGAAGATGGCGTCACAAGTATTGGTAATTATGCATTTGATAATTGCCGGTATCTTACAAGCGTGACAATTCCAAATACTGTTACAAGTATAGGTGATTCTGCATTTGATAATTGCCGCGGTCTTACAAGTATAACAATTCCCGATAGCGTTACAAGTATAGACTGGAGGGCATTTAAAGATTGTTATAACCTTGAAGGTGTGTATGTAACTGATATCGCCAAATGGTGCGAAGTTGATTTTTATTCCTCTGATTCCAACCCGCTTTATTATGCTGAAAATCTTTATTTGAATGGTGAACTTGTAACGGATTTAGTTATTCCAGATAGTGTCACGAGTATAGGCGATTGTGCATTTTCCGGTTGCCGCGGTCTTACAAGCATAAATATTCCAAATAGTGTAACAATCATTGGTTATTATGCATTTTCCGATTGCACTGGTCTTACAAGCATAAATATTCCAAATAGTGTAACAAGCTTTGGTGGTGGAGCATTTAGTGGTTGTCGCGGTCTTACAAGCATTAACATACCAAATAGTGTAACAATCATTGATGATTCTGCGTTTTCTGGTTGCACAAGTCTTACAAACATTAACATACCAAATAGCGTAACAAGCATTGGAACGTCTGCATTTTCAGGTTGCACCGGTCTTACAAACATTGTGGTGCCAAATAGTGTTATAACTATCCATTCTTCAGCGTTTTATGGTTGCCAAAACCTTGTAAAAATCACCCTTCCTTTTATAGGCGCAACTATAGACGGAACCCTAAATACACATTTTGGGTATATTTTTGGATATGGGAATAATAGTGGTGTACCAAAAAGTATTAAAGAAGTAATAATCACTTCTCCATGTACTACTATCAACTCTTATGCATTTAGTGGTTGTACCAACCTTGAAAGTATAACCATCCCCGAAAGCGTTACAAGTATAGGTCATGGTGCATTTGATAATTGCTATAACCTTGAAAATGTATATGTAACTGATATCGCCAAATGGTGCGAAATTGATTTTGATTACTATGGTTCCAACCCGCTTAATTATGCTGAAAATTTTTATTTAAACGGTGAACTTGTAACGGAATTAGTTATTCCGGACAGCGTCACGAGTATAGGTGATTATGCATTCTCTGGTTGTTCTAACTTTACAAGTGTAATAATCCCCGATAGTGTTACGAGTATAGGTGATAGTGCATTCAATAATTGTTGTTCACTGACTTCGGTTATAATTGGTAATAGCGTTACTAGTATAGGCGATAGTGCATTTGATAATTGTTATTATCTTGAAAGCATAACCATACCGGATAGTGTAACAAGTATTGGTTATCAAGCATTTTCTGGTTGCACAAGTCTTACAAGTATAACAATTCCCGATAGCGTTACAAGTATAGGCTTGTGGGCATTTGATAATTGCTATAACCTTGAAAATGTATATGTAACTGATATTGCCAAATGGTGTAATATCTCATTTAAAAGCCCTGCCGCCAACCCTTTTTATTATGCCGAAAATCTTTATTTGAATGGTGAACTTGTAACGGATTTAGTTATACTTGATGGTGTTACGAGCATAGCCGATTTTGCATTTTATGGTTGTACCAGTATTACAAGTGTAACTATCCCCGATAGTGTTACGAATATAGGTGATTATGCATTCTATGGATGCGATAGTCTTACAAATGTAACTATCCCCGATAGTGTTACGAATATAGGTGATTATGCATTCTATGAATGCGATAGTCTTGTAGCATTAAATGTTGTTGAGGAAAATGCTACGTATTCTTCATTGGGCGGTGTTTTGTTTAATAAAGATAAAACAGTGTTGATTCAGTATCCAAGAGCAAAAACTAATTCGACATATATCATCCCTGACAGTGTTACGAGTATAGGTGATTATGCGTTTTACTGTTGTATGAATCTTACAAGCATAACCATCCCCGACAGCGTTACAATTATAGGTGATAGTGCATTTCGCGTTTGCAACGGACTTACGAGTATTGCCATTCCCAATAGTGTAACAAGCATTGGAAGTTATGCATTTGTAGGTTGCTCCGGTATTACAAGCATCACCATACCTGTTAGCGTTACAAACATTGGTATTTGTGCGTTTGCTTATTGCAGCCCTGAAAGCGTATATTATTGCGGTACGCAAGAACAAAAACTTGATATTACAATATTTGATGGTAATGAAGATTTATTGAATTCTATGTGGTATTACAACTGTTGTATTGGTAGCGCAGCGCATACTTACGATAACGCTTGTGATACAGACTGTAGTGTTTGCGGTGTCACAAGAGAAAAGGGACATAGCTTTGAATGGGTAATTGATAGTGAAAATAATTGCGGTGTTGAAGGCATAAAGCATGAAAAATGTATTATTTGTCATACAACACGAAACGAAAACACAATTATCCCAGCGACAGGTAATCATAGTTGGGATAGTGATTGTGATGAAACATGTGACATTTGTGGTTTTGAAAGGGCCATAGAACATTCATACACTGACGAATGTGATCGTGACTGCAATATTTGCGGTAATTTCCGTAAAGCGCCACATAAATACGATAATGATTGCGACGATACTTGTAATTTGTGTTTTGCAGAGCGTGAAGTAGGCGATCACAGTTATACGAATGCTTGTGATGCTTTTTGTGATTCGTGTGGTTTTGAGCGTATTCCGTCTAAACATATTTACGATAATGCCTGCGATAAAATTTGTAATATATGTGAATTAGAACGTACTGTCCCAGCACACATTTATGATAATGTATGCGATGCTTTTTGTAACGAATGTGAAGAAGAACGCGTAGTGCCGGAACACCAATATTCAAGTGTTTGTGATACCCATTGTGATGTTTGCGATACTCTTCGTGCAAATACTTCAGCCCACACATATACTAACGACTGTGATGCAGATTGTAATTTTTGTGGTGAGATTCGTATACCCAGTGAACATAAATTTACAAACTCTTGTGATATGGATTGTAATATTTGTGGTGAAGTTCGGGCAATAGAACACACCTTTACAGATGTTTGTGACAGTGAATGTAATATTTGTTTTGAATCTCGTAAAGCACCCCATAAATATATTTCTGCTTGCGATATCGCATGTGATTTGTGTGGGAAAACTCGTGAAGCGGAGGAGCATATTTTCGATAATGCTTGCGATGCTAAATGTAATCTCTGCAGTGAAGTTCGTGAAATAAAGCATGATTGGAAAGATGCAACCTGTACTGAACCGATGACATGTACGGTGTGTGGTGACACTGAAGGTGAAGCACTTGGTCACGACTATGCTGACGCGACCTGTAAATCGCCCGCAACCTGTGAAGTGTGTGGTGCGACTTTTGGTGAAAAGTTATCCCATAATTCAGATGCTGGAATAGTAACTAAGGAAGCAACATGTGCTACTACCGGAACAAAAACTTACAAGTGTACTCTTTGCAAAGATATTATTAAAACTGAAACTATCGCTAAACTATCACATAATTATGATTCGGGTAAAGTTACCGAAAAAGCTACTTGCAAGGCAGCAGGTGTAAAGACCTATACTTGTAAAGAGTGCGGTGCAACCAAAACTTCCACTATTGCGAAACTAGCAACTCATACTTATAGCAACAATTGTGATAAGTTATGTGATATTTGCGGTAAAACCCGTACAGTCGGTGCACATAAGTATTCTAATAGTTGCGATACCACATGTAATTACTGTAATGCAAAGCGCACGATAAAACATACTTACGCAAACAACTGTGACACAAGTTGTAATGTATGTAAGGCAACACGAACCATTACACATGCTTACAAGACAACAACTACTAAAGCAACACTCACAAAGAACGGTAGTGTGATTAAGAAGTGTAGCATATGTGGTAAAGTTGCAAGTAACACTGCTATTAAGTATGCAAAGACCTTCAAACTGTCGACAGCTGCATATACTTATAATGGCAAGGTGAAAACCCCGACAGTTACTGTTAAGGATTCGGCTGGCAAGACACTAAAGAAGAACACCGACTACACAGTTACTTATGCAAGTGGCAGAAAGAATGTGGGAACTTACAAAGTTACTATAAAAATGAAGGGCAAATACAGCGGCACTAAGACCTTGACCTTCAAGATTAATCCTGCCAAGACAACAGTATCAAAACTCACTGCTGGTAAGAAGCGTATCACAGTAGCGATTACCAAGAAATCTACGCAGGTTACCGGATATCAAATTCAATATTCAACTTCTAAGAAGTTTACAAGTGCTAAGACTAAAACCATCACAAGTTATAGGACCACCAAGTACACTTTGAAGAGTTTGAGTGCTAAAAAGACATACTACGTAAGAGTCAGAACCTATAAAACTGTTGGTAAAACAAAGTATTATTCCGGTTGGTCAACTTACAAGTATGTAAGAACTAAATAATTGCTTATTAAATTAAAACAACCGAAATTGCTACCTAAAGTAGTGATTTCGGTTGTTTTTTAGCATAATAAGCCCCAAATAAGCCCCCAAATGCACCAGAGAGCAAAAAAGAAAATCCCCAAAGCCTTATAAACAAAGGCTTTGAGGACCTCATAAAATGGTGCGGGTGACAGGACTTGAACCTGCACGTGCGTGACACTAGATCCTAAGTCTAGCGCGTCTGCCAATTCCGCCACACCCGCATATAAACTATTTAATTGTTGTTTTGGCAGCCGCGCTGTGCGTAAAGCTAAAGTTGCTGCCGAACGACAATAGTAAGTATATCACAGCTATTTTAAATATTCAAGTACTTTTTTATAAAAATATGCCGATGACTAACAAAACTTGCAAGCCGTCGGCAAAATTTTTTGATGACTGTGAAAAATTTAATATATTCGATTATTAAAGTGTTACAATATTACTTTTCGTTGGGTTACCTTCAATAAAACTTTTTGCGTTTTGCAAGGTAGTATTACTTATAGCCTCTAATGCCTCACGTGTCAAAAAGCCTTGGTGGGATGTAACAATAACATTTGGAAATGAAAGAAGCCTTGCGGTAATTGAGGTTTCTAAAATATCGTCCTCTCGGTTTTCAAAAACATTCTCTTGCTCTTCTTCGTAAACGTCAAGGCCTACACCTGCGAATTTGTGCATACGTATTCCTTTGATTAGGTCCTCGGAGCTTATAAGCGCACCGCGAGAGGTGTTTACAAGGATAACGTTATCCTTCATTTTTTCAATAGCTTTAATGTCTATAATGTGATAGGTATCCTCGGTAAGTGGGCAATGTAAAGAAATAAGGTCACTATTAGAAAGCAGAGTATCCATAGAAACATACTCTACAAAAGGCAGATCTGGATTTTTATATTTGTCGTAAGCTATAACCCTCATACCAAGACCATGAACAGCACGGCAGAATGCGGCACCAATTTTGCCCGTGCCTACAACTCCCGCGGTTTTGCCGTGAAAATTAAGTCCTGTAAGACCCATTAGACTAAAGTTGTTTTCGCGCACCTTAATATAAGCCTTGTGTATGCGACGGTTTACCGCAAATGCGAGTGCTAAGGCGTGCTCGGCAACCGCTTCGGGTGAGTATCCGGGAACACGCATAACTGTAATTCCGTGCTCTTTTGCGGTCTTAAGGTCAACGTTGTTAAAACCTGCGCAACGAAGTAGTATAAGCTTCACACCACGTTCGTTTAAGATGTCCAGAACTTCTTTGCTACCGTCTGATGCAACAAACAAGCAGACGGCATCATAGCCTTTTGAAAGGCTTGCAGTTCTTTTGGAAATATCGGTTTTAAGGTAGTCTATTTCAATATCACTATAGTTATCTATAACCTCGTCAAACGATTCTTTATCATAAGGTTTGGTATCATAAAAAAGAATTTTCAAATAAAAACATCCTTTACATTATTTCATATAATTTATAAATTGTATCGGCATCGGCAAGCCAGGGTGAATATGCAGTTGCGCTTCCCACAGCAACCGCAAATCTTAGCGCATTACCCATATTTTTGCTTTTTTGGTACTCTGTAATAAAACCTGCAATCATAGAGTCCCCCGCGCCCACACTATTTGCAAAACTACCTATAGGTGCATCGCAATAGTATTCTTTTCCGTCGGCTGTAACAAGTATGGCACCCTTTTCGCCTAACGATACAAGTACGTTCTGCGCACCCATATTCTGCAAGGTTTTGGAGTGCTTAACTATATCCCCACGGCTATCGACTGAACAGTTAAAAAACTCGCAAAGCTCGTCTATATTGGGTTTAATTAAAAATGGCACAGCCCTAAGCGCACGTTTTAGTGGCTCGCTACAGGTATCTACAATAACCATTGCTCCTTTTGGGGCAACCGAGCTGAGCTCGAAATATATATCCTCGTCTACTCCTTTTGGTACGCTACCCGAAAGCACAAGCGTGTCGTCTGGGCTCAAGGCAGATATTTTGTTCTTTAACTCGTCGATATCACGGGCGCAAAGGGAAGCGCCGCTACCGTTAAATTCGGTAACTACATCTGATATAAGCTTTACGTTTATACGGGTAAAACCACTATTAAGGGTTATAAAATCACTATCACAGCCCTGTTCCCTAACAAGCCTTTTAAGCTCTTCACCCGTAAACCCTGCGCAAAAACCGAATGCTGTAGAGCTAACTCCTAACCTCGATAGCATTATAGAAACATTTAAACCCTTACCGCCTGGCACGATATATTCCCCATAGGTGCGGTTGGTTTTGCCAATAAGGGATGAAGTAGCCTTTGCGTTGTAGTCAAGCGAGGGATTAAGCGTAACGGTATATACCATAAAAACAGCCTTCTTATCTACAAGAATATTCTTAAGGTTAGTATAACCTTTTTGCAAATAAATATCAACAAAAACATTGCAATTAAGGTACGCATAATATATAATTATTTTGATAAGAATTAGTAGGTGAATTAGTTTGACAAAAATTTATGTTGTAAGGCATTGCGAGTCTATGGGCAATAAGCTCCATTCTTTTGCTGGTCATTCAAATGTTGATATAAGCGAAAAGGGTGAACTGCAGTTAATTTGCCTTTCGGAATATTTTAAAAATATAAAGCTCGATAAGGTTTATTCAAGTCCGCTTTTGCGCGCTACAAAAACCGCCGAGGCAATAAATAAATATAGCAAAGCACCAATAATTATAGAACCCGATTTTATTGAAATAAACTTAGGCGTTTTAGATGGCAGACCCGTTAGCGAAATGTCAGACGAGCAAACTGCACTTTGGCTTACAGAACCCGATAAGTTTTTTGTAGAGGGTGGCGAAACCATGCGCGAGGTGGCAGATAGGGTTTTTGGTGCGCTAAAGCGTGTAGCCGAGCAAAACCCAGAAAGTACAATAGCCATAGCAAGTCACGGTTGTGCTATACGCAACCTTATTCGCGTAGTTAAGGGCTTTGGGCCAACTGGTATTAAAGAGGTAGACTGGTGCGATAACACCGGCATTAACCATATTGTTTACGAGAACGGCGAGTTTTATTTAGAAAGTGAAAATGATATTTCGCACTTGAATCACGATGCATTGGCAGAGCCTGTGTCGGCTTGGGTAAAGTAAAAAAGGAGGTAAGGCATTGGTAATTTTAGCGGTTGATTTGGGCACGGCAAGAACAGGTTTAGCCCTAAGTGATAAGGGCGAAAGCTTTGCCTTTCCGCGCGGTATTATTAAGGAATATAATAAAGAAAAACTATACCAAAAAATTGCAGAAAAAGCAATGGAAGAAAAAGCCGAGCTTATAGTAATTGGTCTGCCAAAAAACATGGACGGTAGCGAGGGCTTTAAAGCTCAGGAAAGCTACGAGGCGGCAGATAAAATTAAAGAGCTTACAGGCTTGGAGGTTGAGCTATGGGACGAGCGTTGTACTACGATTTCTGCGCATCAAAGCCTTAGCATGAACGGTATAGAAACTAAAAAGCGCAAAAACGTTGTAGATTCGGTAGCGGCAACCATTATTTTAGAGGACTACCTACGATTCAGAAAATCACAACAAAAATAAAAAGCGATGCTCAGGGGTTGTACTCTAAAGGACAGAAAAAAGCTGTGTAGAAGATTTCTACACAGCTTTTAAATTTTGTCTTACACCGTAACAAGCAGGGAAAATGTACATCACATTTTCCACTTGTTAGGAGAACCTAAAACCCTTAAATTGTTACCTGTTATGTAGTACGCAACAGCAGAAAATTAAATGTTGTTTTCATCAATCCATTTCTTAATATCATCCCAAAGAAACGGGCGTTTGTCTGGAATATCGATTTTTTCAATTAATGTATAATCAACAGAAGAGTACTTACAAATAATATACTCGTAATGCCCTAATTCTTGCTCTTTGTTATCATATACATATCGTTCTGCTGGTATGTTTATGGTATTTCCGTCTTCAGAATAAAAACCGCATACATCAATAGAGTCATACCCTCTTGGTAAAGTAATTCTTTGTTTTAATTCGAAGTTTGTTAAAGAATAGACATAGAAATGCTTTCCGTTTTCTAATGCAAAAAATTCAAATTCCTTAGGATGAAGGGCACCCGTATATAGATATGTGTAACCTTTGAATTCTTTTTTTAGTGCGTTTGTGTCTTTCCCTATGATTCTAACACTGCCACCAGTGATTTCAATTTTATATAAACTTGATTCTAATAAATATTTCCACATTCCAACCACCTCACAATAATTATTATACACCATTTATGTAATCGTTGCAATAGATACAAACCGCTCGAGTTGCTTCGAGCGGTTTGGTATATTCGTTTGGTTATGAATTGACGGTTTCGGAATCTTTTATCATACTGTCCTTTAGGGTACGACCCGTAAGCAACGCTTTTTTTAGTTTAGGTATAATCTTCGGTAACTATGGTAAGGACATTATCCTCAAAGGTAGCAAAGCCACCAATGGTTTCACAACTAAAAATAACTTTACCTTCGTGGTACGCATAAATGGGACCTTTGCAGATTGCGTAAACGGTATTTATTTGACCAGCTCTGATACCGTAACTGCCGCCGCCTTTGCCGTTTTTGTCATCATAAATCGTGATATGCACCGAATCGCAATGTATATCATCGAGAACTTTTTTTGGGGTAACTATTTTTACGGTAATTCTATCCATAGCATCACCTATTGCTTTGCTTTGCGGTAAACTTCATCAATAGTACCGCACATAAGAAAATGCTGTTCGGGGATATCATCACAGTTGCCGCTTAAAATTTCTTCAATACCCTCAATGGTTTTTGCCAAAGGCACGTATGCACCCTTGATACCTGTAAAGCTTTCGGCAACGTGGAAAGGCTGGCTTAAGAACCTTTGAATCCTACGTGCACGTTTAACCGTAATTTTATCCTCAGCCGAAAGTTCTTCCATACCAAGAATAGCAATTATGTCTATTAGCTCGTTGTATTTTTGCAGAACGCGTTGCACCTCTTTTGCTGCGCGATAATGCCTGTCGCCAACTATATCCTGTGTTAGCATACGCGATGACGACTGCAAGGGGTCAACGGCAGGGTAGATGCCAAGCTCTACAATCTTTCTTGATAGCACCGTAGTAGCGTCAAGATGCGAAAAAGTGGTAGCGGGGGCTGGGTCTGTAAGGTCGTCAGCAGGCACATAAACTGCCTGTACCGAGGTTATAGAGCCGTTACCTGTAGAAACTATACGCTCTTGTAATTTACCCATTTCGGTAGCAAGGGTTGGCTGATAACCAACAGCAGAGGGAGGTCTGCCAAGCAAAGCCGACACCTCAGAGCCTGCTTGGGTGAAACGGAAGATATTATCTATAAACAAAAGCGAATCCTTGTGGGTTTCCTCGCGGAAGTATTCAGCCATAGTAAGACCAACAAGCGGTACGCGTAGTCTTGCGCCTGCCGTTTCGTTCATTTGGCCAAAAACGAGCGCGGTTTTGTCGAGTACGCCCGACTGCAACATTTCGTTGTATAGGTCGTTGCCCTCACGCGAGCGTTCGCCAACACCGGCAAAAACTGAATATCCGTCGTGCTCGAAAGCAACATTTCTGATAAGCTCCATAATAAGCACGGTTTTGCCAACACCCGCACCGCCAAACAGACCTATTTTACCGCCCTTGACGTAAGGAGTCATAAGGTCGATAACCTTAATACCGGTCTCTAAAATTTCGGTAGCGGGAACTATGTCTGAAAATTTTGGCGCCGCGTGGTGTATAGGCCATTTGCGTTCAGTTTTTATGGGCTCTTTTTTATCTATAGGGTCACCCATAACATTAACCATTCTGCCAAGTGTTTCTTCACCAACGCTGATGGTAATCGGCGCGCCGGTATCAATAGCTGTCAGCCCACGCGATAAACCGTCGGTAGAGTGCATAGAAATACACCTAACCTCACCGTTACCTAAATGTTGGCATACCTCAAGCACAAAGGTTTCACCGCCGTGCTCTATAGTTACAGCGTGGGTTATATCGGGCAAATCGAGAGATTCGAATAATATATCAACAACGGGACCTGTGATTCTTTGAACCATTCCCACAGAGCCTTTTGCCATATTTTTACCTCCCTGAAAATTTTTTAGTACTGTTCTGCAGATGTTTCAATAACGTCGGCAGTAATTGCGGATTGACGCATTCTGTTAATCTGAGTTTCTAATTCTTCACAGCGTTCTAAAGCCGTATCGTAAGCTGTGCGCATGGTCATAAGGGTTGCAGCCCATACACCCAAAGCAGTTTCTAAGCAAAGCTCGTAGAGAATTGCGTTAAAAACGTTTCGTGCGGTTTGCTTAATTATAGTTTCTTGGTCGGGGATAAGCAGTGAGCTATCGTGTACAGCATCGTCACTAACCGAAAACAACTCGAACATCGCGGTTTTTTGGTGCATCATATTTACGTATTTTTTATAAATCACATGCACTTTGGATATCTTTCCTTGCTTGCGCAGGTCTACTAAATCCATTAAAAGCTGGGTGCTTTCCTCGTAAGAGGGGATATCACTAAAGCTATATTCATAATCAATATCAATGCCCTTGGCTTTTAAATAGCTAACAGCTTTTTTGCCACAAGCAAATACCAAGTGCTTAGGATTAGCATCAATCATATCCTTAGCAAAGCTAAGTATTTCACTATTATAACTGCCGCACATACCCTTGTTGCCTGTAAAAATAACAAAAGCTTCGGGGGCAAAGGGGTCTTCTTTTCCTAAAGGTATTAGCAATTCTTCACCGTGGCGCAAAAGCATTTTTTTGCATTGCTCACTATATAGTGAATAACCGCCATAAATACTATTAAGCTTTGAAAATTTTACGGTTGCCACCGTTTTCATTGCCTTGGTAAGCTTTTGGGTAGAACGAATACCTCTTAACTGCTTTTTAAAGGTTTGAATAGCCGGCATATCAGTACCTCTTCAAGTATTCGCAAAGCATTACGCGAATTTCATTAAGGGTGGTATCGTCGGCTTTTTTGCCTGAGATTAACTTTTGAACCAAAGCAGTGTAGTTTTCCTCAGCATATTGGAATAACATATTTTCAAACTCTGCCATATTGTCAAGCGGAATATCATCTGCATAGCCCTCGGATACGGCAAAAAGCAAAAGTGCTTGCTTCCAGTCGTCAAGAGGCTGATATCTACTCTGTTTTAGCGATTCCATAAGATGTGCACCCGAGGACAGCGTTTTAAGTGTTGCCTCGTCAACATCGGTACCAATTTGTGTAAAATCGGCAAGCTCGCGGTATTGTGCAAGGCGTGTTCTAAGGCTTGCAGACATCTGCTTCATAAGCTTGGTTTGTGCCGCGCCACCAACGCGAGAAACCGAAAGACCAACGTTAATAGCGGGGCGCTGACCCTCGTAAAACAGCTCACTTTCAAGGAAAATTTGACCGTCGGTTATTGAAATAACATTGGTTGGAATGTATGCGGAAATATCACCTGCAAGTGTTTCAATGATGGGTATAGCGGTAATCGAGCCGCCGCCAAGCTCACTTGATAAGTGCGCCGAGCGTTCCAAGAGCCTTGAGTGTAAATAGAATATATCACCCGGGTACGCCTCTCTACCTGACGGGCGGTGTAGCAGTAATGACAGCTCGCGGTATGCAACCGCGTGTTTTGAAAGGTCATCGTACACAATTAATACGTCGCGGCCACTATACATAAAATATTCAGCCATAGCGGTACCCGAAAAGGGCGCGATATACTGTGTTGCTGCCGAGCCTGAGGCGGTAGCCGCAACTATTGTGGTATATTCCATAGCGCCGTAGTGTTCTAACTTTTCTTTAATTTCTGAAATAGCGGTTTCTTTTTGGCCTATGGCTACGTATATACAAACAGTGTTTTTGCCTTTTTGGTTAATAATTGTATCTATAGCAAGCGCAGTTTTACCCGTTTGTCTGTCACCAATAATTAATTCACGCTGACCTTTTCCTAAGGGAACTAAAGAATCGATAGCCTTAATTCCTGTATGCAGCGGCTCTGAAACGGGTGCGCGGTCAAGAATAGCGGGTGCGTGGAACTCTATGGGTCGTTTTTCCTTGTAGTATAGGTGACCCTCGCCGTCTATAACATTACCAACAGCATCAACAACTCTGCCAAGCAAAGCTTCACCTACAGGGACCGAAGCGATTCTGCCAACACGACGTACGCGACTGCCACTTTCAATAGCTTCGTACTCGCCAAAAATAACACATCCAATGCGGTTGTGCTGAATATCTAATACCATTCCGCGTTCGCCACAGTCAAATTCTACAACCTCACCGTACATAATGTCGGCAAGACCGTCCATCCAACAAACGCCGTCGGAAATTTGCATAACACGGCCAAGCTGATAGGTGTGGATTTTCGGTTTAAATTCCTCTGCGTTCTTTTTAAACTCGGCATAAACCTCTTTTGCTGCCTCGTCAAAGGTAATAGGCTCTCTTGTAATACTGTTTTCAAAATGGTATAGCTCTTCTTTAACGGTAGCATCGTAAACCGTATCACCGATGCGTAGCATAAGTCCGCCTATAAGCTCAGGGTCTTCCTTTACCCAAAGCGAAGTTTTGCCGTTTACCGTATCAAGAAGCTCGGTTGTTACCCTGTCAACCTTATCGACAAGCTCTTTAGGTAGGGGATAGGCAGAGGTAAGTGTAACGTAAAGCACATCGTGGTGTTTAAGGTAAGCTTTATCACCCGCGGTAAGCTTTATCATACCGAGAATTTCGTCAAGCTTAGAAGCCTCTTTAGCTCTTATTTTGCTAAGGTATGGCTCGGTCGCGAACACCTCGGCAACGCCTTTTTCCATAGTTTTAAAGAATTGCCTTTTGGTTTTGTCAACCATAGTGCGATGAATTTCATTGCACTCGCGAACACCAAATTCTTTTATTGTTTTAATTTTTTCATCTGCCGCCGCTTTTTCTTCCAAAATTTCTTTGCAACTGTCAAAACTTTGCTTCTCAAAAACGGGTTCTGAAAACTCTGGCAGATTTTCGTTTTCGATTTTTTCTACTTCGTCTAATTGCTCTAATATATTCTCTCTGCGAGTTTTAAATAATTTAATAATAAACTTACGGCAGAAAAGAAAAATCAAGGCTGCAAGTAGGCTGAAGTTGATTAACACATAATGTAATTCCATAGCCTACTCCTCAATTAAACTATCTGCAAACATACGAGCTATATCCAATGTGTGTACGCTTAAGGTATCAAGTATTTCATTATGTTGTGTTTCACATAGCGTTTCACAATCTTGTAAGGCTTGCAGTCTTTCTTTTTTAGCTTTTTCAATGTCTTTTATGCAGTCTTCTCTAACCTCAGCAATTTTTGCTTTTAGTCTTAATGCCTCGCTATCTAAAAACTCTTTTTCTTTTTGCTTAGTTAGGGCAATATGCTCGGAGTTAAGCCTTAATATCTCTTGCTTTTTTTGTAATGCTAAATCAATCCGCTGTTTTCTTTGGTCCAATAGCTTTAGTATTGGTCGAAACAGCAGATTGTTTAGTATAAGCATAAGTAGTAAAAAGCATATAACGGTCCAAACCGTAACCGATAACTGTATAGTCATAGAGCAGAATTATAGCTTTGCAACAAGCATAAAGGCAATAAGTAATCCGTAGATGGTAAGTGCCTCCATAAGTGCAAGTGAAATAATAAGTGTAGAACGAATGTCCTTGGCTGCATCGGGCTGACGAGCAATACTTTCCATAGCGCTTTTAGCGGTAATACCCTGTGCTATAGCAGGGCCTAAGGTACTTACTGCGATAGCCAAAGCTGCCGCGATTGCAATAATTGGTGATGACATAATATATTTCTCCTTTAAATTATTATTCTATTTCGGTTACCTCATCTAAATAGATAGAGGTAAGCATTGTAAACACGAGTGCTTGTAAAGCGCAGAAGAGAATTGAGAGCACCATCATAACCACAGGTATGCCTATAGGGAATATGTGGTATAGCTCTTCTGTAACCATCTCCTCTCCAAAAACATTACCGAACAAACGCAATGCCAAAGAGGCGGGTTTAATAAATTCGTCTAAAAGTAAAAGCGGTAGCATAAAGAACATTGGGCTTACAAAGCGTTTAAAGTAGTGTTTAACGCCCATACGAAGACCTGCTACTTGTAAAAACACAAAGGTTATAATTCCAAGCCCTGCTGTAACCGAAAGCGAAGCGGTGGGTGCCTTTACATAATCGGTAAGCCCAACGCCTGGAAATAGCCCCGAATAGTTGGCGAAAATTATGAATATAAAGAGAGATGCTAAAAAGGTGAAATATTGGCGCGACTTTTTCTTGCCAAGTAGGTCACCAAAAAACTTGTCTAAATATTCAACACCGGTTTCTATCATATTCTGGAATTTACCGGGTCGTTCTTTAAGGTTGTGCTTTACAATAAGCGAAATTACGGTTACTATGCCAAGTATTATAAACATAGTAACAACCTCGCCCGTAATATCAAGAAAACCGAAAAGACTAAAAATAACGCGTGAACCTTCACCCATTATACTCGTCCTCCTTGTTTTCTTTAATATTGTTAAACTTAACTAAACGGTAGGTGAAATAAAACATAGGTATAGTTATACCAAGACAACCGCCCAAAACCAACCATATTGGACTAAAAGGTGTGCGGTCTGCAAACAGATATAGTACAACTAAATACCCAATACCAATTATTTGACGCAACAGATGTGTTGAGGCGTAAATATTAGGTCTACTTTTAAGTATATATTTTGATAAAGCGTAGTTTAAAAAAGAGATTAGCCCGCCTATTAAAAAGGCTATGGCCGCACCAAAAATATCAGAGTTAATTTTAACCACCTTCTTTAACTAATCCTTTAATTAAATATTATATCACTAATTACTTTTTTTACAATACATTTTTTAAAAAAAGCTACGATTCTAAAATTAGAAAATCGTAGCTTTAAATTTATTCATCAATAATAATTGCCTCGTCGTTAGTAAGGGTATAAACTTTATATTCACCCTCGGCTTTTAATTTTTCATAATGTGCGCGGCGCTCGTCACAAAAGTGGCATATTATAATACCGTCGAAATATCCTAAAGCGGTATAGTCTTGCGTTTGGTTTCGGTCGGGGTCGTAGGGGAGAACGTGCTTGGTGCTTTTAGAAACTATATGCACACCCGCACTTCCGCCAATATAGGTAACACCCGATTCAATATACCGTTTAAGCGGCTCTAAAAAGCCGTGCTTTTTAATGCGGTAAAAGGTGCCAAAGGTGTTGCCACCACCTACGAAAATAGCGTCTATATCAAGGTTAGAGAATTTTTCAGCATCGTAGTAGTCAAGCACGTAAATGTTCTCGCGCAAAAAACCGTATTGCATAAGGTGCAGGTAAAATTTATCACTAAGAATCGCATTTCTTCTTGCGCGTTCGTTAGGGATAAAAAGAATCCTACATTTATCAACCGGCTGTTTTAAGTTTTCAAAAATAATCTTGCGCGAGTTTTCATTACTAAAATCGCAAGAGGTAAGTATTAAATGCATAAGCAATACCTCTATTTATCTATGGCACGTGCGCATAGCCACGATGCCCATACCGGATAGCAGTTCTCATATAGATGCAAACCATCGCCTGTGTACTCGGCGGCAAGGTTGCCGTTTTTGTCGTCATAAACCTCATTTACGTCAATATAAAAAGTGGTTTTACCGTCGGCATATTTTGAGAGCATTTCGTTATAAGTGTCAAGACGCTCGTTGTTGTAATATGGGTTTATATAAGTATAGCTTTCACCTACGTGTAGGTTAGCGCAAATGTAAATAATAGCGTTGGGCTGGTATTCCTTTACTGTGTTTACAAGCTCTAAATAAGCTTCGGCGTTTTGTTGCAGGTCACCAGCAATTTCGTTTACGCCAAACATAATATAAACCTTACCATAGGTGCGGTTTTGCAAAAGGTCCATAAGCGTATAGTAGCCGTTTTCGTCGGCACAGGTAATACCGTATACGCCGTGGATTGTAGCACCAACCTCGGCAAGATAGTCGGCATTATAAATTTCGGCATAGCGGTGTAGACCTACAGTACGAGAATCACCAATAAAAAGTGCATCGTCAAAATAACTTCGGTCAACCGTTTTAAAGCTGTAGCGTGTGCTTGGCTCGCGAAGTTTGTAGGTTATAACCTTTTCGTATTCGGTTATGGTGGTACCCGCTGCACTGCCGACTATATACATATATATCGCAATACCAACGTTGATTACGGCAAGCGCTGAAAGCACAGCCGAGATAATTTTTTGCATTTCATTCACCTTTAAAATAAAAGAAATTAAACAATATCTACTTTATATTTTACTACATTTTAAGAATTTGTAAAGTGCAAATGTTTTAATAGCATAATACAAGCGTGCTTTTGCGTACATTCTAAAGGGTGAATAATAATGCTATTACAACTTATTTTATCTGCAATGTCAAATATAGTTTATATGGTTTTGCACGTTACTACAAGCGGTCAGTTTCCGCCACCGCTTTCACGCAAAAAAGAGCAAGAGTATATAGAGCAAATGCTAAACGGAAGTGAAGAAGCACGAACAAAGCTAATAGAACACAATTTAAGGTTGGTAGCGCATATTGTAAAAAAATATTCAAGTAGCAATATAGAGCAAGAAGACTTAATTTCAATAGGAACAGTAGGACTTATCAAGGCAATATCAACCTACAAGGGAAATAAAGGAATAAAATTAGCCACATACGCTTCGCGCTGTATAGAAAATGCAACCCTCTCACAAATGAGTTTTTGGTTACAAAAAGAACTCCCCATTGGAGAATTACCGAACAGACGGCAGAAAATATGTATATAATGTCGCACACCGAAAACGGTGAAACAAAACATTCTCCCTTGTTTGTTCTTAGTTTTAGATTGATGGCACCACGCAAACTACTGGAAGCTCAGTTATTTAACAAGCAATACCACTCATACGAAGATATTGATAACATCCCTGACCGCTTGAGATTTTGCCGACACAAATTAGGTCTTATGCAAAAAGAAGTAGCGCAGATTGTTGGCATTGCTCGTAGCACATACATAAATCTTGAAACAGGTAATCACAACGGTTTTGATAAAACCGTAGCGGACAAGCTTTCCAAACTCTATAATATCCCCGTATATGACCTTCTTGATGATTATAACCGCTTTATAGCAGTCGGACAAGGCACACTAATACGAGAGCACCGTGAAAGCCTTAATCTCGGTAAAAGACCGTTTGCAAGGCTTGTTGGTGTAGATGCCAATATGATTAGGCTTTGGGAAAGCGAACGAAAGCAAATTAGTCTCAAATCTTGGGAGAAATATTTTAAGGATCGTATCACTCTTTAATGGACGACCGCCTCACATTTAAGTCGGATCGTAGCCATGTCGTTCTGTGAGCCAAGGAG
>JAZNZF010000018.1:0-70633 GCA_045594795.1 Acutalibacteraceae bacterium | reverse complement strand
AAGCTATCAAGAATACCGTCGTCGATAAGCTTGGTTTCGTTTTCAAAATCGATGTCACTTCTGATTGATTTTAAAAGCTCTAATAATTTTTCCATTTTAAGTTGTCCCCTTTAAATTTTCATTTTTATTTACACATACTTTTTGCAGTATATGTTATTATAACTCAATAATTATATCATATAGTACAATTAAAGTCAATCGACAAAAAAGTACACAAACTTAGTCTTTAACCATAAAAACAGCAGTGCCAAACCACCTTGTAATATTAGTAGTTTGGCACAAAATACTCTATTATATTTTAAGTTTGTCACTTCTTTTTAAAATTACGTGCGCAACAACGCCGCAAAGCACTCCCGAAAGCTCGCCGAATATCAGTAAAATCGGTAGCAATCGCAACACCGAGGGTGTGCTAAGCAGTAAAGCGGCGGCTATAGTCTGCCCTAAATTATGGGTAGCGCCACCTATTGCGCTGATTCCAGTTTCGCTAATACCCGAAATTTTTTGCGCAACATACATAGCGAGTGTAGATAATACCCCTCCGAACAGAGAAAAAGCAAGACTTACAGCACTGCCGAAAAGCAGATTAACTATTGTTATACGCAATACGTTTACGGTTAGCGCGTAGCCTATTCCAAACCGTTTTAAAAGCAGTAAAACTATTATGTTGGCAAGTCCTATTTTTACCCCTGCAATACCAATATTAAAGGGTATTAATCTTTCTACATAGCCGAGAATTAGTGCCAACGCTAACATAAGCCCAAGCAACGCTATTCGCTTTGGCTTCATTCTACCACCTCCACAACAAGTCTGTGAGGAAGGCAGACGATGCTCTCGCCAAGCTCTTTGATTTCGCCCATATTTTCGCAGGTTTTATCAGGGCAGTTGCTATTTTTAAAATGTGCAGAATTACCTTTTATTATAAGCGTGTTCTCGCCGTGCTCGGTTTTAATAACATATTCGGCGTTCTCTTTTAGGTTATATGTGGCAAACACTTTTCCGTCTAAAGTAACCTTAATTTTATTACCGTTTTGTTTATTGAGCAAAGCAAGTGCTAAAACCACAGAAACGATTAAAAGCGAAACACAAACAATAACATCGGTTTTTTTGAACATCTGCCACACCTCCTAAAAAATAAATTTGAATAAAAAAATAATTTTTGCACACGATATTATTAGGCTTTTAGCCCTGTTATAAATACAAATATTTGAAAGGAACTTTAAAATGAAAAAAATTATTTTACCAATACTCTGCTTTGTTTTCGCACTAAGCTTTGCGGCTTGTACCACAAGCGGCGGTGATACTACCGGCTCTAAGACAAGCGAGGTTAAGGACGGCGCACAGTCTATGGTATCGTCGGTTATGTCTAAAGTAGACAGTATGGCTGATGGCATTACAGGTGACACCAACGTTGGTGATACCGGTGCCCTTCGCGATGGCGAATACACCGCAACTTCGGACAACTATGACAGTAACGGCTACAAGGCAAGGGTGAAAATTGAGGTTGAAAACGGCAAGGTTACCGAGGTTGAATGCGAAGCGGTTGACAAGAACGGCAACGAAAAATCCGATGCTAACGGCGGAGATGCGTGGGAAGACAAAATGGAGCTTTTTGAAAACGCTGTTGTTTTGCGCGGACTTGACAATTTAGAATTTGCCGACGACGGTACCGTTACAGGCATCGACGGTATGGACCTTAATGTTGGCGAATATAAAAAGCTTTTAACCGAGGCTTTAAACAAAGCAAAAAAGAACAGCAACTAAGCCTTAAAAGGCATCAATAACCTCTACAACACCGCTTGAATGGAAAAGCGATGGGGTTATCTTAATTGTGTATCCGTGGCCGCTATCGGTTAGCCATTCGAACCGTCTGCGGCGCGGTAAAGCACAAGCGTCAAGCAAGGTCATAATCACGCCGCCGTGGGTTATAACGGCGGCATTTGTTATGCCGTGCGACATCATATCCTCTACTATCTGCCGAAGCCCTACGCAAACGCGGACTGCGAACTCCTTGTTATCCTCGCCCTCAGGGGCTGCGGCTTTGCCTGCTATCCAAGCCTTATACTCGGGGTCTTCTTCGAGTTCGACGCCCGACCTACCCTCGAACTTACCAAAGTTATATTCCGAGAGATTTGGCACGGGTATTGCAGTAGACTCGGGGTAAATTAAAATACCGGTCTGCAAGCAACGGCGAAGCGGCGAGGAATATACCGCAGCTACGGGTGGATATATACCCTCGGCGGCAAGTTTTTCTAAGTCGTCTGCGCCCTCCATAGTTAAAGCAACATCGGTAACACCGATGTATCTTCCCTCGGAATTGGCGGCAGTTTGACCGTGACGTATTAAATGCAAGGTTAAAGATTTCACTGTATAATCTCCCTTTAAAAATTTACAAATTGTATAATTTACACTGGATTTTTTTGTTTGGTTGTAGTATTATAAAATTAAGTTTTACCTTTTTATTATATATTACAGGTACAAAAAACACAAGTGGGGGATTTTTATGCCGCAAAATAAATTTTCTGAGATAATTACCGCAACGAGAAAAAGACGTGGGCTCTCGCAAAAGCAGGTAGCTTTAGAGCTTGGTATTTCGCAGGCCCTTTTATCGCACTATGAAAAAGGCATACGCGAATGCAACCTTGATTTTCTTGTAAAGCTTTCGGATTACTACGGTGTTTCGTGCGATTACCTTTTGGGTCACAGCACCGCCAAAAGCTCGAAAAGCGCATCGGCTCAGCGCCAGCGCGGTATGGTAAGAAGCGTTGAAGCGCTAATGCTACTTGCCGAACGCAGCGACGATAAAAAGCTTGTGGACTCTCTTTCGGCTTATCTTAAGAGCTGTATATATAGAGGGCTAAAGCTTTTCGATGGCATTTGTAAAGGCTTGCGTTTTGAGAGTGACGATACCTCTATTTCCTACGCCTTAGCAGAAGCCGAAACACAGTTTGCTATTGCCTATAGAGAGGCTTGGAATCTTAAGGACAACGAAATACCTTTGCACGAATCAAGCCTTGAAAGCCCTATGAACATTATAAACGAGCTTGAGGGTAATATGTACGAAAAGGGATTAATATAATGGTATACTACACCTCTTTGAACAGCCACCTTAAAAAGCGTTTTGGCTCTAAGGTGTATAAGCTGTCACTTACAAGCTCTTGCAGTTGTCCTAATCGTGACGGCACTCGGGGTGTTGGCGGTTGCATTTTCTGTAACGAAGGCAGTAGTGCCTTTCGTCCGCCCTACGATATGCCGATAGATAAGCAGTTAGATTATGCGATTTCGCTTGTGCGTAAAAAGACCGACACTAATAAATTTATTGCCTACTTTGCCGCTTACACCGCCACCTACGGAGACATAGAGCATATAGAAAAGCTTTTTATGGGTGCTGCAAACGACCCGAGGATAGTGGCGGTTTCGGTTGCTACAAGGCCCGACTGCTTAAACGATGATGTTATGGCACTCCTTCGCCGAGTAAACGCTATAAAACCGCTTACCGTAGAGCTCGGTCTTCAGACAATTCACGATAGCACAGCCTTACTTATTAACCGCGGCAATAAGCTTGTGGATTTTACCGCGGTTATAGAAAAATTACATAAGGAAAATATCGAAACTGTGCTACATATAATATTAGGGTTACCAAATGAAACGCGCGAGATGATGCTCGACACAGTTCGGTACGCCGCCGATATGCGCGTAAACGGTGTAAAGCTACAGCTACTACATGTGCTTAAAGGCACCAAGCTTTGTGATATGTATTATCGCGGTGAGGTTGCAGTTTTAGAACGCGACGAATACGCAAGGCTTGTTGCCGACTGCCTTGCGCTTTTACCCGAAAGCACCGTTATACACAGACTTACGGGCGATGGGGATAAGCAAAAACTTGTAGCACCTTTATGGAGTGCCGACAAAAAAGCAACACTTGGCGCTATAGCAAAATATGCTAAACCCCGTTAAATTTATATACTTTTTGCGAATAATATTAATTAAATTAATACAACAAGCAACAAATTTCGACCATAACGCTTAATATTTTTAATTTAAGTAATATTTTAACTTAATATTTTTATTTTTTTAAACTTACTATTTATCTTAAAACGGAATAGTGGTATAATTATAGAATAAAAATTATTTCAATAAAAGGGTGATTTTATGTTTAAGAATCAATACTTAATCGAATTGATGGAGCGCGTTGAGAAACGCAACCCTAACGAGCCCGAGTTTCATCAGGCAGTTCGCGAGGTTTTAGAATCTTTAGAGCCTGTTATTGATGCTAATCCCGAGTTGGTTGAAAAGGGTATCATCGAATCTATGGTAGAGCCCGAACGCCAGATTTTCTTCCGCGTTCCTTGGGTTGACGACAACGGCAAGGTGCAGGTAAACCGCGGTTTCCGTGTTCAGTTTAACTCTGCTATCGGCCCTTACAAGGGTGGTCTTCGTTTCCATCCTTCCGTTAACGCTTCTATCATTAAGTTTTTAGGCTTCGAGCAGACCTTTAAAAACAGCCTTACAGGTCTTCCTATGGGCGGCGGTAAAGGTGGTTCAGACTTTGACCCCCGTGGCAAGTCTGATGGCGAAGTTATGCGTTTCTGCCAAGCTTTTATGACCGAGCTTTGCAAACACATCGGCCCTAATACCGACGTTCCTGCAGGTGATATCGGTGTTGGCGCACGCGAGGTTGGTTATCTTTACGGTCAGTACAAAAAGATTCGTAACGAGTTTACAGGTGTTCTTACCGGTAAAGCAATTTCTGCAGGCGGTTCTTTAATTCGTCCTGAGGCTACAGGTTACGGCGCAGTTTACTACGCAAATGAAATGCTTACATATTTTGGCGACAGCATTAAGGGCAAAACCTTTGCTATCTCGGGCTTCGGTAACGTTGCTTGGGGTACCGTTAAAAAGGTTACCGAGCTTGGCGGTAAGGTTGTTACCATCTCGGGTCCTGACGGTTATATCTACGACGAGGAAGGTATCACTACCGACGAAAAAATTAACTTTATGTTAGAGATGCGTTCTTCGGGTCGCGATAAGGTTAAGGATTATGCTGATAAATTTGGTGTGCCTTACTTCGAGGGTCAGAAACCTTGGGGTACTAAAGCCGACGTTATTATGCCCTGCGCTACTCAGAACGAGGTTGGCATTAAAGAGGCAGAGCAAATTGTTGCAAACGGCGTAAAATACTACGTTGAGGTTTCAAATATGCCTACCACTAACGAGGCTGTTGCTTACCTTAAAGCAAACGGCGTTATCGTTGCTCCTTCAAAGGCTGTTAACGCTGGTGGCGTTGCAGTTTCGGGCCTTGAAATGAGCCAGAACTCAATGCGCTACAGCTGGACCGAGGAAGAGGTTGACGCTAAACTTAAGCAGATTATGACCAACATCTTCAAGTCCTCTCTCGATGCCGCAAAAGCATACGGTATGGAAGACGACCTTGTTGCAGGCGCTAATATCGCAGGCTTCCTAAAGGTAGCCGACGCTATGAAATGGCAAGGCGTGGTTTAATTCACAACTAAATAAGCAATCAGCCGATGCTCGAAGATGAGCATCGGCTGATTTTTATATATGTTATTTAAAGTGAGTCTAAGTATCTACACGCCGAGAGGGCGGCGGTGGCGCCGTCGGCAACGGCGGTTGCGATTTGGCGGATTGCCTTGCGTCTGCAGTCGCCCGCGGTGAATATACCCTCGGTTTTGGTCAGGCAGTCTTCCCCTGCGTTTACGTAGCCGTACTCGTCAAGCTCGGCAACGTTCTCGAAAGCCTCATTCTCGGGCTTTAAGCCGATAGCAACAAACATACCGTCGAGCTCTAACTCGGTGGTCTCGCCCGAAGCAGTATTCTCTACAGTAATTCCGCTAAACTCTAAAGTATCGTTTATGACTTTTACGGTAGTGCCTAAAATAATTTCAACGTTGCCGCGAGTGGCTAATATTTCTTGCAGACGTTGTTCACCTGTTAAGAAATCGAGGTTTTGTATAACGTAAACCTTTTTGCAGCCCTCGGAAAGCAGTATAGCCTCTTGCAAAGCCGAGTTACCGCCACCGATAAGTGCTACAGTTTTGCCCTTATAAAAAGCGCCATCGCAAACGGCACAGAAGGATATACCATCACCAATAAAGCGGTCCTCGTTTTCTACGCCCAAATGCCTATGCTGTGCGCCCGTTGCTACTATTACAGCGGGTGCGCGGTATGCGTTACCGTCGGCAGTGATAACGGTTTTAGCATCGCCGTCTACCTCTATGCCCGTAACCTCCTCAAGCTCTACCTCTGCGCCAAGCTCTAAAGCCTGAGCTACCATTTTGTCGGCAAGCCCGCTACCGCTAATGCTTTCAAAACCAGGGTAGTTCTCAATTTTTGGCGAGAAGGTAATCTGTCCGCCGAAAACACCCTTATCTAAAATAAGCACCTTTTTATTTGCTCGGCGTGCGTATATTGCGGCGGTAAGACCCGCAGGGCCTGCGCCGATTACTATTATATCGTACATACTAAAACTCCTTGATTTAAATTTACCGCGGCCCTAAAGAACCGCGGTAAACTTGTTAGTTATTAAGCGTTTTTAATAAACTCTTTAATGTTTGCTACAGAAACGTATTTTTCCATATTTCCACCCGATACAACCACCAAAGTAGGTGCTTGCTTAATGCCGAGAGATTCGGTTAATGCTACGTTTTCCTCTGCCAAAACTTTTTGGTAGCCGATTTCTGCCTTATCTAAAAGCGCAGCTGCTATTTTACAGTTGGGGCAGGTTGCAGATGCAAACATATAGATGCCGTCTGCTAAGGCTGTTGCGCTATCGTTACAGTCGCAAGCCGCTTCCTCTTTAGGACCTTCGTGGGTTAAAACCGAGGTCTCGAGGTTGTAGGTCTTACGCTCTTTGTACTCTTGCGATTTACCGTCGTTCCAGTTCTTAACCGGACGATAGTAACCTGTAATACGGCTGTAAACCTCAGCTTCTTTATTACACATTGGGCAGGTCCACTGCTCGCCCTCTAAATAGCCATGCTCTTTACATACAGAGTAGGTTGGGGACAGGGTGTAGTAAGGCAGACGATAGTTTTCTGCTATAGTGCGGATAATCTTTGCAGCCGAGCGCCAGTCGGAAAGTTTTTCACCTAAGAATGCGTGGAAAACAGTACCCGAGGTGTAAAGGGTCTGAAGCTCGTCTTGGATATCAAGCGCTGTAAAGATATCGTCGGTGTAGCTAACAGGAAGGTGTGAAGAGTTGGTGTAGTAAGGAGTCTCGCCATCCGAAGCGCAGATGATATCGGGATATCTCTTGCGGTCGTGCTTAGCCAAACGGAATGAGGTAGACTCAGCAGGTGTAGCCTCTAAGTTGTAAAGGTCACCGTACTGCTCTTGGTAATCCGAAAGGCGTTCGCGCATGTGGTTAAGAACCTCTTTAGAGAACTCTTGGGTTTCCTTATTAGTCATATCCTTGCGTAGCCATTTAGCATTTAAGCCAACCTCGTTCATACCAACCAAGCCGATGGTTGAGAAGTGGTTGTTAAAGGTGCCAAGGTAACGCTTGGTGTAGGGGTAAAGTCCCTCGTCTAAAAGCTTTGTGATAATAGTACGCTTGATTTTGAGTGAACGAGCAGAGATGTCCATTAATCTGTCAAGGCGTTTGAAGAAGTCCTCGCGGTCTGTTGCAAGGTAAGCGATTCTTGGCATATTGATGGTAACAACACCTACAGAACCGGTGCTTTCGCCACTACCAAAGAAGCCGCCCGACTTTTTGCGAAGCTCACGCAGGTCAAGACGAAGTCTGCAGCACATACTACGAACGTCTGAAGGCTCCATATCACTGTTAACATAGTTTGAGAAGTAAGGTGTGCCGTATTTCGAGGTCATCTCGAAAAGCAGGCGGTTGTTCTCGGTTTCGGACCAGTCGAAGTCGCGAGTAATCGAGTAGGTTGGGATAGGATACTGGAAGCCTCTGCCGTTAGCGTCGCCCTCTATCATAGTTTCGATAAAGGCGCGGTTTACCATATCCATCTCTTTTTTACAGTCGCCATATTTGAAGTCCATACGCTTGCCGCCAACGATAGCGTACTCGTCTTGGAGGTCGTGAGGAACTGTCCAGTCTAAAGTAATGTTGGTGAACGGTGCTTGTGTACCCCAACGTGAAGGTGTGTTTACACCGAAGATAAACGACTCGATGCACTTTTTAACCTGCTCGTAGCTGAGGTTATCAACCTTAACGAATGGTGCGAGGTAGGTATCGAAGGACGAGAAAGCCTGTGCGCCTGCCCACTCGTTCTGCATAATGCCTAAGAAGTTTACCATCTGGTTACAGAGCGTTGCAAGATGGGAAGCAGGTGCGGAGGTGATTTTACCCGGAACACCGCCAAGACCCTCTTCAATAAGCTGTTTTAGTGACCAACCAGCGCAGTAACCGGTAAGCATTGAAAGGTCGTGAATGTGGATATCTGCGCTTTTGTGTGCGTCTGAAATTTCGTCATCATAAATTTCAGAAAGCCAGTAGTTAGCGGTAATAGCACCCGAGTTGCTAAGGATAAGACCACCAACAGAATATGTTACGGTAGAGTTCTCCTTAACGCGCCAGTCGATGCTTTTAACATATTGGTCAACTATCTCTTTATAGTCAAGGATAGTGGATTTCATATTTCTTAATTTCTCGCGCTGACGACGGTAAAGGATGTATGCCTTTGCAACGTCGGCATAGCCCGCTTGAACAAGCACGGTTTCTACGCTATCCTGAATATCCTCAACCGCTACTAATCCGTCTTTAATTTTTGGCTCGAAATCCGATGTAACCTTTAGTGCCAAAAAGTCGATAATATTATCATTAAACTGTCTTTCACAAGCCTCGAATGCTTGTGAGATAGCGCCCGAAATTTTGGCGATGTCGAATTCTGCAATTTTTCCGTCTCGTTTGTTTACTCGATACATTTTTCATTCCCCTTTGTCTTTTATTTTTGACCCCGAAGTAAAGCCTTCGGTGTAATTTTTTGCACTTGGTTTAAAATCTCTTGCATCTCCTCACTGGAGAACGCCTCGCCGCCCGAGAGTAAATTACCCGAATCGATAAACCCTTGGATAAAATACTTCTCATCAGGCTTTAAAAGTTTTGCAATTTCCTCAAAATCGCGAACCGTGTGAATACCCTTTACTGCGGTTGTACGAAACTCGTACTCTACACCGCTTTGCCTAATTATCCCAATACTTTCTAAAAAGGTGCTAAACTCGATATCAGAGCCAGAAGCTTTAGAGTAACCTTGCGGTGAGCTTTTAATGTCCATTGCAACGTAATCGACAAGCCCAAGCTTTAGTATACCCTGTAGCCTTTTTGGCAAGCTGCCGTTGGTATCAAGCTTAATGCTATAGCCCAAATCCTTAACCTTTTGCAAAAACTCTTTAAGGTCGGGCTGTAAAAGTGGTTCTCCGCCTGTAACGCAGACCCCCTCTAACATACCTTTCCTACCCTCGAGATATTGTAGCACCTCGTCTAAAAGGTTTTTTTCGGCTATTGGATTGCGTACCAAACCGGCATTATGACAGAACGGACACCGCAAGTTACAGCCGCCTGTAAACACAGTGCAAGCAATGTGTGCCGGATAATCAAGCAGGGTTAGTTTTTGAAAACCCTGTATATTCGTACGCGTATCCCCCTTTTATACGGATATTCTTTTCTTCCAAAACCGATAGGCAGACTTGCCCTGCGGTTGTGGTGCTTTGTTAGTATATCACATATATATTGTGGTGTCAACACCCAAAACACTATATTTTGTGTTTTCGACTTTTTGCACAAACAAAATATAGTTATTTTGACACTTTTAGCAAAGAAGTGAAAAATACTGCCATTTTATTAAAATCAGCCCTTAAAAGACAAACTGCATAATACCAATTTAGGTGAAAAGGCTATACATTATATATAAATAAAAAAACGCAGACTGTTTTACCTAAAAAACACAATCCACGTTTTGAAGTGCTACACGACACATTTGTTTTATTTACTAACAAGCACCTTGCCAATATTAATAAAACTTTCTTTATCATGGTCGGACATATTTCTAAATAAATGTAATAGCAATTCCTCGTCGGGAGTAGTGCCATTGCCACTACCACAAGTATGCGAAAGAAGGAAATCCACAGTAACATTAAAATAATCGGCAAAAGCTATAAGTGTTTTAAAATCTGGCTGACGTATATTGCGAATGTAATTGCCCAAGGTAGTTGGTGACAAATTCAGGTCTGAGGCTAAACGTTTCTGTGATATGCCATGTGCATCTAAAAGTCTTTTGATAATATCTCCCAATAACATGAAACCACTCCTTAAAACAAAAAAATAGATATAAAGAACCCACAAAAATAAAGTAGGCTCAAAAGCATAATACCATAAGAATAAAATTTTTTTGAAAAAAATCCACATTTCGTATTGACAATCCACAAAAAGAAGTTTATAATATGGTCGAGATTAATTTCTTAATAGTAAAAAATAGGAGGAAAAGTAAATGATTAAAAAATTAAGCGCACTTCTCTTAGCTTTAATTTGTGCTGTTTCTATGACCATGCCCGCTTTTGCTGCAGAGCATACAGAACATGGCAACGTAGTAAATGGTCTCGACCCTACTTGTACAGAAGCCGGCTTTATAGAATATGAAGACGGCTGCAAGATAGAAATTGAAGCTACCGGCCACGATTATAGTTCAGTCACTACTGTTTACCACTGTATTGACCAGGCAGAAATAAAAACCTACACCTGCGATACATGTGGTGATACATACGACGAGACTATTAAGGCCACAACAGGCGCGCACACCTGGACTGCCGTTGATGCTGTAGAGGCAACTTGCCAAGCAGTAGGTAATAACGGTGGCAAAAAGTGCTCAGAATGTGGAGTTGACAAGCCAGACGAGGTTGCAACAGAAATTCCACAACGTACCCACATACTTGACGATGCAAACTCTTCGTTGTACCTTTATGGAAGCACAGAGTCTTGCAACAATGCAGGCAATCCAATATGGAAATGCAAATTCTGCGATTATCAATATATAGATAACGCACACAGCATTACCGAATATTGTGCAGTTTTAAACCCTGCAAGCGAATACGTAGTAGAGAAAGACGCAGTTGCTCCTTCTTGCTTTGAAGAAGGCAAAGAAGCAGATAAATACTGTAAATTCTGCGACGGTCTTGCAGTAACTGGCGCAGTTATTCCTGCAACCGGCAAACACGATTTAAAGCTCGAAGGCAAAGTAGAGGCTACTTGCCATTCAGACGGCTACACCGGCGATATGGTTTGCCAAACCGAAGGCTGTACCTATAAAGAATTAGGTTCTGTTGATCCTGCTACCGCAGCACACAACTTAAAAACAGTTGGTGCTAAAGAAGCAACCTGTACCGAAAAAGGTTACACCGGCGATAAGGTTTGCCAGAACGACGGTTGCACTTATAAAGAATTAGGCACAGATATAGCTATAAAACCACATAATTACGAAATCCATTACGTTGAAGAGCCAACCTGTGCTAAAGAAGGTTATGGCTACGACAAATGTAAAGATTGCGGATATTACGACCCAGAAACAGGACACAACCTCCCCGCTCACTCAGCTACTTTAGAGGTTATCCCTGCTGTAGCACCTACCTGTCAAGAAACCGGCTTAACCGAAGGTAAAAAATGCTCTAAATGTGAAAAAACCATAGAAGCACAAATCGTAGTTGGCGTAATTCCTTGCGATCAAGAAGTTTCTATTGACGCAAAAGCTGCTACCTGTGAAGAACCGGGTTACGAAGCCGACGGTAAAAAGTGTTCTATGTGTGGCACCGAGACCGTTGCTCCTACTGTAATTCCTGCTCTCGGCCATTTACAAGACAAAGAAATCCCTGCAAAAGCTCCTACTTGTACAGAAGCTGGTTACGAAGGTGACGGCAAAACCTGTTCTCGTTGTGGTGCAGAAACAGTTGCACCTACCGTAGTTCCTGCTCTTGGACATTTACAAGACGAAGAAATCCCTGCAGTTGAACCTACTTGCACCGAAAACGGTAGCGAAGGTGGTAAAAAATGTTCTCGTTGTGGTGAAATAAGCCTGGATCCTACCACAGTTCCTGCTCTTGGTCACCTTAACGATATTACACTTGAAGCAAAAGCTCCTACCTGTACTAACACAGGCTTAACCGCAGGTGTTAAATGTTCTCGTTGTAACGTGGATACTACCCCACAAGATGTTGTTCCTACAGTTGCTGATGCTCACGTAGAGAAAATAATCGAAGCTGTAGAGCCTACCTGTACCGTTCCCGGTGCTACCGAAGGTAAGGTATGTTCTGATTGTGGATTAGTTTTAGTTCCAACAACTATTATCCCCTCAAAGGGTCACACTAATGCTGTTATAGAATTAGTTAACTGTGCAGAAAATGTTGAAGGCTATACCGTATACAAATGTGAAGTTTGCGGAGAAGAAAGCAGACACGACTGCGCACACGAAGATATTGTACTTGACGACCCCGCTGATTGTGACGAAGCTGGCAGAAAGGAATACGCTTGCGGATATGCTTATAATATTGCTGCTCTTGGCCACGATAAAATAATCACTCAGGCAGTTGCTCCTACCTGTACCGAAAAAGGCGCTACCGCCGGAATTACCTGTGGTAGATGTTTTGAGGTTATCCTCACCTCCACCGAAATAGATGAACTCGGACACGATATAATCAACCACGAGGCTAAAGAACCTACCTGCACCGAAATTGGTTGGGATGCTTATGAGACCTGCAGCAGATGCGACCATACAACATATGTTGAGAAGCCTGCTCTTGGCCATAATTTAGAAGACATTCCTGCAGTAGCTGCTACCTGTATTTCGGTTGGCTATACTGCTGGTAAAGGTTGTACCGCATGTGACTACATTGAAGTAGAACCTCAAGTTATCCCCGCTAACGGACATTCTTGGGTATTAGAAAGCACTAAATCTATAGCACCTACCTGTTCAAGAGACGGTAAAGAAGTTTACTACTGTAAAGATTGTGGCGAAACAGTTGAGAAAGAAGTATATGCAACCGGTAACCACAACTACGTTATCGTTGAAACACAAGCTGCTACCTGTACTGAACAAGGCTATTCTAAAAACAGATGTACCACTTGTGGTGACGAGTTTATCGCACCTGCACTTCCTGTAGGTCACACCGAAAGCATCGACAAGGGCTTTGCTGCTACTTGCACCGCTGCAGGTCTTACCGACGGTTCACACTGTGGTCGTTGCGGCGATGTACTGAAAGAACAGGTTGTAATTCCTGCAATCAGCCATACTCCAGTAACTGTTAAGGGCTTTGAAGCTACTTGCACCAACACCGGATTAACAGACGGTACTTCATGTTCTGTTTGTGGCACTGTTATTGTAGCACAAAACGTTATCCCTGCATTAGGTCACACTAAGGTAGAAATCCCTGCAGTTGAAGCTACTTGCACCAAGAATGGTCTCACAGCTGGCACAAGCTGTTCAGTTTGTGGAGACATACTTGAGGCTCAGCAAATCGTTTATGCTCTTGGACACAAAGAAGTAATTGTTGCAGGCAAAGCTGCTACTTGCACCGCTACCGGTCTTACCGAAGGCAAGAAGTGTGAAGTTTGCAATACCGTAACAGTTCCTCAAAAAGTTGTTCCTGTAGTTGCACATACCATTACAATTATCAACAAGAAATCTGCAACTTATACAAAAGCAGGTTACACCGGCGACCAATATTGCACTGGATGTAAAAAGGTTATCAAAGCTGGTGCTACAATAGCAAAGAAAACTCTTAAAGCACCTAAAATTAAGATTACTACCTCTAAACGTAAAATTAACGTTACCGTTTCTAACGTAGATAAGGGTGCAACCGGATTTAAGATTTACTACAAGAAGGCTGGCGGAAGCTACAAGGCTAAGACATATAAGTCAGTTAAAGATTTAACAAAAGCTTTAACAAAGCTTTCTTCTGGTAAGAAATATTACGTAAAAGTTAAAGTTTTCGTAAAATCCGGTAGCAAAACCGTTTATAGCAAGTATTCTTCAGTAAAAACTATTAAAGTTAAATAAGATTCATTTTAATATCTATCCCCTCCATTGCTCATCAACTTTTTGCAAATACATAACGATTTGCAAAAGCTGAAGAGTAAATGCTAATAATCAGTAGCAACCACCCGTTTTATCGACGGGCGGTTGCTGCTTTCATATTTACAAAGAAGAGTAAGTATGATAAAATATAGATATAGCTTTTCTGAAAGGCGGGCATTTTTTATGATATGTAAATACTGTGGAAAGGAAACCGATAGTGCTATAGGCATTTGTCCTGCTTGCGAATATAGGCGTTTGCACCCTATAAACAACAACTCGGTTGATATATACTCCTCGTCGGGCGCGGCTAAAGAAGAAAACACCTTTCATATAGAAAGTAATTTTCATAACGATTATGCTCGCTCTGTAGATGATGATACCAAGGCGCCGCTTTACGCAACACCACAAACCGCGGCTCAAAAGCGCAAGCTCTCTAAAAAAGGTATTGCTATAATATCCGCGGGCATTGGCTTGATTTTGGTTGCAATACTTATTATAAGTGGTGCTTTTACAAGCCCGACCAATGTAATTATTAAAAATTTAAAAGACGGCAAATACGATGCCGCCTATACCGCATTTATTAAAAACTACAATTCTAATGGCTCTAACTCAATTAACTCGGCTTTAAAAAGCCGCTTAGATGAAATATATACATTATACGGTAGCGGCGAGATGGAATACTCTGCAGCCGCTACCGAGCTTGAGACTATAAAGAAAATGGGCATTGGTGAGCTTGCTGACAGCATTGATGCCACTAATAAAAAGATAGAAAAGCTAAAAGCCTCTAAAGATAGCTTTGCCGCCGCAGAAAAGCATTACGAAAAGCGCGAATTTGGACTTGCTATTACGGCATATAAAAAGGTTCTACCCGAGGATAGCAACTACGCCGCGGCAACCGATAAGTTAGGGCGCGCTACACAAAGCTACAGAAACTCGGCGCTCTCCGAGGCTTCGGTTTTCGCTTCCGATGGCGACTATGCCGCTGGCATTGAAACCCTTAGTACCGCTTTGGCAACTCTCGAAAAGGATAAGCTTATCGAAAAGCGCATAGCCGAATACAAAAAATCAGCCGAGAGCAAGGGCAAGGCTGAGATTATCTCAGTTGCTGACAAGTATGCTTATAAGGGCGATTACGAGGCGGCAATTAAGGCAATTAATTCAGCACTTGAAACCAAGCCCGAGCTAAAAAACGATAATACCCTTAAATCAAACCTTGAATACTACACCGAAAAATATATTGAGGGCGTAGAAACCAAAGTGGCCACACTGACCGACGAGGGTGATTATACCGCCGCCGCAAAGCTAATAAAGGGCGCTGTTGATTTAATAGGTGAGAACAAAAAACTAACTAAGCTACAGGGTGGTTTGTCCGAAAAACTGCCAACCTATATTGACAGTCTATCCCCTACCGACAAGGATAATTGGAGTTTTGCCGATTCTGCCACTCTGGATTCGTTCGGTAACAACCGCGCCGACGAGGAGAACTGCATTAAGCTTACCGCCGACTCCTACGCTACCTATGATATCTCCGACGGGTACGAATTTTTCAGCTGTTACGTTGCCGCCGCAAAGGATATAGACGAGGCGGTTAAGTGCCGCATAAAAGTTACCGCATCGGTTGGCGGTGAAACCCGTTTCCGCGAATGTGAAATCAGCGCCGATGAGGAGGCACAAGAGCTTAAGTTCAATGTTTCCGACTGCACCGAGCTTAAATTTGAGGTAAGTGGCGAGGGCGCAAGCGTAATTATGTATAACGCAAGCCTTTCAAAACCGCAAAAGAAATAAAGAAAGAAAACCGCAGTTTTTACTGCGGTTTATTTTTTGCAATATTAAAAATTTTCTTGCCCAGTTTTAACGCGTATCTATATGTTTTATAGGCACCACCATATTCCCTACATACATAAGATATTACCAAATCTGCTTTTTCCATCATATATTTGTTGCGATATTCAATAGCAAATCTCAGCGGTACGTGTTCTATATTTGGATACACTATTAAATCATATATAGTCTGCTTATACTCTAACTCTCTCTTTTGATATTCGGGTGTTATATAGGGGGTTACAAAAACCAACCTCGCGTTGCTGTGTTTAAGTTTATATTCTTTTGCGCAAATATAAGCAAAATTATCGAACAAACCATAACCGCCTAAATAAAAATCCACCTGATTTTCGCCTATCTTTTCTTCTAATAAGCCAATTACCTTTTGCTTACTTTGCTCTGATTGCACAAAATCAGAATGTCCGCAGAAAGAAACTATCATAAAGCAACCTCTTCAACATATAATACTCTATATATAGACCATCGATAATTATACTCGCTTTATCGACAATTGTCAATTTTTAGAGTACAAACTATAGTTGTATTTAGAGGTGTTTTTATGATTTCTTTCAAGCCCTTTTTTGATACAATTAAAGCAAAGAATATTACAACCTACAAACTCATAAACCAGTACAACATAAGCCGTAGCCTAATAGATAGATTAAAACACAACAAACCTATAACAACAGTTACAATAAACGACTTGTGCGAAATTTTAGATTGTAAAATCGAGGACATAGTAGAATATATAAAATAATTTTTTTGCATAACTAAAGCCACTCTTTTTGGGAGTGGCTTTTTGCTTTATACTCGCTCGCGGTTTTCGCGGGTGATTTTTTCTAAGAATGCCTCGAGGGTCATTGTTTCGGTTTCGGCGGTGTCGCGGTTACGCACAGAAACTGTGCCCTCGTCCATTTCCTTTTGACCGATAATTACCATATAAGGAACCCTGCCAACTACCTGAGCCTCGCGAATCATATAACCGATTTTCTCGTTACGGTTGTCAAGCTCGCAGCGGATACCCGCATTACGCAGAGCCTCGTATACCTTTTCGCCGTACTCGGTAAACTTCTCTGAAACGAGCAGTACCTTAGCTTGTGTGGGGGCGAGCCATACAGGGAACTTACCTGCAAAGTGCTCGGTAATAATACCGATAAAGCGTTCGATAGAACCGAAGCAAACGCGGTGAATCATAATAGGTCTTTGCTTTTCGCCCTTGTCGTCTACATACTCGAGCTCGAAATTAATTGGCATTTGGAAGTCGAGCTGAATTGTACCGCACTGCCAGGTTCTGCCCAAAGAATCTTCTAAGTGGAAGTCAATTTTAGGGCCATAGAAAGCGCCGTCGCCCTCGTTTATGGTGTATGGTAGTCCTAACTCTTTTAAGGCGTTCTCAAGACCGGAAGTTGCTGCCTCCCAATCCTCATCACTACCCATACTATCCTCAGGTCTTGTAGAAAGCTCTACGCTATATTTAAAGCCGAACTTAGAATAAACCTCGTTAATTAGGTTTACAACGCCAACGATTTCGTCGGTAATCTGCTCGCGACGCATAAAGATATGTGCATCGTCTTGGGTAAAGCAGCGAACACGGAAAAGTCCGTGCAAAGCGCCTTTAAGCTCGTGACGGTGAACTAAACCTAATTCGCCCATTCTTAAAGGCAGGTCGCGATAGCTATGTGGCTGAGAGCGATATACCATAACACCGCCTGGGCAGTTCATTGGCTTAATGCAGTAGGTCTCCTCGTCGATAGTGGTGGAGTACATATTATCTTTATAGTGGTCCCAATGTCCGCTTGTTTCCCAAAGCTGACGATTCATAATAAGCGGAGTAGAAACCTCAACGTAGTTATCCCTATAGTGAATATCGCGCCAGTAGTCGATAAGGGTGTTTTTAAGCACCATACCTTTTGGTAGGAAGAATGGGAATCCGGGTGCTTCGTCTTGGAACATAAACATACCCATTTCTTTACCGATTCTACGGTGGTCGCGTTTTTCTGCTTCCTCTAAAAGAACGAGGTAGTTATCAAGCTCTTCTTGGGTTTTAAAGGCTGTACCTTTAATGCGGGTTAGCATCTTGTTGTTTTTATCGTTCTTCCAATATGCGCCCGACTGACCCATAATTTTAAATGCCTTTAGCGCCTTTGTATAGCAAAGGTGAGGGCCAACGCACATATCAACATAGTCGCCCTGTTTAAAAAAGCTAATCTCGGCATCGGGGTCGAGATCGCCAATATGCTCTACTTTATAAATCTCGCCGCGTTCTTCCATATGCTTAATAGCCTCGTCGCGAGGTAGCACGTAGGGGCGCAAGGGCAGATTTTCTTTAACTATCTTTTTCATCTCGCGTTCGATAGCCTGTAAATCCTCGTCAGAAAGTTTAGTATCACCGAGGTCTACATCGTAGTAAAAGCCGCTATCGTTAGCAGGGCCATAGGCAAACTTTGCGTGTGGATAAAGGCGAGATACTGCCTGAGCCAAAACGTGCGCGGCGGTGTGGCGAAGTATATGTAACTCCTCCTCGGGTGCACATTGGTCGGCTGTGCCGTTTGCATAAATAACTTTCATAAAAATACTCCTTTTGGTTTTGCGTGCAAATAAAAAACACCCCGACAAGCAGTACAGCTTATCAAGGGTGCCAATAGCACGGTTCCACCTTGGTTTTTTCTCTTTTACCTTTAACGCAGGATATACGGCAGCACTTACTAAGAACTCTTTTGGGCGCTGCAGCTAAGGAATGGTTTTCACAAAAGGGTAAGATGGGCTTGCACCAACCGCCCACTCTCTAAACTTAGGAGCCTTTTGCTACTCTTTCCCTCACGGCTTTTAACAAGCATATTTTAACATAAGGCAAAGTCGGTGTCAAGTGTAGAAAGTGTGCATTAATTGTATTTAAAGCAAACTCTATGCTTGTTTATTTATAATCCGTTTTGGCTTTTGCCAAAACACCTTACCTATTCACTTTTCACTTTTCACTATTACTTAAAAACGCCCACGGTTTCCCGTAGGCGTTTTTGTTACATTTCAGCTTCGTGCTTGGCTGCCTTTTTCTTATCAGAAGTAAGTGCAACCTCGCCTTTTAAATACATAGCAATAATGCCGAGCACTACCGAGATGGTAGAAATATAGATTATAACAGGGATAATCTTTTTAGAGATAACAAGGCAAATTGCAGTAGCTACGTCGCCGCCGATTATAAGGGCTGCGATAAAGCCAAAGAAGGTTAAGCCGCCTGCAAAAAGCGAAATTGTTATGCCGTATCCGAAAATTACGTGGATTACTTCACTAATTTTATGACAGATATCTTTGAATTTCATCAGCGTTTCCTCCCTTTATGCTCCTACAGGGAGCCAGCCCATTAGGACTACAACCTGTAATATAAACTGGGCGGCAACCCACCACCAGTCGTTTTTAACTGTTTTTGAGAAATCGGACTCTGCTATTGACATACCTGCATAAAGGCCAAGTGCCAAGGGCGGTGTAATACCACACATAACACCGCAGATACAAGGAAGCATTGCGGCGGCAAGAAGTGGGTCAACACCAACGTTTGCAAGTACGGTTATAAACATTGTACCGAATATAACAACCTGCGACGAGCCGGGAACAACCATACCCATAAAGCAGGTAATTACACAAATAACAAGTACTGTACCAAGCTTGCCCATATTTAAACCGTTAATGATTACGCCAAGGTCGTTTGCAACGTCTAAGTCTGCAAAGAGTGCGCCTATCATATAACCGAACACACATACTGCTATGGTAGGTGCGATGGTCTTAACGCTTTCGGAGAACATTTTTACAATGTTAGAGAACTTAACTACACTCTTATCTTTAGCAATTAAGCAAGAATATGCCGCTGCAATACCGCCTATAAACAGAAGGATTGAGCTTGAAAGTGCTTTTGCACCGTCTGCACCTAAGCGTGCGGTAAAGAAGGTATCTTTAAAGATAGCATCTAAAACGAAAGGCAAGATAATGATTACGGGTAAAAGTAATGCTTGCCAACCTTTTTTTATGGTTTCTTTCATATTAGGTAAATCTTCTTTAGACATTGGTTTTACCTTATAATGCTTGCAGAAAGCAAATACCATAAGGATTCTTTGGAGAATAAACCAAAGCGAAATACCCCAAAGCACCATCCAGAATTTACCGCTTGATGCTTCCTCAGTTCCTGTAGCCACACAGAAAGCGGTATATGCGCCCATTGCGGCAACAATGTTAGAAGAAGGCGGTATCATATTACCTAAGTAGCTCGAGTTGCTTTCGATATTAGCCGCAAGCTCTGGCGGGAAGCCCGAGCGCTTCATAGCAGGAATGGTAATAGAACCTGTTGCCATAACGTTTCCGGGACCAGAACCCGAAAGGGCACCCATAAAGCTACTTGCAACAACTGCGGCGTAGCCTGCACCACCCGTTATTCTACCAACAACCGATAAAATAACCGCGATACAACTGTCGATAATCTTTGTTTTTGTAAGAATGATTGACATCGCAACAAATGCGACCATTGAGTATAGCAGCGAGGTTTTAAGACCAGTGTTAATATAGCCCCAAATATTGCCCCAAGTGTTAGTTATGGCAACTAAAACTATAAAGCTTAGTAGCACGCCTTCATAAACAGGGCGCTTAATTACCAAAAACCACACGCAGATAACTGCTAACATTATGCCTAAATAAACTAATGAAAGTGGCATAGCAATACTCCTTTCGAATTCCTTTTTAGTTATAGGTCTTATTCCATAACAGTTATAATTATATCAAAAATTTTCAATTTGTCAATACTTTTTTAACAATTATTTATTTTTTGCAGTCGGTTGCATTTACAGAAAAAAAGTGATATCATATATTTAAGGTATGTAAAAACTTTATGTATAGGTGAGATAAAATGAATTCTCGACAATTACAATACGCCGTGCAATTAGCCGAAACGGGTAGCTTTTCTAAGCTTGCCGAATTGCTGAATGTTACACAACCTGCTTTAAGCAAACAAATATTAGCGCTTGAAAAAGAGCTTGGGGTTAAACTGTTTAAACGTACAAACAGTATCGTTACCCCCACCCCCGCAGGTATGCATTTTGTCGGCGAGGCTAAAGAGCTTTTGTATAAACAAGACCAGCTTCTTAGGGCTATGCAACAATATAAATCGGGCGACAAGGGCGAAATTGTTATTGGTGTTACCCCCTTTAGAAGCGCCTATCTTATGCCCGACATAGTAAAAAAGCTTGTTGCTAAGTTTTCGGGTCTTAGAGTAAAGCTTGTAGAAGAAGGCAGCGAACAGCTTCGTCACGATGCGGC
The DNA here is from genome assembly GCA_045594795.1 of Acutalibacteraceae bacterium. Classification (GTDB taxonomy): domain Bacteria; phylum Bacillota; class Clostridia; order Oscillospirales; family Acutalibacteraceae; genus UMGS1532. The sequence goes on along the minus strand of JAZNZF010000018.1, from coordinate 49,472 downwards.
AGACGGTAAGTTTGATTTTGCCATAGTTAATCTGCCTGTAGACGATAGCGTTTTAGAGGTTATGCCGATAGAGCCCGACCGCTTGGTGCTCACAGTACCAAAGCCGCTATGCGAAAAGCACGGGCTTAAAGATGGCAAGGTTGATTTTAGCAAATGTGCAAAGCTTCCCTTTGTAGTGGTAAGCGCGACCCAAGAAATGCGTGTGCTTTTCGATAAGCTTTGTGTTTCTTGTAATATTCACCCTAAAATTTCGGCCGAGGTTACAGGGCTTACAACGGCTTGGGAACTTGCCCAAGAGGGCGTGGCAGCTACTCTTTTGCCATTGCAGTTTGTTAAAACCCGTAGTGATAATGGTAGCGTATCTTTGTTCGAGCTCCGAAACGACACAAGTTTGCGCCAACCCGCAGTTGTACTTAAAAAAGGTCAGTTTAAATCCAAATACACCGAATACGCAATTAAGCTTTTGGAAAATTAAACAAGCTAACTATAGCTCAATGCAGTAACATAAAAACTGTGTTGGGCTATATTTTTTGCTTTATAACATTATAAAATTTTTATATTATTAACATATTTTGCACTTTCATTTTTTACTGATTTATGGTATAATTAACTGGAATATGTATTTTTTGTTTTGAGGATGTGCTTTTTTGGATAAAACTAAGGATATTATAACTGAGGAAAATGCGCCTCGAGAAAATATAATAGTAGGCAGAAATCCCGTGCTTGAGGCGGTTCGTTCGGGGCGCGAGATTGATAAGCTTTTTGTAGCAAAAGGTATGGGCGGTGGCACAGTAGCGGCAATTATCGCCAAATGCACTGCCAAGGGTATTGTGGTAAAAGAAGTCTCTTCTACCAAACTCGACTGGCTTTCGGGCGGCGCTAACCACCAAGGCGTTGCAGTTAGCATTGCGGCGCACAGCTACTCGAGTGTTGACGATATTTTGAACTACGCTAATGAAAAGGGCGAACCACCCTTTATTATAATTTGCGATGAAATTGAAGACCCGCACAATCTTGGCGCAATAATCCGTACAGCCGAGGCTTGCTCGGTACACGGTGTAATTATACCAAAGCGCCGTGCAGTTTCGCTTAATGCAACGGTTGCAAAGGCAGCCTGCGGCGCGCTTGAATATATGCGTGTTGCCAAGGTTACAAACTTAGTTGCTGAAATAGAAACCCTTAAGCAAAAGGGAGTTTGGGTTTACGGCGCCGATATGAACGGTGAAAACTGGTGCGGCGGTGACTACACAGGCGCTACCGCTTTAGTTATAGGCAACGAGGGCAAGGGTATTGGCAGACTGGTTTCAGAGCATTGCGACGCTATGATATCTCTGCCTATGCTTGGTAAAATTAATTCACTTAACGCATCGGTTGCGGCAGGCGTGCTTATGTACGAGGTTGCGCGCCAACGCACCCACACCAAAGCTAATAACAAATAACTTTTTTATAGATTACATAAATTGGGGGAAATGAAATGGGTTTATTTAAAAAGCATCATCACGACGAGTATGAAGAAACCTTTATACTTGATTTCGAGCATATCTCCACAAGGGCTACACAAAAAAATGACGAGCCAAACCAAAATACCGATTCTGAGTTTGGCGTTACTCCGTGGGAACAGCGCAAACATCATGCCGCCCCCCACGCAATGACACCTGATGAAATTCTCGGCAACGAAAAGGCTGAGAATAAGCCCTCTTTTTCAGATGTTGCTATGGCATCGGGCTTCAACCACACCAATAACAACGAAGGTTCAACAACCTCTAAAGAATCGAGCGACGATAAAACTGCCGCTCGTAGCTTTAGTGTACCATCCGATGCTACGCCAAAATTCAGCGTGGGTGAGCACTACGCCGAAACCGACGAAATCCCATCCTCTCACCAAGAAACTAAACAAAAATTAAAAGCACAGGCAGACGAACTGCTTGAGGCTTTACATCAAAAACAAGAGGCTGCCGCCAAAGCAAAAGACGAGCCTTCTGACCCCGAGATAAAAAACACCCCCCAGCAAAAAGCTAATGACGGGCAGCCTTTGCAAAAGGAAACTGAACCCGAGCAACCTAAAGCCGCTATAGATGAAAAAGCTACCGCCCGCCGCGATAGTGGGCTTTCACCAAAAGCGCAAGAGCTTTACGACAGAATGATGGCAGAGCGTGCTAAGGGCAGACTTAATCGCATTGAAAACGAAATATATAAAAAACATAAACCCGTACAAAGTGAGCCTGTAGTAAAAGCAGAGCCCACGGTTGTCGAGGCACCCTCTCCCGTAGAGCCAGCACTCCCCGTGCCCGATATTCACGAGGGTGAAAACACTGCAGACGCTATCTTTGAGACCCTTAACGACAGCCTTAATAATCCTTTAAGAAAAAGAGAAAGCGAGTCCTTGCTTTCAAAATGCAAAAACTTTGTTACACAAGAAATTCCCATAAACCCCGAACGCAGTATCGACGATATCATACACGAGGCAGAGCTTGGCGCACGCAAACGCCTTTCCGACTTTTACCAAAGCGGTGATTTTGCAGTGCAACACACAAAGCCTCAACCTAAATACGATTTTGATATGTTCACCCAAAGCCATATTGCTCAAGCAGAAACCCCCGATGCTGTAGACGACGATACAAGGGTGATAAACCTTGATTCCTTTACAGAAGAATCCACCTTTAAAGAGGACGTAGGCAAGGAGGTTAAGAACCTACAGTATAGCCTTGCTAACGAGCCTACACCACCTGTTATTGACGCAACGCATGTGATTGAGATATCGGGTGAGGGACATCAAGCCGACCCCTTAAAAGCAGCCGAGTGGCGCAAGCATCTTGAGATTTTAGCAGAGGAAGAACCCGAGGAACTCCCCGAAAGAATGCATCTTTCGGGTACCGACGAGCCCGAGTTGCCCGATGCGCAAATTTCCGACTTTAAAGACGCAGCACCACCTGTTGACGATTACGAAAACATCGACGACGCCCAAAGCATTAGCACCGACCTTAAGAGTCAGTCGGTTAGTGTTACCGCAAGAATCATTCCCACCGCCGCAATAACGGCTATTCTTGCACTTTGCGACTTTGTTTTTGTGGGCGCTTTGCTTGCTTCACCCATTACCTTTATACTACTTAACACGGTATTACTTGGCTTAGCGCTTATTATTAACTTTAACACGGTGCGCGGTCTTGCAGAAATTCTTACGGGCTCACCCGATATGGACTCGCCCGCCGCACTTTCTTCGGTAATGGTGTTTGTATACACCCTTGTTACCGCACTTACAGAAAAATTCGCCGAACTTCCGATATTAGCACCGCTTGGCGCACTTATCCTACTTTTTAACCTTATCGGTAAACGCTGTTTGCTCAAGCGTGTTAGTCGCGGCTTCAAGGTTATTGCCAACGACAATGAGAAAAACGCAGTTACCTTTGTAGAAGATTCGCTTTCGGCATCGGTTATGGCAGGCGGAAGCGTTGTTGGCGAGGCGCTTGTAGCTATCGGTAAATCTACCAAGAATATTACAGGCTACCTTAAAAACGCATATAGCGAAGACGCTTACGAAAAGCGCCTTAATACCCTGACCGTCTTTACGCTTATTATGGCAGCTGTGCTTGCCACCGCCGCCTTCTTTACAAACGGAATATACGGCTCGCTTACGGCATTTACCTTGGTATGCTGTGTGGCTTGCCCCACCTCGTCACTGCTTATTTGCAACCTACCCTTTGGCATTGCATCTAAAAAGCTAAAGTCTTACGGAGCTATGCTTGCAGGCTACAACTCTGCTGACAGTATAGCCAACGCAAACGCAGTTGCTTTTAACGTTAGCTCGCTTTTCCCCGCAGGCAGCATTAAGCTTTACAATATGCAGGTGTTAAATCGTGGCGCGGTTGATAAATACATAGCTTCTGCCGCAGCCCTGCTTACAGCAGCAGACTCGCCCTTGGCACCTATTTTCGAGGAGATTTTAGAATCTAACGGCGAGGAAATGCCCCTTATCGACAGCATTAAATACGAAAACAATATGGGTCTTTCGGGTTGGATTGAAGATAAACGAATTTTTGTTGGCAACCGCACTCTTATGGAAGGCCATAGCATTAAAACCCCAAGCCTTGAGTTAGACAAAAAGATTCTGCGCCAAGGCTATTTCCCCGTTTATCTTGGCATTGGCGACCAGCTTTGCGCATTGTTTATAGTTGGTTACGAGGCTGACGAGGAAATCACCTACGAGCTACGCCGTCTTTGTAACACGGGCGTTACTATGCTTGTAAATTCTAACGACCCCAACGTTTGCGACGAAATGCTTTGCGACTACTTTGGGCTTTATCCCGATTCTATAAAGGTGCTGTCCCCCTCGGGCACAACGGCTTATAAATCGGCTACCTCCTTTAAAGAAAGCGTATCTTCAGGCGCAAGCTTTGGTGAAAACATTTGCGGTCTGCTTTCGGTAATTACCGCCGCTATTAATCTTAAGAGTACTATCTCGACATTAATTATTATAAACACTATACTTGTATGCCTTGGAATTGCTACGGTTGGATACCTTGCGCTTAGCGGTATACTCGCCGCCGTTTCGGGTCTTGTAGTGGCAGGGGTAAGCCTTATTCCCGCTGCCATAACCGCACTTGTTGCATACTTAAAACAACCTTAGGAGTTTAGTTTATGACCTTGCTTAGTGCCAGCGGCATTAGTAAAAGCTTTGGCGAGCATACCTTGTTTTCTGACCTTAGCTTTAATATTAACGAGGGCGATAAAATTGGTTTTGTTGGCTCTAACGGTTGTGGCAAAACCACCCTTTTAAAGCTTATTACGGGCGAGCTTTCTGCCGACAGCGGCGGATTCTCGCGCAAAACGGGGCTTCGTATCGGATATTTAGAGCAGCACGCCTGCCGCGATTCCGACCTCACCGCCGAGCAAGAGGCGTTATCGGTATTCTCGCACCTATTAGAGCTACAGAAAAAAATTGACGCGATAAACATCTCGCTTAAAACTGCAAACAGCGAAAGCCTTTTGGAAAGCCAAGCCACCTTGTTAGATGAGTTTATGCGAGAGGGTGGACTCACCTATGTTTCAAGAACCCGCGCTACCCTTATCGGTCTTGGATTTAGTGAGAATGAGCTTTCGCAAACCGTTTGCACCTTAAGTGGTGGTGAAAGGGCAAAAATTGGGCTTGCTAAACTGCTTTTATCCGAGCCCGACCTTATTCTTTTAGATGAGCCCACAAACCATCTTGACATAGAAAGTGTGGAATGGCTTGAGGAATTCTTAAAAACTTCGTCCTCGGCGGCGCTTATTATCTCGCACGACCGCTATTTTTTAGATAAGCTTACCAACCGCACCTTCGAGTTAAAGCATCAGCGCCTTGTTTGTAACAATGGCAACTACACTCGCCATAAGGAAATTGAGGCAGAGCGCGAGCTAAGTTTACAGCGCGAATATGAAAACAAAACCCGCGAGATTAAACGCATTGAGGGTATCATAGCGCAACAGCGCACCTTTAGTATGGAGAGAAACTACCGTACTATAGACCACAAGCAAAAATCTATTGACCGTATTAAAGAGACCCTTATAAAGCCAGAGAGTGCCGAACAGGAAGTAAACTTTAATTTTGAAATTAAGTCCGACACAGGAAATGATGTTCTAAAGGCACAGGGGCTTTCTAAAAGCTTTGGTGAAAGAACACTTTTTTCGGGCATTGATATAGACATTAAACGCGGTCAAAAGGTATTTCTTTTGGGCGCAAACGGTACGGGCAAAACTACACTTTTAAAAGAGCTTTTACATAACCCCGAGGTTAAGTTTGGCGCGCGTGTTACGGTTGGATTTTTCGACCAGATGCAAGCCGATTTGCCCGAAGATAAAACAGTTTTCGAGGTTATTCGCGATGCACATATATCTCTTACCGACACCACCATTCGTAATGCCTTAGCTGCTTTTTTGTTTAAGGGTGACGAGGTGTTTAGTAAAATAGGTACTCTAAGTGGTGGCGAACGCGCAAGGGTAGCATTGTGCCGTCTTATGCTTTCGGGTGATAATCTGCTGTTTTTAGACGAGCCTACCAACCATCTTGACATACGCTCGAAAGAGGTTCTTGAAAGTGCATTGTTAAATTTTGGCGGCACGCTTATTGCGGTTTCGCACGACCGATATTTTATAAACCGACTTGCCACCGATATACTATATTTAGAAAACCAAAAGCTTATAGCATATAAGGGCGGATATGACGACTTTTTGTCGTCGCACCAAAAACCAACCGCTACAAAGGAAGAAAAGCCAAAGCGCGAAATGGGTGCCGGCGGCACACTTTACCATAACAGAAAAGAACGCCAGGCCGAGATAAGACGCTTGCGCGCGGCTACCCGTAAATATGAAGAGCAGATTGCTTTATCAGAGCAACAAATAGCCGACTGTGAAAATCAGCTAAGCCAACCCCAAGTAGCTGAGGATTATAAAAAGGCTATGGAGCTATCAGAAAAATTAGACGAGCTACAAAAACACTTAGACGAGCTTATGCTCTCTTGGGACCAAAGCTTACAAGAACTAACCGCGTTAGAGGGTGAAGAGTAATGAAAACCTTATATATGGCAGACCTCGACGGCACGCTTTTAAGCGGTGGCGACAAACTGTCACCTTATGTTTTAAGCACTATTAATGCCTTGGTAGAGCGCGGACTGCCCTTTACCCTTAATACCTCGCGCACACCTAAAAGCATTGCTCCCGTAATTGCCGACCTAAACCTTAAACTTCCCGTTATTCTTATGAACGGTAGCTGTATTTACGACACAGCCTCGGGGTTAACCAAAAGCCTTACCGCTATTGACCGCTCTACTGCCGCTATGGTGGTTTCAATTTGCAAATCGGCAGGGCTTAATCCCTTTGTGTTCGACTACAAGGATGATGACGTAAGCGTTAGTTACACAAAGCTTAGTACAAAGCCCGAAAGGGATTTTATTGAAGCGCGCAAAAATTACTACAAGGAATTTAAAAAATCCACCGACTATAGCTTTGGTATGCACACCCCGTATATAATCTGCGTGGGTGCAAAGCAACCGCTTTTGGAGTTAAAGCAAAGGCTTAGCCGAATTAAAAATATATCTTGCTCGTTGTTTATAAACAACGGTGAGGACCACTGCTACTTAGAAATTTACGCTAAAGCCTCGGGCAAGGCTAACGGCGCTGTCCGTTTTATGAAAGAGTATGGCTTTTCAAGGCTTGTTGCCTTTGGTGACAACCTTAACGATATAGAAATGTTAGGGCTTGCCGATTACGGTGTTGCGGTTGGTAACGCCTTTGACGAGGTAAAAGCCGCCGCCGATGCCGTTATTGGTACTTGCGAAAGCGGTGCCGTTGCAGACTTTCTAACTTTGGAATGGGCAAGAGACCCTGAGATGTATTAGGTAGAATTATGATAAAAGTATTGTTTCAGGATAAATTTATTGTGGTGTGCGAAAAGCCTGTTAATATTCTATCGGAATTGCAGTCTAACACCCACCGCACTATGCCCGAAATTTTAAAGAAGATGACGGGTGCATATCAGATTGACACCATACACCGCCTTGATAAAATGGTTGGCGGAACAATGGTATACTCGAAAAGCCGAGCCGCTACAAAGGTGCTATCAGCTATGGTGCGCGACCGCAAAATTATTAAAGAATATTTAGCCATAGTTCACGGCAAACCCGAACAAGACAGCGGCGAGATGGTGGATATTCTTTTTAAGGACTCGGCAAAGAATAAATCCTTTGTTGTAAAATCCTTGCGCAAGGGCGCGAAAGATGCAAAATTAGAATACACCACCTTGCAAACCGTAAACTGCGAAAAAGGCGAAATGTCGCTTGTAAAAATCAGGCTACATACAGGGCGCACACACCAAATTCGCGTACAGTTCTCACACCGAAAAATGCCACTTGTGGGCGACGGTAAATACGGTAGCCACGAAAACGGTTGCTTTATTGCACTTTGGTCGCACCATTTGGAATTTAAGCACCCTACACGCAAAATGACGGTAAGTGAATACAGCTTACCACCAAAAAATCAGTTCCCTTGGAAGCTTTTTCTGCTTCCCGAAATACCAAACATAAGCGAGGAATAAAACCATGAAAATTGAAACAGTAAGTATTCGCAAAGACGACCCCTCTATAACCCTTACCTGTTACGTTGCGGAATCCTACTCCAATATTAAACGAGATGCTATGCTTGTAATTCCGGGCGGTGGATACGCAGACGTGTGTGTAGAACACGAGGGTTATCCTGTTGCCGAGGCTTTTATTCCCCATAACTTTAACTGCTTTGTGCTTAATTATTCTGTCTGCGATAAGGCAAAGGGTCATAGACCCTTGATTGATGCAAGCCTTGCTATGCAGTACATACGCGAAAATGCAGAAGAGCTTAACATAGACCCCGAACGCGTTTTCTGTGTTGGATTTTCGGCAGGCGGTCACCTTGCGGCATCGCTTGCTACTATGTGGCACACCGTAAAGGAAGTTCCCGAGGGCATAAACAAGCCAACGGGTGCTATACTCTGCTACCCTGTGCTTACGGGCAAGCGTGGTCACTCGCACTTAGGCTCGTTCGAAATGCTTTTGGGTATTAAAGACCCTACCGACGAACAGCTTGAGATTTATTCTTTAGAAAACCACGTTGACCAAAGAACAAGCCCAATATTCTTAATGCACACCTTTGACGATAACGGTGTTCCTGTAGAGGGTAGCTTCTACTTTGCGGAGGCACTAAGAGAGCACAACATACCGTTGCAGATGCACATCTACCCCCACGGCGCACACGGCGCAACCCTTGCCAATGCTATTACGGGCAGATGGTACGACCATACTCGCTGGAACTATAAATTAATTAGCGGTTGGGTACAAGAGGCGGTAGAATGGACCCACAACCTTGAAAACATCGTTGCCGACCTAATCCGCCACAATTAAACACAAAAGAATTAATAACAAAACTTAACGCACCGCTAATATGGCGGTGCGTTTGTCTAACTTCTAATATCTAATGTCTAACATCTAAAAAACACCGCCGAAGCGGTGTTTTTTGTTACATGTTTTTCATATCGTCTTCTTGCAAAAGCTTAACCCCTGCTGCTTTTAAGGTTGCCTCTGCTTTAACTGTATCGTTTACACGTAGCACAACGCAGGCTTGGTTGCCAGTTGTAACGAATGCGTACAGATACTCAACCTCAACACCTGCATCGGTAAGCACTGCAATCTCTTTAGCCAAAGCGCCTGGCTTATCGTCAACACAAGCGGCAACAACCTCGGTAACATTACAGATATAGCCGCTGTTTTTAAGAAGTGCTTCGGTTTTAGCCTCGTCGTTAGTGATTATACGAAGTATGCCAAAATCGTTAGTATCGGCAATAGAAAGGGCGCGAAGCTCTATTCCGCCTGCCGCAATTTCTTTTAGCACATCTGCCAAAGCGCCTTTCTCGTTTTGAACAAATACAGAAATCTGTTTTACTGACATAGTTGTTCCTCCTTAATCGTGCAATTTGCGTTTATCGATTACGCGTACTGCCTTGCCTTCACTTCGTGTGATGGTCTTGGGTGCTACAAGGTGTACCTTTGGCGTAATGCCAAGCATTGTGCGAATAGCACCTGCCAAGCTGTGCTCGGCTTTGTTAATCTCCTTAACTGTATCCGAAAAAGCCTCAGGGGTAAGCTCTACGTTGATATCGAGAGTATCGGTGTTGTTTACGCGGTCAACTATAATCTGATAGTTAGGTGTATAGCCCTCGTTTAAAAGAACAGTTTCAATCTGTGACGGGAACACGTTTACACCGCGGATAATCATCATATCGTCGGTTCTGCCCATAGGCTTGGTCATTTTAATAAGGGTTCTGCCACAGCTACACTTTTTGCGAGAAAGCACACAGATATCGCGTGTGCGGTAACGAAGCAGAGGGAATGCCTCTTTATCGAGTGAGGTGAAAACTAATTCACCGCGCTCGCCATCGGGTAAAACCTCGCCTGTTTCGGGGTCGATAATTTCGGGAACAAAGTGGTCCTCGCAAACGTGCATACCTGTTTGCTCCTCGCACTCGAACGAAACACCAGGGCCCGAGGTCTCGGTAAGACCATATATATCGTATGCCTTAATGCCAAGGCTTTTTTCTATATCGCGGCGCATCTCCTCTGTCCAAGGCTCTGCACCAAAAATACCCGCGCGAAGCTTGTTATCCTCAGGCTTATAGCCCTGCTCCTTTAAAGCCTCGCCGATATATGCCGCGTATGAAGGTGTGCAACAAATGATGGTAGCATTAAGGTCCATCATAAACTGAATTTGTCTTTCGGTATTACCTGAAGACATTGGGAGTGTTAAGCAGCCCACCTTATGCGAGCCGCCATTAAGACCGGGACCGCCTGTAAAGAGTCCGTAGCCGTAGCAAACCTGACACACGTCCTCGTTAGTACCGCCAACCGCGGTAATAGCTCTTGCACAGCATTCTTCCCAAAGGTTTATATCGTTTTGGGTATAGAATGCAACAACGCGTCTACCCGTTGTACCCGAGGTAGACTGTATGCGAACACAGTTTTTAAGGTCGGTTGCTAAAAAGCCGTATGGGTACTGGTCGCGAAGGTCAGCCTTGGTAATAAAGGGTAGCTTATGTAGGTCGTCGATGCCCTTAATATCATCGGGTGTAACACCCTTTTCTTCCATTAACTGCCTATAATATGGCACGTTATCCCACACGTGACGCACCTGACTGACAAGCTTTTCGCTTTGTAGCTTGCGCATTTCCTCGAGCGGCATTGTTTCAATTTCTTTTTGATAGTAACGCTTTTCCACTTTTATCACTCCTAAAAACAGCTACACAAAATTATTTATATCCCAACTTAAAGGCAGCCTTATTAAGCTCTACAAACTGGGGTTTAACGGTAGCCTCGATTGCCGAAAGCCACTTATCCTCTGATAGCCCTAAATGTTTTGCAAGCTTGCCCATAAGTACAATGTTTACTGCCTTTGCACTGCCAACACTTGTCGCGGCCGCCAAAGCATCAAAGCCCTCAATATTGACGCCTTTTGCCGATAGTTCTTTAAGTACGTCGGTAGGATACTCTGCCGCACCCGTTATAACGGGCATTGGGTCAATTTCTTGTAGGTTGGTAATAATTTTACCGCCCTTCTTTAAATAGGGCACGTAGCGAGCCGCCTCTAACTTTTCAAAAGAAACTATAAAATCCGCCTCGCCTAAATCTATAATAGGTGAATAAACCTTATCACCAAAGCGAACGTAGGTTACAACCGAGCCGCCACGCTGACTCATACCGTGCACCTCTGAAACCTTAACGTCGAAGCCCTCGGCTGTTAGCAGATTACCAAGCAATTTACTTGCCAAGAGGCTTCCTTGACCGCCTACACCAACTATCATAATACTTGTAGTTTTCATGTCTTTCACCTAACCTTATTCTGTGATGGCCTCGAATGGACAAAGGCCCTTACATACACCACAGCCAACGCAAAGGGTGTTATCAATAACCGCTTTGCCGTCTTTAAAGCTAATTGCAGGGCAACCAAGACCCATACATTTTTTACAGCTTTTGCATTTATCGGGGTCGACCTTAAGTGATGGCTTTGCCTTTACGCTTTTAAGCAGAACACAAGGTCTACGTGAAATAATAACCGACGGACAATCTGCCTCTAATTCCTCTTTAATTACCCTATCGCACTCTTTTAAGTCGTAAGGGTCAACAACCGTAACGCGTGTAATACCGATAGCGCGGCAAAGTGCCTCTAAATCGATTTTACCTGCAGGGTCACCCTTAATATTAAATCCGGTAGTTGGGTTTTGCTGATGCCCCGTCATACCCGTAATTGAGTTATCAAGTATAATTACGGTAGAATTAGACTCGTTATACGCAATATCGATAAGTCCCGTAACGCCCGAGTGCATAAAGGTGGAATCACCGATAACGGCAACAGCCTTGGTTTTGGTGTCCTTTTGTGCCTGATTAAAGCCGTGCAGACCCGAAACCGATGCGCCCATACAAAGCGTGGTGTCAACAGCGCAAAGGGGTGGCTGTGCACCGAGTGTGTAACAACCGATATCACCTATAACGGTTACCTTATTTTTAGAAAGTGTGTAATAGATGCCTCTGTGAGGACAGCCTGCACACATCATCGGTGGACGAACAGGCACCTCTGCTTTTGCCTGAGGCTCGGCAGTTTCTACGCCAAAAGCCTTTGCTATAACGCTTTGCGAATATTCGCCGATGGGTGAGAATAAGTTTTTACCCTCTACCGCAAGTCCTAAAACGCGACAATGGGTTTCGATAATACCGTCTAATTCCTCTATAACAACTAAACGGTCAACGCTATTTGCAAAATCGGTGATAAGCTTTGTTGGCAACGGATTTACCATACCGAGTTTTAGTACAGGTACGCTATCCCCAAACACCTCTTTAACATACTGATAGCAAGTACCCGAGGTGATTATACCCAAATCGGTACGTTCACCCTTTTCTACGCGGTTAAAGGGGCAGTTCTCTGAGAACTCTGCTAAAGACTGCATACGCTCTTCAACAAAAGGATGACGGTGCTTAGCAAAAGCTGGCATCATTATGTATTTTTCGGGTTGCTTTTTATAAGGGAACTCGGGAGCTTCTACCCTATCACCAAGTTCTACTATGCTTTGCGAGTGCGCAATTCTTGTGCAGGTGCGCATCATAACCACTGTGTCGAACTTTTCCGAAAGCTCAAAAGATGCCTTTGCAAACTCTAATGCCTCGCGCGAGTCGGCAGGCTCTAACATAGGTAGCTTTGCGGCTATTGCATAGTGGCGCGAATCCTGTTCGTTTTGTGACGAATGCATTGCAGGGTCGTCGGCTACACAAATAACCATACCCGCGTTTACACCTGTATATGAAAGGGTAAATAGTGGGTCGGCAGCAACGTTTAAGCCAACGTGCTTCATACAGCAGACCGAACGTTTACCTCCCAAGGATGCGCCAAAGGCAACCTCGGCGGCAACCTTTTCGTTAGGCGCCCATTCGCTGTAGATATCATCGTACTTTGCTAAGTACTCGGTAATTTCGGTTGAGGGTGTGCCGGGGTACGAAGACACAACACCAATGCCGCCCTCGTAAAAACCACGTGCCAGAGCCTCGTTTCCTATCATAAGTTTTTTCATTTTCATATCTCCATTTACTCGGTAGTTACTTTTTCAACAAGCCTTACGCCACAGTAGGTTTCGCGGAGTTTTGGCTTTTCGATTTTGCCTGTTGGGTTTCTTGGAATATCGGCAAAAATAATTTTCTTGGGGCGTTTGTATCTTGGAAGACCTGCGCAGAACTCCTCTACCTCGGCTTCGCTTAAATTACAGCCCTCTTTAACCTCGATTATAGCGGCGGCAATTTCGCCAAGTCGCGCATCGGGAAGACCGATAACCGCGGCGTCCTTTATCTTATCATTAGCGCGCAAATAATCCTCTATTTGCACAGGATAAAGGTTTTCACCGCCCGTGATAATAACATCTTTTTTACGGTCTACAAGGTAGATGAAGCCCTCCTCGTCCTCGCGAGCCATATCACCCGTTAAAAGCCAACCGTCCTTTAATATCTCTGCGCTTGCCTCGGGGTTTTTGTAATAGCAAAGCATAACACCGGGGCCTTTAACTGCAAGCTCTCCAACCTCGCCTTTTTTAACAGGGTTTTGCTTTTCGTCTAAAATTTTGGTTTCCCAGCCGTAACCCGCCTTACCAATAGCGCCAACCTTGTGTATGTTCTCCACACCCAAGTGAACGCATCCGGGTCCAATAGACTCCGAAAGGCCATACTTTGTATCATACTCGTGATTTGGGAATATACCCTTCCAACGCTTTATAAGGCTTGGTGGTACGGGCTGTGCGCCAATGTGCATAAGCCTCCATTGAGAAAGTCTGTAATCCTCAAGCTTCAAAGTGCCGTTATCAATGCTATCGAGAATATCCTGCGTCCAAGGAACGAGCAACCATACTATAGAGCATTTTTCTTCGCTGATACATTGCATTATCCACTCGGGCTTAACACCGCGCAAAAGTACCGCGCGCGAGCCTGCAAGTAAGCTTCCGAACCAATGCATTTTTGCGCCTGTGTGATATAAAGGCGGTATGCAAAGGAAAACGTCGTCGCGTGTTTGCGAGTGGTGTTTTTGCTCGGCTATGCAAGAATGCACAAGCGCGCGATGGTTATGTAAAATTGCTTTTGGGAAGCCTGTTGTACCCGATGAGAAGTAGATAGCCGCCTCGTCGTCGTCGCTTATTTCTACAGGCGGTACAACGCTTGAGCAATGGTATATCATATCGGCGTAGTTATCGGCAAAGCTTGGTGTTTTTGCCTTTTCGCCAACGAATATAAAATCGGTTATGTCCGAAAGCTTTGGAAGGATAGGCTCTATACGTTCTGTAAACTCGGGGCCTGTTACCATCATTCTGCAGTCGGCAAGCTCGGCACAGTACAAAATTTCCTCCGAGCTGTAGCGGTAGTTCATAGGCACAACAACAGCGCCCGTTTTAATTATACCAAAGTAAATTGGCAAAAATTCGATACAGTTAAGTAGCAGAATTGCCACCTTATCACCACGCTTTATGCCGCGTGTAAAAAGAAAGTTTGCAAAGCGGTTTGCCATTATATCAAACTCGCCCCAGGTGATTTCCCTGCGGTACTCCTCGCCCTCGGCGGCTTCAATAAGATTATACTCGCGCCAGGTTATGCTTTTATCCGGCTGATTTTGTGGAGTAATCTCGGTTAACGCCTTATCATTTGGGTAAAGCCTTGCGTTTCTTTCTAAAAAATCTGTAATAGGCATATAAACATCTCGTTTCCTATATATATATTTAATTTATTTTAACATACTATAATTTAAGTTTCAACAAAAAATTGCAAAAATTGATTACAGCCGTTGACCTACACATAAATTTGTGTTAAAATGTATCAAAATAATGTTAGTTAGAGGGAATAAAAAATGCTCGACATTAAATTTTTAAGGGAAAACCCCGAAATTGTAAAAGAAAATATTAAGAAAAAATTCCAAGATGCCAAGCTTCCGCTTGTAGACGAGGTTATCGATTTAGACGCTAAAAACCGCGCCATCATCACCGAGGCTTCGGAGTTACGCGCTAATCGTAACAAGGTGTCAAAAGGCATCGGCGCACTTATGGCTCAGGGCAAGCGCGACGAGGCAGAGTTAGAAAAACAAAAGGTTACACAGTTTTCCGAAAGGCTTGCCGAATGCGAAAAGTTAGAGGTAGAATATGCCGAGAAAATTCGAAACATAATGATGGTTATCCCTAATATTATCGACCCATCGGTGCCTATCGGCGAGGACGACAGCAAAAACGTTGAGGTAGAAAAGTACGGTGACCCCGTAACACCCGATTTCGAGGTGCCCTACCACACCGATATTATGGAACGCTTTAACGGTATCGACCTTACCGCCGCAGGCTCGGTTGCGGGTAACGGCTTCTATTACCTTATGGGTGATATTGCAAGACTGCACTCGGCAATTATTTCTTATGCAAGGGATTTTATGATTGACAGGGGCTTTACCTATGTTATCCCTCCTTATATGATTCGTCGCAATGTTGTTGAAGGCGTTATGAGCTTTGCCGAAATGGACGCTATGATGTATAAAATAGAGGGCGAGGACCTCTACCTAATCGGCACAAGCGAGCACTCAATGATAGGCAAGTTTATTAATACTGTAACTAACGAAGCCGAGCTTCCAATTAAACTTACAAGCTACTCGCCTTGCTTTAGAAAAGAAAAGGGCGCACACGGTATTGAAGAACGCGGTGTTTACAGAATTCATCAGTTCGAAAAACAGGAAATGATTGTTGTTTGTAAGCCCGAAGAAAGCGCCGATTTCTTTAACGTATTATGGAAAAATACGGTTGATTTCTTCCGCACCCTTGATGTTCCCGTTAGAACACTCGAATGTTGCTCGGGCGACCTTGCAGACCTAAAGGTTAAATCAATTGACGTTGAGGCTTGGTCACCACGTCAGCAAAAATATTTCGAGGTTGGCTCTTGCTCTAACCTTGGTGATGCTCAGGCTCGCCGTCTTGGAATTCGCGTTCAGGGTGAAGATGGTAAACGTTACCTTGCACACACCCTTAACAACACCTGCGTTGCACCTCCAAGAATGTTAATTGCATTTTTAGAGAACAACCTCAATGCCGACGGCAGCGTTAATATCCCCGAAGCTCTACGTATGTATATGGGCGGTAAGGATAAAATAGTGCCTACAAAATAAACCCTAACAACATCAAAAAGCGTCTGCTGTTGCAGACGCTTTTATTATTTACTTTTATAATATCCGCTGAACATACGTTTAATTTCGTTTAAAAAAATTTGTAGCCCTGTTTCTTTGCTTTTATTAGACGAAAAAAATATTTTAGGGTGTTTATATATAACTACTCTTTTGTACTCACAACATTCCTCACACAAATACTCAGACCAAGACAACCCGACCTCTGACCTTGAATAATTCTTTTTATTAATTTTATTAAAGCACTCTAAACAAAACTCTGCCATAAAACGCCTCCCCTATTTCACACCTACATTTGTTGGTATATTTTGCATTTTATTAAACTATACTTGTTTTGTCAAGAACAATTGTAGGTGATGTCTATGAGAAATTTGTTGTCACAACGACTAAAAGAATGTAGAAAAGACCTTAAGTACACTCAAGGTCAGGTTGCTATTCTTTGTGATATTACTGAAAAAGCATACCAAAATTATGAGTTAATGACGCGTGAACCCAAAATAGATATACTTGCGCGTATCGCATCTGTATACAAGGTTTCGGTTGATTATCTGATAGGATTAACCGACGAAAAGAAACCCTATCCTCGAAATAAATAAGCACACTACAAGCAGACCGATATATTAGGTCTGCTTTTTGTATAGCATTAACTTTGCTATGTTTGTCGCGCAAAGCTTTAAACCACCACTCCGCTATGAAACACTTATATTATAGGTCAATTTCACCCTATTTTCAATAGGGAAATTTGCCATAATATTTGTAGGTGATATTATGAGTAGATTGAAAGATTTGCGCCAAGAAAAAGGTTTCACACAAATTAAAATGCAACATTTAACAGGAATTGACCAAAGCGATTATTCAAAAATAGAAAGCGGTAAAAGATATTTAACTTTTGAACAGTGCAGAAAACTTGCACTTGCGTTAAATACCAGTATGGATTATTTAGCAGGACTAACCGACGAAAAGAAACCCTATCCTCGAAAAAAATAATTAAAGTATTAAAAAAGCGTATGGCATTAACTACCATACGCTTTTGAATTTCAGTTCATCATTTGGATTAATTCTTTAAGCCATTCGGGGCTTTTGCTACCAATCGGTTGCAGCTCTCCGTTTTTATATTTGGCAACTGTAACAAATCCATTGTCGTTATCGTAAAAGGTTGCTTCGTTACAATAGGGCAAAACCGCAAGCAAATCATCGAATCGCTTAGCAAAGCGTTTCTCGACTGCTTCGGTATCAATATTATGACCGCCTCTTTTTACACGGTTTTCAATGCGAAGTAAACTTTCTTCCAAAGTATCAAGCCCAACGTAGTAAAGACGAATATAGTAATCCTTTTCGATTGCTCTTTTAATTGTATTTAAGGTCTTTTTGCCTGAAAGGGTTGTTTCTTGGGTAAAGCAAATTTCTTTTTCTAAACAATCGTCTATAATTGCAACCGCTTGTTTGCCACCCTCAATGGCATTACCGCTACAAGCAAAGGTTATTTTATCTACATCAATTATTTTTCCAAGGTTATCTATTTCGGTTCTTAAAACACCGGTTAAACTGCTTTTTCCACAACCATTAACTCCGGCAACAATCGTATATGTTTTCATATATCTCAAATCCTTTACGAATTTCAATATCCATATTATATCACATTAGTAAATAATTTTCAACTTTGCACGGCTTTTGCCACCGTCTGTTTTTTATTCTCTGTTGTCTACCAGTGCTGAGTAGATGTCGCCTTTTTTAAAGCCTGTGGCTTTGGCGGCGGTCTTTGCGGCAGCAGAAACGGGCATACCGTCTGCAACTAAATTTTTAGCATATTCTATTGCTTGGTCTAAATCGCAGTCCGTTTCTTCGGACTTTGCGCCCTCGATGATTATTACGTATTCTCCCTTTGGTGCGTTCTCCTCAAAGACTGCCAACGCATCCTCAAAAGTGGTGCGCCAAGCAGTTTCGTGCAATTTAGTTATTTCTTTAACCAAGGCAATTTCGCGGTTGCCCCATTTATCTAACATATCTTTGAGGGTTGATATTAACTTATGCGGTGCCTCGTAAAACACAAGTGTACGGGTTTCGTGCTTTAGCTCGTCAAGGTGGTTGTACCTATTAGTTTTAGCGGTGGTCAAAAAGCCCTCGAAACAAAATCTGCCAACCGAAAGGCCCGACATAGCAAGCGCGGTTGTAAGTGCGGTGGGGCCAGGCACCGATTCTATCTTTATACCGTTTTGGTGGCAAAGGCGCACAAGGTCTTCGCCCGGATCGGATATTGCGGGCATACCTGCATCGGTTACTATTGCGCAGTTTTCACCGCCCAAAATTCTTGAAATTATCATCTCTCCACGTTCGCGCAGATTATGCTCGTGATAGCTTACCATAGGGGTCGCGATGCCGAAATGATTAAGCAGTTTTATGGTAACGCGTGTATCCTCGGCGGCAATGAAATCAACCGCGGACAAGGTTTCTATAGCTCTGGGCGAAAAGTCACCCAAATTACCTATCGGTGTGCCAACAACATATAACTTGCCTGACATTTTATTCGCCCTCCTTTTCACCAAACTTATATATTCCATAAATTTGTTTCATCTCGTCTGAGAGTTCGCCCTCAGCCTTTTCTATGTATAAAGGCGGCATTATTCTCATACCGCTTTTTCCGTCGCGCCTACCCTCAAGGAGCACAAGCCAAGGCTCTAAACCCTCGCGCTGATGTACTGTACGTAAGCGCTTGGGCTCTATTTTATTGCGGCGCATTTCATCGATTATATCGCATAGCCTTTCGGGTCGGTGACAGATGCAAAAACGCCCTGAACTGATAAGCAGTTTTGACGCCGCCAAGCAAACGTCAAATAGAGTGCACTCGGCCTCGTGACGTGCAATATACCGCGCTTCATTTGGGTTGGTAATACCCGCGCCACCTTTTTTATAGGGTGGATTGCAGGTAACCACATTAAACCGACTAAAAGGAACAACACCCTTAAGCTCACGCAGGTCGGCATTAATTATTTGTAGGTTAGTGAAGCCGTTTTCTTTTGCGGCGGCTTCTGCAATTTCACAAGCGCCTTTTTGTATGTCGATGCCATAAACCTCGCTACCCTTGTTGTCGCGGCAAAATAGCATTGGTATAATTCCACCGCCACAACCTAAATCGCAAACCTTGTCTTTGGTTTTTGGGTTAGCAAAATTGGCAAGCAATACAGCATCGGTGCCGAAACGATACTCATCGGTGGTATACAATATTGCGCCGCGCCCGAGTGGTTCGCGTTTCATTATGCGCGACTCCATTTAACACCTTGTGGGGTATCCTCTAAAATAATACCCATTTCTTTTAACTGGTCGCGGATAGCATCTGCGGTTTTAAAGTCTTTATTCTTACGCGCTTCTGTACGTTTTGCAATAAGCTCCTCAACCTCTGCATCAAGGTTGCTGTCCGATTTTTCGTACAGTACGCCAAGAACCTCGCAAAGCTCGTCGAACAGCTCAAGTGCGGCGGTTAGTGTATCCTTGCCTGCACCATTTGCTACGGTTATATTTATATCCTTAGCTAACATAAACAATGCAGCTAACGCATCGGCAGTATTCAGGTCATCATCCATAGCGCGTATGAACTCTGCCTTGTGTGTGTCCAAATAATCGGGCACCTCTCCACCGTTTTCTGCGTGTTCTATTGCAAACACCAAACCTTCGCGACAGTTGTATAATCTTTCAAGCGCGCTTTTGCCCTGCTCGATAATATCGGTGCTATAGTTAATTGGGCTACGGTAGTGCGAGGAAATCATCAGGTAGCGTATCGGCTCATAGCCATACTTTTCTGCAACGTCGCGCACCGTAAAGAAGTTACCAAGAGATTTGGACATCTTGCGGTTGTCTACGTTTATATAGCCGTTGTGCATCCAGTAGTTAGAGAAGGCGCAACCGTGGGCGCATTCGCTTTGTGCAATTTCGTTTTCGTGGTGTGGGAAAATTAAATCCTGACCGCCACAATGTATATCTATGGTATCTCCCAAGTATCTGCCCGACATTGCCGAACACTCGATATGCCAACCGGGTCTGCCCTCACTCCAAGGCGACTCCCAAGACGGCTCGCCGGGTTTTGCGCTTTTCCAAAGACAGAAATCCATTGGGTCTTCTTTTTGCTCTGAAACGTCTATTCTCGCGCCTGCCTCGAGGTCCTCTAAGGGCTGATGCGAAAGCTTGCCATACTCTTTAAATTTCTTTGCTCTGAAATACACATCACCGTTGCTCGATTTATATGCATAACCCTTTTGCTCTAAGTCCGAAATAAGCTCGATTATAGCGTCGATATTCTCGGTGGCTTTTGGGTGAACGGTAGCCTCACGCACGTTAAGACCCTTTGCGTCGGTCCAGAATTCTTTAATATATCTTTCGGCAACCTCGGCTACTGTTATGCCTTCCTCGTTTGCCTTCTTTATTAGCTTATCGTCAATATCGGTAAAGTTTTGAACAAAGTTCACCTTTACACCGCGCCATTCGAGATAGCGGCGAAGCACGTCGAACACGCAAAGAGGTCTTGCATTACCAATATGAATATAGTTGTAAACGGTGGGGCCACAAGCGTAAATTCGAAGCTCGTTTTCGTGTATAGGTTTTAGTTCTTCTTTTGTTCTGGTTAGTGTGTTAAATATTTTCATTGGGGGTTTCCTCTCCTTTTTCATTTAGTTTTTCTTTTAGGCGGTCAATTTCAGCCTGCAGTTTGCAGAACTGTTGGGCAACAGGGTCGGGGATATGCACCTGGTCGAGCTGTTGCACCTTCATTCCACCGCGTTTTACAACCCTTGCAGGAACACCCACAACGGTTGAATCGGGCGGTACCTCATGCAGTACCACCGCGCCCGCGGCAATACGCGCGTTGTCACCAACAGTAAAGGGTCCTAACACCTTGGCACCGCTGCTAATCATAACATTGTTGCCAATGGTTGGGTGGCGCTTGCCTGTGTCCTTACCCGTACCGCCCAAGGTAACGCCTTGATATATTAAAACATCGTCGCCTATTTCGGCGGTTTCACCAATAACGATGCCTGTACCGTGGTCGATAACCAAGCGTCTGCCTATTGTAGCGCCTGGGTGAATTTCGATACCCGTTTTGCGAACGGTACGTTGGGAAATATACCTTGCTATAAATTTAAAGTTGTGCTTATAAAACCAATGCGCGCGACGGTGCCTGCGAATTGCCTTATAGCCAGGGTACAAAAGCACTATCTCTATTGCCGAACGCGCCGCAGGGTCGCGGTCCATAAAGGCTTTTATATCCTCCTTCATTCTGTCGAACATATCGTTTCTCCCATTTTAAAAGTTTTGTACTATTCTCAATTATTAGAATAAAACACAAACGCCTCCGACGAGCCAAAGACTCATCGGAGGCGATATTATTCGCGGTTCCACTCCAATTTTAAGGCACTAAGCCTTAATCTTTTTAACGTTGGTAACGGTGTCAAACCCGTAGCGCCATACTAAGAAAACCCTTTGGGGCGCTAAGCTAACGGAGGCACTTCACATATCTTTTCTTTACAGTGCTTTCAGCCTATGGCACCGATTCTCTGAAAAAGCGTACGACCTGCTACTCTTTCCGCATTACAGCCTTTAAACTATATACTATATAATATTACATTTTTTATAATTTGTCTACAATTATTTTTTAGGGTCAATGAATTTTGCGTTATCGATAACGTAAATTACGCCCGAGATTACTGTTAGTATTGCCGAAATCCACATAGCGCATACACCGACTAACCGCAGAATCTCGTAAGCCATATCCGAAAGAAGAACTGTGTCGATATGTAGCCATTGCACGAAAATTACTGCAATAATACCAACCATTTGCGATACTGTTTTTGCCTTGCCCCACATATTTGCGGCAACAACCTTGCCACCGTCGGAAACCGCGGCAAGTCTTATACCGAACACCACGAACTCGCGGAATAGGGTTATAAAGGTTATCCACATAGCGCCAGGCAATACCGAGCTATCCATAACCATAAAGCCGAGCAGAGCTGAGGTGGTAAGCATTTTATCGGCAAGCGGGTCTAAAAATTTGCCAAAGTTTGTTACAAGCCCGTGCTTTCTTGCTAACATTCCATCGAAATAATCGGTAAGGGATGCTCCAATAAAAATTACAAGTGCTACAAGCATTGAGTGTTTAAACTCTACGCACATAGAAACCAAGAAAAACGGTACTGCTATCATTCGCAGTATTGTTAGCTTATTAGGTGTGTTCATATATTATTCCTCCAGTTCGCCCAGTAGGTCGTAATCGAGTGTGTCGTTTATAGTTACTTTTACATATTCGCCAATTTTTAGGGGTCTTGGCGAAATAAAGAACACCTTGCCGTCAATTTCAGGTGCATCGGCGGCGCTTCTGCCATAGTAGCAACGAATATAATTATCGTAGCCCTCTATCAACACCTCTTGTGAGCTACCGATTTTAGCCTCGTTTTTAGAGGCGGCAATAAGTAACTGCTGCTCCATAATATTCTCGGCTCTATCCTGTCTTAACTGTTTATCTACCTGAGAGGGAAACTCTGCTGCAGGTGTGCCTTCTTCTTCGGAATAGGCAAAGCAACCAAGCCTATCGAATTGCATTTCCTTTACGAACTCACAAAGCTCGCAGAACTGCTCTTCGCTCTCACCAGGGAAGCCGACCAAAAAGGTTGTGCGCAGGGTAATATCAGGCACTTTAGAACGTATTTTTTCTATTAACGCTTTTAAGCTTTTATAGTCGCCACTACGGTTCATTCTTTTTAGAATCTCTCCGTTGCAATGCTGTAAGGGGATATCCAAGTACGGCACAAGCTTAGGTTCTCGAGCAATTACCTCAAGCAGTTCGTCGGTTATGCGCTCGGGATAGGTGTATAGGGTGCGTATCCAACGTATGCCGTCTATTTTGCAAAGCTCTGTTAAAAGCGCGGGCAATAAGCCTTTGCCACCGTTAATATCCTCGCCGTAACGTGTGGTGTCTTGCGCTACTAAGATAAGCTCGCTAACGCCCTTTGCCGCTAAGTCTTTTGCCTCGCTAACGCAGGACTCAATACTGCGCGAACGAAAGCTACCACGAATAAGCGGAATTGCACAGTAGGTGCAACAGTTGTCGCAGCCCTCGGCAATTTTAAGGTAGGCAGAGTAGGGCGGAGTTGTTAAAATTCTGTCCCCACAAAACTCTAATTCGTTTTTCTCGCCGTAGTGATTTTTAGCGTTACCCTCTATGGCGGCGAGGGCAATTTCTACGATATCCTTGTTTTTGCCGATGCCCACAACAACGTCGACCTCGGGGATTTCACGGGTTATCTCGTCGCGGTATCTCTCGGAAAGGCAACCCGTAACAATCAAGGCTTTTAGGGTGCCTTCACTTTTGAATTTTGCCACCTCTATGATATTCTCGATGGCTTCGGTTTTTGCGTCCTCAATAAAGCCGCAGGTGTTAATTATAATTGCGTCTGCTTGCGCTTCGGCTTGTGTAATTTCGAAGCCAGCTGCCGAAAGTTTGGCAAGCATTACCTCAGCGTCGACCTGATTTTTAGGGCAACCTAAGGACACCATACCGATTTTGTAGCTCATAGTTATTCTCCGTTTTTTGTTACTCGTTAGTAAAATCGCTACAGCCAAGCTCTAATGCGGCGCGGATATCACTAAAGGAAAATCCGCGACGCTGTAACGCGGCGAAAACCTTTTCGGTGCCGCGCGGTTCTTTAAGCTTGCGCGCATATTTTGTTTCGATTAATCTTTTTATTGTTTCGCGTGGGTCGTCCTCGCGCTCTGCCACGACCTCTTTTGCAAGTGCAAGTTCTACACCCTTTTGCGCCATTAAGTATGGGGCTTGTCGCGGTGCTACGCCTTTTATATCGATTAGCGTTTCAGCAAGGTGTTTTGCATACATTAGGTCGTTTATAAGCCCGAGCTCTACCATACGGCAAACGGCATAGTCTGCCGCCTCTATAATGAATTTTTCCTTTAACTTTTTGTGTAGCTCACCAGAGCAGTAGTCACGGCGCGATAGTAGCCACAACGCATTTGCTTTAGCTCTTATCTTTTGCGATTCTAATGAAAGCTCATCTACCTCTTGCTCGGTAAACAAACTGCCACACTTAAAGTTTTTTTGCACGCAGTATTCACTATCTATAAGCAAGCATCCGTCATCACTTTTCTCGGCGCCTTGGGGTAGGTAGTCCTCCGAAAAGCGCAACGCGGTTAGGTGCTTTCTGCGTACTGATATATGAGTTAATATCATTATTCGTCGTCAACAGCTATATCAATGCTGATTTTAGACATAGCAGGATCTACGGTTTTGCTGTCCGTTTCTTTGGACTTTGGTGCGGCATCGTTCTTGGCGGCTTTTTCTTGTAGTTTTGCCTTTTCAGAGAGTGTAGCCTCTTGTAATTTTGCCAAAACCTTTTCGCTAATTTCTTTAGAAAGCTCGGGGTTTTCTTGCAAAGTAGCCTTAGCGTTATCTCTGCCTTGGCCTAAACGCATCTCGCCATAATAGAACCAAGCGCCACTACGTTTAAGAACTTCGGTTTCAACGCCAAGGTCAACAATTTCGCCGGTACGCGAAATACCCTCGCCGTACATAATATCGAACTGTGCCTCTTTAAAGGGAGGTGCAACCTTGTTTTTAACAACCTTTGCTTTTGTGCGGTTGCCTATAGACTCGCCGCCAACCTTAATGGTTTCAACACGGCGGATTTCAATACGAACGCTTGCATAGAACTTGAGCGCGCGACCACCCGTTGTAACCTCGGGGTTGCCGTACATTACGCCAACCTTTTCGCGAAGCTGATTTATAAATATTGCAGCGCAGTTTGCCTTTGAAAGTGCGCCTGCAAGCTTTCTTAGCGCTTGTGACATTAAACGCGCATGTAAGCCAACGTGACTGTCACCCATCTCGCCCTCGATTTCAGCGCGGGGTACGAGCGCTGCAACCGAGTCGATAACAACTATTTCGATAGCGCCCGAACGAATAAGCGCTTCGGCAATTTCCAACGCCTGCTCGCCGGTGTCAGGTTGAGAAACAAGCAACGAATCTATATCAACACCAAGCTTTGCAGCATATATTGGGTCAAGCGCGTGTTCAACGTCGATAAACGCAGCAGTGCCGCCGCGTTTCTGTGCTTCAGCAACACAGTGCAAAGCAACTGTTGTTTTACCTGAAGATTCGGGACCATACATTTCAACTATTCTGCCGCGAGGGATACCGCCAATACCGAGTGCCGCATCCAACGATAGCGAACCGGTGGGTATATGCTCTACGTTCATTTTAACGTTTTCGCCAAGCTTCATTACTGCGCCTTTGCCGAACTGTTTTTCAATTTGCTGTAGCGCGGTGGTTAAGGCTTTTTCTTTATCTGTTGCCATTTTAATCAATCCTTCCTATATTTAAAAGTTAATTTTCTATAATTTAATTTTATTATATAGCATATTAGTGTTCAATGATTTTAAAAGGGCAAAGTCCCAATAATCACCCTTTGGTTGCCGTTTATATCGGTTTTACACTCTATATTTTGCAAACCTACTTTGCGGAATAATGCTGTTACTTCATCGGCTTGGTCGTAACCAATCTCTACTATAAGCGCGCCGCCACTCTTTAAATGCGGTACCCAAAGCTCGACTATAGCCTTATAGAACAGCAGTCCGTCGACACCGCCATCGAGTGCCACCCTTGGCTCTGACAATACCTCTTTTTCCAAAGTATCAACAACATCGGTTTTTATGTAGGGTGGGTTGCTTACAATTAAATCGTACTCGCCCCCGTGTTCTTCTAAAACGTCGCACAAAAGCGGTGTAACCTTTACTCTATTAAGCGTTATGTTTTCTTTTAACAGTTCTAAGGTGTTCGGATATTTTTCGGCAGCCGTTATATCACAGCCTTTTGTGTTTGCCGCAATAGCTATTGCCACACAGCCGCTACCCGAGCACAAGTCTATAATTTTTAAATCCTCTGCGCCGCCTATAAAATCAAGCGCGGTATCTACCAAAAGCTCGGTATCTGCCCTTGGAATAAGGACATCCTCACTAACCTTAAAGGGCAGAGAATAGAACTCCCACTCCCCTATAATATACTGCAAGGGGTACCTCTCGGCTCGGCGGTTTACAAGCTCGAAAAGTTTTTCTTCGGCGGGGGCTGTAATCTCTTCGTTATACCTTAACCGCAGTTGCGATAAGCTAATACACAGCACGTGCATTATTAACTGCTCTGCCTCAAAGGTACTATCTTCGATACCTGCCGAGTCTAAAATCTGCACCGCCTTTTTCTTTGCGCCAAGGAGTGTCATTTACCAGTTATCCTCCTGCGTATTTTGGGGCAGTACCGCTTTTAGTGATTCTATAGCCACCTGTATCATACTGTCATCGGGCTCGTTTGTGGTAATTTTTTGCATCCACATACCCGGCGCAGAGATGGCACGTGTAAGTTTATTATCGTGTTTGCCACAAATCTTTAAAAGCTCGTAACCGACACCGCATATAACGGGCAAAATTAATATTTTTATAAGCACCCATAAATACCTAAAGCTTGAAAGCTGAAGTGATGGGAAGCACCAAGTGATTACTATGCCAAGCAGTATGCCCACTACGAGCATTAAAAGCATAAAAGAGGTGCCGCATCGCGGATGCAGACGACTTTGTTTGCGAACGTTCTCTACCGTTAATTCCTCGCCTGCCTCGTAACAGAAAATAGTTTTATGCTCGGCGCCGTGGTAAGAGAAAACGCGCCTGATATCCTTCATACGTGAAACGAGCAGCATATATAATATGAATATTGCCATTTTTATTACGCCCTCAAACACCGCTTTAAATGCCGATAAATTACTGTTAAACGCACGGTTAATTAAATCGAAGGCTACTGCGGGCAAATACATAAACAAAACAACCGACAGCGCTACACCAAGCACGCTTGCTATGGTCATAATCACGCCCATTAATGCCGATTGCTTTTTTTGGTCTTTTGGCTTTTCTTCTTCCTCTATTTCGGTAAAGCCCGATTTCTCGGCAGATTTCATCATTGCCGAGTAGCCTATAACCATAGACTCTATAAAGTTTACAGTACCTCTGATAATAGGCAAACCGAAAAATTTATACCTATCGCGCAAATGCTTTTCTTTGATGTACTCTATATCTATGCTGCCATCAGGAGTTCTTACTGCAAGCGCGGTTTTTTTAGGGCCCTTCATCATAATGCCCTCTATAACCGCCTGTCCGCCAATCGATGTTTTCTTTGCCATTTGCCTACACTTCCTTTCCTGTATTATCCTGAGCAACAGGGAGAACAACCGTAACGGTAGTTCCCTCGTTCTCAACACTTTCTATAAACAACAGACCTTGATGTTGCCTTAATATTTCATCTGCCAAAGCAAGACCTATTCCGCTGCCGCGTATGGTTTTGTTGGCTTTAAAGAATTTTTCCTTAACCCTGTCTATATCCTTTTCGGGAATACCCACGCCTGTATCCTTAACAACTACGCGGATGAATCCCTCCTCGACAGTTACTATTATATCAACGCTTCCGTCACTAACCGTGTACTTTACCGCGTTATCTATTATATTTATGAACACCTGTTTAAGTCGGTTAAAGTCACCGTTTACCGCGGGCAAGGTATATGGTCTTGTTACCTTGACTATGATATTGTGCTGACGCGCGATTTCGTCGTACATTTCTGCCGACTCGTCTATAATACCCGCAATATCTATCTGCGATGTTTGTACCGAAAGACGACCTGACTGTATGCGCGAGAAATCGAGCAACTCCTCAACCAAGCCCTGTAGTCTGTCCGCCTCGCTTAAAATAACGTTTATACCCTTTTCTACAAGCTCGTCGTCGTTGCCTACAGACATTTTCGAGGTTTCACCCCAACCCTTAATTGCGGTGAGAGGGGTGCGTAGCTCGTGCGAGACCGACGAAATAAAATCGTTTTTAAGCTGTTCGGCATTACTAAGCTCGCCCGCCATATAGTTAATAGTGTCACAAAGCTCGCCGATTTCGTCGTTCTTTGAGACCTCTAATCTTGCCTTAAAGTCACCCATTGCAATACGCCTTGCCGCGCTACTAACCTCGCGCACGGGTACAACGATTGACTTGTTAAAATACCTACCCATATAGCTTGCAACTATAACAATTACTATACCTAAAAGGGTTGCCGCAAGCATAGCAACTATGAATTTAACGTAAATGGGGCGCATAGATATTGTCCAACGCACCGCGCCGTTTACACCGTTACCTGTATCGTTAAGAACAAAGGTTTCGCACATAACCATCTCGCCCGAAGCCGCTTTACCGGTAAACGAGCCTACACCGTCGTGACTTTGCAGAGCCATAGTGTAGTCGGGCATATTGCTATCACTATATAAATAGCCGCTTGTATCAGCCACAACGTTGCCCATAGAGTCTAAAATTTGCACAACCATCTGCTCGGAGTGTTGGAATTCCTCTACATACTCCAATGCGTTGTCGTTAAATTTATCGGCTGTGCTATAACTAAGACCTGTGAAATACCTTGCATAACCGTCGGCAGTAGAACGCGCCATATTGCAGTAGTAGGAATAAACAAAAAAGCCGAAAGCAGTTTCAATAATAAGCACAACGGCAACAAGCGTTAGCATAATATTAGTAAGCCAACGCGTCATTATTCCCCTAACCTTTATTACGGTTTCCATAAGTATTTCACCTGCCTTTTAAAAGCTTAATTTATTAGTTTTCGGTTGACCATTTATAACCCATTCCCCAAACAGTTAAGAGATATTTAGGTCTTGACGGGCTATCCTCGACCTTCATACGCAGACGGCGGATATTAACGTCAACAATTTTTTCGTCGCCGTAGTAGTTAGTTCCCCATACGTGATTTAAAATATCGGTTCTATCAAGCGGAGTGTCGGGATGGGTAAAGAAATATTCTACAATTTGGAACTCTACTTGGGTTAAATCGATATGCTTGCCGGCTTTAGACAAGGCGCGACGCCTTAAATCAAGCGAGAAGTTACCAAGCACAATTTCACTTGATATGCCCGAAGCCTTGCCGTTTTGCATTTCAACTCGGCAATAAAGCCTGTCTACACGGGCAAGTAGCTCGGATGGGCTAAATGGCTTTGTAATATAATCGTCGGCACCTAACATAAGGCCGCTGATTTTGTCCATTTCCTGAGTTCTTGCGGTAAGCATAATAATACCAAGTGTCTGTGTGCGACGGCGCAATTCTTTACAAAGAGCAAAACCGTCCATCTCGGGCATAGTAATATCAAGCAGTGCTATATCAAAGTCACCGCCGCTTTCGTCGAAAAGGCGCAATGCCTCGGCACCGTCGCCCGCCTCAACAACCTCATATCCTCCGCGCTTTAGATTAATTACCTCGAACTCTCTTATAGCCGCCTCATCTTCAACAACAAGAACCCTCTTCATTTTTTTAGCCTTCCTCCACAATTTTTTCGCTGAAATGTTTTTTTACAGTTTTTCGGCCTATCTGTCCAAGACCGCTTTTTTCGGTTGTGATTTTTGCAAGAAATACTGTTTTGTAGTTTTGGGTTATAATAAACCAATCGTTATAATTTTCCGCCTCATAGCTTTCCGTACTTACTGCATTTATACCGAAAAGCAGTTTACCTCTGCCTGTGCTTTGGCTGTACTCATAAAAATCTATACCGTCTGCCGCGGTTGCAACACAAGCAAATTTTCCGAGCCATTCCTCTTTTATAAGCACCTTATACTGCTGAGCCTTGGAAACCACGCTACGTTCTTTAAGTCTAAGCGTGCCGCCGCTATACTGTTTCCATTCTATTAAGCTTAAGGAGTTTTGCACGTCGTTGCCGCTTGGCATAACGGTGCCGCAAGGTATTTCGACCACCCCGTCACCGTCGGCATCACCACAGATTATATCCTGATTGCGCTTTGTGGTAAGACTGCTTTGGCCCGACTGCTGATAAAGAGGTGCTAAAAGTTTACCGTTTTGGTAGGTTATTAGCTCGGTGAAAAGTCCACCCTCGTTTAAAATGCAGTCCACAAAAAGCGCAGGGTTGCCGTCTACTGCCGAACGGCGTATGTTTTTGTACCCTACTGTGCTTTTATCGGTCCTAACCTCGCCCATCTTTTGAACCCCCGCGTCACCGCCGCAATATATTGAGCAGTAGGAGAGTTTTTCGATGGTATCAATGGTGAATATAAGCAGGTCGTCACTACCGTTTGAGTCCATATCATAAACGCAGAAATCGGTGTACCTTTGCTCGAAAATACCTTTAGGCTGTAACCCCACCATACTGAAAACCGAAAGTCTTGTTTCGGGTGCGCCATATATGTTCCAAGCAATTATAACCTCTTCGTTTCCGTCACCGTCGAGGTCACCAAAATCTACGCGTTCTATGTTAGTACCGCTTAAAGTGGTGTTAGCGGCTACCGACCAATCATCGTTATCGCTTTGTAAAACAGTAAAATTAAGGGTTTCCGTTGTGCCCTCGATAACGGTGTAAAAGACCATTGCCTCTTCCTTGCCGTTGCCGTTTATATCCTTTAGAATGTACGCCGCACGATAGCTACCGCTTTTGGCAGATTTAAGCTTGTATCCGTCTTTAAGGGAGGTTTCCTTTAGCGCTTTTTGAATTTTCTGTAGCGTACCGTCTGGCCTTGGAGCCTGCAACAGATTATCCGACTCGCCAAGTAGATAGTTACAACCGCTAAAAGAGAAGCAAATAATAACCGCTAACATTAAGGATAAAAGCCTTTTCACATCTGCCGCCTCCTATATATTTTTTGCGCACAATCATACATGATAATTATAACACACATATTACAAAAAAGAAACACTTTTTTATGATTTTTGTAACAAATATAAAACAAGACAGAACATAGCCGCCTTTTGTCGACACGTTCTGCCTCGTTACATATTTTCTATTTTATTTTTATTGTATCTTCAATTTGTTCAAGACCGTCTGATAGCAGTATTTCGCCGCTATCGGTTATTATTACCGCCTCTGTATCTTCTAAGCTATTAATCAGCCTTAGCCCCTCGGTCTTGCCCATACATATAACTGTTGTTGAAAGTGCATCGGCAGCGGTAGCTGATTCTGTTAATATGGTAGCAGAAGCTATACCCGTTTCTGCGGGGTAACCTGTGGCGGTATCTAATATATGGTGATAAAGCTTACCATCTTTAGTAAAGCTACGCTGATAGGTACCACTTGTTACAACTGCGCCGTCGGTTACCTCTACCACCGCGGCGGTTTTTGTAGTATCCTTAGGGTCTGTTATGCCGATTTTATATGGCTTTTTACGGGTTTTAGGTAGCATTATGTTGCCACCTAAATTGATAACTCCACCTTTGTTTTCTGCTACGTAAAGTTCTGCTAACCTATCGGCAACATAGCCCTTTGCAATACCGCCAAGGTCTATTTGCGCACCGCCCGATAGGGTTATTTCGTTATCCTTTATCTTAACTTTTTTATAATTGACCCTGCCAAGCGCTCTCGCAACTTCTCTTTCGGTTGGCACTTTACCGTTTTTAAAATCCCACAACTGCTTTACGGGATAAACGGTTATATCGAACCTGCCTTCGCTTTGCTCACAGTAGTATAAAGCGGTTTTTATAAGCTCTGCTACCTCGCTATCCACCGTAGCCACACCTTGACTGTTTAACTTATATACTTGGCTGTTTTGGTGGGTTGCAGATAAAAGCTTATCGTACCTTTCGCAAAGTGAAAAAGCACCACTTGGTATGCCACCCTCTGCCGAAAGTGACACAACAGTATCAAAGTATATAGCGGTTTTACTTTCGGTATTGTTTGCGCAACCCGAAAACACTATTACCGCCAAAGCCAAAAGCAAAGCACAAAGCTTTTTCTGCATTTATTACACCTACTTTTTAGGGCTGAATTTTTTCTCCTCGCCCTTTACGAGCCTTACTAAGTTTGCGCGATGCATAAAGATTACAAGCGCCGCGGTGAAGACCGCCAAAGCAATGGGTGCCGCCTCGCCATAGCAAAAGACAACTGTAAGTGTTGCCACCGACAATGCCGCAAGGCAAGACGAGATTGAAACTATACGGGTAATTGCCATCGATATTATAAACACAAGCAGTGACAACACCGTAACGCGCCAGTCGATAAACATAGCAATAGTTGCCGCAACTGACACGCCCTTGCCACCGCGGAAGCTAAAGTATATTGGAAAACAATGGCCGATTATACCTGCTGCACCCGCAACGGTTACGCCCCACGGACCGCTCAAAATTAAGCCTACTGCCATAGGGATTACCATTTTTAGTATATCGAAAAGCAGAGTAAAAAGACCTGCCTTCATTCCAAAAACACGCGCCACGTTAGTTGCACCGGCATTGCCGCTACCCTCGTCTCTAACGTCTTTTCGGTACTTAATTTTAGTTAGTATAACCGAAAAGCTTATCGAACCCAAAAGGTATCCGAGTAGAGCTTCTAAACAAAAGTAGATATATTCCATTTTCTCTTAATTACTCCTTTGAAAATATCATCTATTAAACACTTTCGTGGAAGGTACGCTTAATTACCTCAAGCTGTTGCTCGCGGTTAAGTCGGCTAAAGTTTACGGCATAACCCGAAACGCGAATTGTAAGGGTTGGGTATTTTTCGGGGTTCTCCATAGCCTCGATTAGCACCTCGCGGTTAAGCACGTTTACGTTAAGGTGATGGGCAGCTCTGGCAAAGTATCCGTCTAAAATGCCGTAAAGGTTGTTTATGCGAGCCGTTATATCCTTGCCCAACGCCTCGGGAACAATAGAGAAGGTGTTGGAAACACCGTCTTGACAAACGTTGCGGTAAGGAATTTTTGAAACAGAGTTAAGCGATGCCAAAGCTCCGTTTTCGTCCCTGCCGTGCATTGGGTTTGCACCGGGTGCCAAAGGCTCGCCAAGTTTTCTGCCATCAGGGGTAGAGCCTGTCTTTTTACCGTACATTACGTTACTTGTAATGGTTAGTGCAGACAGGGTGTGTATGCCGCCGCGATATAGTGCGTGACGCTTAAGCTCCCCAGAGAAATAGCTTACAATTTCAACAGCTATATCGTCAACTAAATCCTCGTCGTTACCGTATTTGGGGAATTCGCCCAAGGTTTCAAAATCAACCGCAATGCCGTTTTCGTTACGAATGGGCTTAACCTTGGCAAATTTAATTGCCGAAAGCGAGTCTGCTACCACCGAAAGACCTGCAACACCAAAGGCGGTTAAGCGTTCTACAACGGTATCGTGAAGTGCCATCTGGCTTGCCTCGTATGCGTATTTATCGTGCATAAAGTGGATGATATTTATGGTGTCTACATAAAGTGATGCAACATAGCTAAGCACCTTTTTGTAGCTTGCAAGTACCTCGGAGTAGTCCAAAACCTCGCTTGTGTTTAGCGCGATTTCGGGGATAACGGTAACGCCGCTAATCTCGTCAACACCGCCGTTTATTGCGTAAAGCAAGCTTTTTGCAAGGTTTGCACGCGCGCCGAAGAACTGCATCTGTTTGCCTATTTGCATTGCAGAAACACAGCAGGCAATACCGTAGTCGTCGCCGTAAACGGGGCGCATAATATCATCGTTCTCGTACTGGATAGAGTCGGTTTCAATACTCATTTTAGCACAGAACTTTTTAAAGTTTTCGGGTAGGTCGCGACTCCAAAGAACCGTAAGGTTTGGCTCGGGTGCGGTGCCAAGATTTTTTAAGCAGTGAAGAAAACGGAACGAGGTTTTAGTAACCATAGTTCTGCCGTCTACACCCATACCGCCGATAGCCTCGGTAACCCAAGTGGGATCACCGCCGAAAAGCTCGTTATATTCGGGTGTACGAAGATGACGAACAAGGCGAAGCTTTATAACAAACTGGTCGATAAGCTCTTGTGCGCCCTCCTCGGTAAGTATGCCGTTTTTAAGGTCGCGCTGAATATAAATGTCTATAAAGGTAGATGTTCTGCCAAGCGAGGTGGCCGCGCCGTTGTTTTCTTTTATACCTGCAAGGTAAGCCATATAAAGCGCCTGTACCGCCTCTTTAGCGGTTGCGGCAGGACGAGAAATATCAACACCGTAGCGCGCCGCCATAGCCTTCATTTTTTGCAAGGCGCGTATCTGTTCGCTAAGCTCCTCGCGCAGACGGATACGCTCGTCGGTCATTTCACCGTCAAAGGTGTCTAATTCCATCTGTTTTGCTTCGATTAGGTAATCTACACCATAAAGCGCAACCCTGCGGTAGTCACCGATAATTCTGCCCCTACCGTACGCGTCGGGAAGACCTGTTAAAAGACCTGCTTTTCTTGCAACGCGAACGCGCTTTGGATATGCATCAAAAACACCGTCGTTATGCGTTTTGCGGTACTCGGTGAAATGCTTTTCAATTTCGGGGTTAAGCTCGTAGCCGTACTGCTGTAAAGCCGATTTAGCCATACGCATACCGCCGTAAAGGTTAACAATACGCTTTAGGGGTGCGTCGGTCTGTAAGCCCACGATTACCTCGTTGTCTTTGTCGATGTAGCCGGGCTCGAAATTATCTATGCCCGAAACAACATTGGTCTCTACATCGATTATTCCGCGCTTAACCTCCTCGACTATTAGCTCGTGGCACTTTTCCCACACACGATTTGTGCGCTCGGTTGTGCCTTTTAAAAAGCTATCGTCGCCTTCATATGGGGTGTAGTTGCGCTGAATAAAGTTGCGCACGTTTACTAAGTGGCGCCATTCGCCACTATTAAAGCCTACCCATGCGGGTGAAGTAGTTAAATCTATCATATTTCAGTCTCCTTTAATGCGTTATCGAGTAAGGTTTGGTAGTAGCTTAACTTATCCCTTGATAGTGGCGGGGTTTCGCCCATAGGATACTCCATACCCATACCAATATATTTTTCTTTGCCAAGCAGATGAAAACCCAAAAGCTCGGCGCTTGTTAAGGTTTTAAAGGTCTTTAGATACTCTGCAAGACCTAAAATGTGTGTATCGGTATCCGTAAGGTTTGGCACCACCACGTGCCGCGCAATAATCGGAATACCGTATTCCTCTGCTTTTTGTAAAAAGCTTAAGGTTTTATCTATATTAAAGCCCGTAACCGCCCGATAGCCCTCGGCAGTATAGTGCTTAACGTCGTAAAGAATAAGGTCGGTGTTCTTTAAAATTTCGTCGTAATTGCCTTTGCCCACACCCGCAGTATCAATACAGGTGTGAATGCCAGCCTCCTTGCACAAGCGCAGGATTTCGGCTAAGAACTCGGGCTGCCCAAGCGGCTCACCACCCGAAAAGGTAACACCGCCGCCGCTTGCGGTAAAGTAGGTTTTAAAGGAAAGCAGTTTTTTTAGAAGCTCTTCTGGGGTGTATTCCTTGCCGCCCGAAAATTGCCACATATCAGGGTTGTGGCAATATTTACAACGCAGCTCACAGCCTTGCATAAACACAACCACGCGTATGCCAGGGCCGTCAACAAGCCCCATACTTTCAATAGAATGTATACGCCCAAGCATTCTGCCACCCCCCAAAAACAACTATCTTTTATCTATTGTCTTTCTCCCAACCAAAATTGAGAAAGGTTTCTTCCCATAAGTGTTGTTCAAGTTCTCCGCCTTGTCTAAAACGACTCTCTGCATAATCTATTTAGGGTACTGCATACCCTTTTTAAAGTGGATGTATTGCATAGTGTTTTTGTGGCACCGCAAGGCTTTTGCCAATGAATTTTTGTGTTTTACACAGCACGAAATTCGCAGCAAGGCTTTGTGCCCTTGCAAGAATAAGTGCAAAGCAAAACCGAAAAGGCATTGTGCGAAGCCGCAGCCTTGCCATAAAAACACTATGCAAAAAAATAAACGACCCTCTGGCGCAATTAAGATGCCCAGACGGTCGGCCGTTATCGGTTATACTTCACACAAGATTTTCTTGCTTAATTCCGCCAGTTATATAACCTAAGTGAATTATAATCTATATTGTAGAAAACGGTTATAACCGTTTTGGACAGAATATATTCTGCCCTTGACAAGCATTTTGCTTGTCAGCTACATTCGATTGCAATAGTTTTGTTGTTTGCGTAATACGCAAACTCATATTGTGCTATGCACAATATGAAACACTCAGTGTTTCAACAAACACTATTATAGCATATGAAGGGTATTTTGTCAACGCGATTTGTACTGCCAAAGCAATAGATTTTGACAGCAAAATCGGCTAAAATATTATCTATTTTCACTAAAGGCGCTGTGCGAAATTTGTTATATTATGAGATAAAAACTTAAAGGTAGGTTGCTGTGAAAAAATTTAAATATTCTAAGAAAAAAACAAGGCGCCTTTAATGGCTCCTTGTTTTACATTTTATAATATATAGATTTCTACGTTTCTTCTGCCAAAATTAACTGCATCGGAATAAGAATACATATAAAGGTCGGCAATGGTGTTGCCCCAAGCGGTAAAGCCGCCTGTGTCTGCCGCTACTGCGTAACCGTAAATCCAGCTACCGTCGGTAGTGCGGATATACATTTCAGTGCCGTAGGGGATGATATTAGGGTCAACCGCAATGTAGCCCTGTTTTACAGCTACACCGGTAGAACAGGTGTGTCCCGTACAATAAGCCGAAGCCACACCGGTTATAAGCCTTTTATACTGTATAGGCTTGCCGTTTTTATCAAGCAGGATATCTTTATCACACTTGAGGTCGGACATCCAAGCGCTTTTGTTTGCCTTTTGGTACTTTACACCAACCTTAACCTTTTCGGCAACAGCCTTTTTGGTTAAGGCACGGGTGATGCTCTTGTCGGCTTCTACACCGTTTACGAATTTTGTGATGGTGCTGATTTGTTCTTCACCGTCGACGCCCTCGGTTACTACCTTACGCTGACCAACCTTAAGCTCGGTTGTGCCAATTTTTTCTGTACGATGGGCAATTTTATTGGTGGTAGTAGAGGTGATGTACTCAACATCGCTGTACTCTATTACCATATTCTCCATAAGGCTTGTTTCAAGCTTGTGGTTTACCTCGTCATAAATGTCGGGGTTGTAGCCTTTTGCTTGGAGTAAAGACTTAACCGTTCCGCCTGTAACCTCGATAGTTTCGGTTTTTTCGCCTACTGTTAAGGTAACGGGGAATGCGCGGTTAATTTCGATTGTCATATCTGATGAAGTTTTATCAGATACCTTTATACTGTCGTTCTTTTCGATTTCGATTGAGTTAGAGGTAAGTATAGCCTCTGCGTTGCTGTTGTAGGAATATACCTTAATTTTTTTGTCGCCGTCCAGAATAGAAACAGATTTAACAAACTGAACAGGTATAGTTGCAACTACAACCGCAGCCATCACTACAACCGCAAGGGCTTTTCTATGGCCACGAAGCGCAGAACTTATACGCCCGCACAAATTCTTAATCATGGAACTCTCCTTTTAAAATATTGTAACACAGCAGAAAACGGTCGGCAGCCGTATCAACCATACATATATATATATAAGCACAGTCGCTCTACCGCGTGTCAGCCGAAAAGCAAATTAAAAATAAGCCTTTTCGCACCGACCTTTAGGATTATATAGGCTGAAATGAGATAAGTCAACACTAAAAAATGAAAATTTTATCGGCATTTTTGACAAACTTTGTATCGTTTTAAGCGTCAAAAAAGATTACAAACCTGTAATAAAAGGGTTGTTCGCTGTAATTTTTCTGTAATTCTTTGTGCAATTTGACTATACGTTGTGAAAATTACTGTCAAATTTGACCCCAAAAATATAGCTGCTTACAAATATTCAATATATTGTATTTTTTATATTGGTATATACAATATATTGTGTTTCATAAATATGGTAAAAAATTAAACATATTTAGCCTATGAATCTATTTTGTGAAAATCGGCTAAATTTATACATATTTTTCTCTTTTTTAGGTAGTAAACTGTGCAGATTCACCCGTAAATTAAGTGCAAGGTGGGGGCAATTTTTAAATTTTAATATTTTTTCGTCCAAAAATTATTACAAAATTCCCGAAATTTAATAAAAAAGTGGCGAATGAACACCTTTTTTGTAAGGAATTTTTATGGGCTATCTACCTTAAAACATAAAAAACATTTGTAATTATTAGAAAAGTATGGCATAATTAATAAAAATAGTTGTTGCCTTAACCTTTTTTCACAAAGGCTACAACAGATTGGAGATTACTTATGACAGAAAACAGAAGTTCCTTTACGGGTAAGCTTGGTTTTGTCTTGGCGGCCGCAGGCTCTGCGGTAGGTCTTGGCAATATATGGCGCTTCCCCTACCTTGCGGCTGAATATGGCGGCGGCATATTCTTGCTTGTTTATTTAATTTTAGCCGTTACCTTTGGCTTTGCACTTATGACTGCCGAAATTGCAATAGGCAGAAAAACAGGGCTTAGCGTTATTGGCGCTTTTAAAAAGCTTGATAAACGCTTTTCCTTTGTAGGTATCCTTGCAGCCTTGGTGCCGGTTATAATTCTCCCCTACTACTGCGTAATTGGTGGTTGGGTTACAAAATACCTTGTTGTGTTCGCTTCTGGCGGTATGAAGGATGCTGCTACTGACGGCTTCTTTGGTAACTTTATGTCCTCTACTATAGAGCCTATCGGTTGGTTTTTAATATTCTTAGGACTTACCGCGCTTATAGTTCTTTTTGGTGTTGAAAAGGGCATTGAAAAGGTTAGCAAAATAATGATGCCCGTTTTGGTTGTACTAACCCTTTTTATAGCCATTTATTCTATGTGTATGCCAGGTGCCTTGGAAGGTGTAATTTGGTACATAAAACCCGATTTCAGCGCATTCTCGGTTAAAACCGTGCTTGCCGCTATGGGTCAGCTTTTCTACTCAATGTCGCTTGCAATGGGAATTATGGTTACATACGGCTCATATATGAAAAAGGAAGTAAACCTTGAAAGCTCGGTACGTAATATCGAAATTTTTGATACAGGTATTGCCTTTTTGGCAGGTCTTATGGTTATCCCTGCCGTGTTTGCTTTTTCGGACCCAACACAGCTAAAAGCAGGCCCAAGCCTTATGTTTATTACATTACCTAAGGTATTTAGCAGCATGACGGGCGGCGCCATTATCGGCACAGTATTCTTCTTGCTTGTGCTTTTTGCGGCGCTTACTTCGTCTATTTCACTTATGGAAACCGTCGTTTCTATTATTCAAGATAAGCTTAAATTAAAACGCAAGATTGCCTGCCTTGTTGTATTCTTAGGCTGTATTGCTATAGGTCTGCTATCCTTATTCGGTTACAGCATTTGGGATAATGTTTTAATTTTAGGTTATCAGTTCCTCGATTTCTTCGATTTTATAAGCAACAGCGTGCTTATGCCGATAGTTGCCCTTTTAACCTGTGTTATGATTGGTTACTTTGTAAAGCCCGCGGCTATTATAGAAGAAGTAGAGCTTTCCTCAAAATTCAAAAGCCGCAAGTTGTTTGTTGTAGTTATTAAGTATTTCGCACCTATTTGCATTGTGCTTATACTTTTATCTTCGCTATTTATGAGCTTCTAATGTAGCCAAAGCCTCGAAACTTAAATCGGTTTTGAAACAAAATAAAATCGCAGTTAAGCGTTAATGCCTAACTGCGATTTTTTGTTTTACTTATTTTTTCTTAGGTACTTTAATTTTATTAAGCTTTTTATTAAGCTTTAAAAGTTCTTCTTTTGTGAAGTTAACGTCCATCATACCGCCCATAAGGGTAAAGAGTCTAAGTGCGGTAAATCCGCCCATCATACTCATCATATCGGAATTAACCTCAAATCCCATTGCTTCAGGTTTTTTGCCACCCTTTTTACCTTTTTTGCCGCCCATCATTTTTGCCATTAGTTTCATAAAGAGCATTTTGCCTTTTAAGGTAGAAAGAATGTCGCTCATCTTATCGTTTAAGCAGAGGTAACCTTCGCGAGTTTCGATATCAAACCAGTTAAGTATAGCGCCCTTTTCAACAAGTCTGTATTCCTCGTTAAAGGTATCTACCTTGCGGATAACGCTTTGGTCTTTACATTCTCCAGCCACAGCTTCGAGCTTGGTTTCGCCCTCATTTTTAACTGTAAACTTAAAGAAGTGGTC
This sequence comes from Acutalibacteraceae bacterium, assembly GCA_045594795.1. Lineage (GTDB taxonomy): Bacteria > Bacillota > Clostridia > Oscillospirales > Acutalibacteraceae > UMGS1532. The sequence continues at coordinate 9,265 of JAZNZF010000018.1, read as the reverse complement.
CTCGGCAGTCTTCTTGCCAACCGATACACCGTTTGCAAAAAGCTCAACCTCGGGTTGATTTGAGTAAACAGTTACTACCGTTTCATCCTCTACTCTATCGATATAACGCTTTGAGCAAAGGTGTACAAAGGGTTCGTCGGAAAGCCAAGCCTTGTAAGCATAGAAAGAATCTTTTTTGTACTTGCGGTCAAAGGTAACAAGACCCTTGTGGTTTTGTCCGTTCTCGCCGCCCTCGTTTCTGGCATCCGCACCAAAATCGAACATATTCCAAACGTGTGTTGCCCACATATATTTACGGGTGAACAACTGCTTGATTAGTTCCTCGTGGTAGTACGCCTGATACTCCTCGGTGTAATCACCCTGCTTTGGCTCGGATGTGTGCCAGTTAAGAGCCTCGCAACCATACTCTGAACAACCAATAGGAATATTGGGGTGCATTGCGTGGAACTTATCGAACCAAGGACCGTTCATATCGGTTTCTCCGCCATACCAACCAAAATAGTGGTTGTAAGAAACCACATCGGGAATTTGGAGATATGGGTCATCCATTTTGCACATTGAAACGGCGGCGATAGTAGTGAGCCTTGTTTTATCCATCTCGTGACAAAGGTCGTTTAGTATTCTGTGATTCTCTAAAAGGTCATCACTTGAGCCACCGATACTAATCTCGTTAGAGAGTCCCCATACCACGATAGACGGATGGTTGTAGTTTTGGGCGATAAGCTCTTTCATTTGGCTTATGGTGTTCTCGCGACCTGTTGGCATATGCTTTGAAATATACGGAATTTCTGCCCAGATAACAAGTCCGTACTCGTCACAAAGGTCGTAGAAATACTGGTCGTGCTGATAGTGTGCTAAACGAATTGTAGTAGCACCCAGCTCGTAGATTAGTTCGATATCCTCTTTATGATGCTCGCGGGTCAACGCGTTACCCACACCCCATCTGTCTTGATGGCGGGATACACCGCGCAGAGCATACTCCTGTCCGTTAAGAATAAAACCGTTATCGGCATCAATTTTAAAGGTACGGCAACCAAAACGGGTAGACACGTTATCAAGCACGTTATCGTCCTCTACAAGCTCTACAGTAGCGGTGTAAAGGTATGGGTTCTTTCTGCCGTGCCAAAGGTTTACGTCGCGAATTTCAAGGTTTACCTTGCTGTCGTCGCAAACTTTAGATGCAACCTCTTTACCCTCTTTATCTAAAATGGTGTAGCGCAAAGACTGACCGAGCTTGCCGTTTTTAACGAACACCTCAATCTCAATATTTGCGTCCTTTTCGTTTACGGTAGGTGTTACCATAATACCAGGGCCACCGTAATACTCTAAATCGAAATGCGATTCGTTTGTGCAGATAATATTTACGTCGCGATACAATCCGCCGTAGAAAGTAAAGTCTGCCATTTGGGGATAAACCGTTTCGTTAGGTGCGTTATCTACTGCTATAACAAAAAGATTGTTTTCGCCTAAAGCCTCGGTAATATCCACACGCCAGGTGGAGTAACCACCATCGTGATGTGCTAAATGCTTGCCGTTAAGGTAAGCGTCTGCAGACGAGTTTGCACCGCAAATTTCAAGAAAATATTTATCGGCTTTTGGAAGCTCGGCTAAATCGAGCTCTTTAGCGTAGTGACAGGTGCCGCGATAGTAATCGTTGCCGCCGTCTTGTCCGTCAATAGCGTTCCAACTGTGCGGTAGATTAACAAAATCCCAAGTATTATCAATAGCGGTAGGAATTTCGCCAACCTCCTTTGTGAACGCCCATTTGTTGTTGAGATTATAAATCTGTCTCAATTTAATTCCTCCAAAATGTTTTATGCTTTTATTTTACAGTCTTAAGCTAAAAAATATGTGAACTGATAATTAACTTTATTAAAGCGGTGCCCGAGCGCTTAAAGATACGCAGTCGGACACCGCTAAACGTTTAAGCTATATTATGCCTCAGTGCTGCGGCCGAGTTCTGAGTTCATTTTAGCAAGAGTCTTTTTATCAAGGTTATAAACAAGACCTAAGCCGATGAACTGAAGTATTGCAGAGAACATAAAGGTTGCGGCAACAAGATAGCGCATATTAACGGCAACCTCCCAAACCTGATTACCCTCGTTAGCGCCTACGTAGCCGAAAGCTACCATAACTATAAGAACAAGCGAAGGACCTATGCCCTGTGCTAATTTTCTAAAGAAGGAGTGCAGAGAATAAACTGTACCTTCCTCGCGGTTGCCTGTTTTCCACTCGTTATAATCGATAGCGTCGCCCATCATAGCCCACGATACTGTGGAATAAATACCCAGACCAAGCGAGTAAATGAGCTGGCAAATTATATATATTAGTAGGTCAAGACCTGTATTGTTGGGGATAACTACAAAAAGTCCAAGACCTGCCACCATTGAGCAGATAGAGCCAAAGGTTGCAAGTTCTTTTTTACCGTACTTTGCAACAGCATTACGAGCAAGTGGGGTGAAAACTACGATAGGAATCATAGCGAAAAGCTGAACGATACCCGAAATCTGCACGTTTTTAAAGTAGGACTGGAACACAACGGTAACAGCGGTAGTTGCACCCTGCATACCGATAAACATACCCATAGCGGCAAGTGTTGCGCCAACTGCGGGACGGTTTTTAACAAAGTTGCCGAATGCCTTAATTACGTTGAATTTAGGTGCTTCTTCATTTAATGTAACATTAGTTTCAACACGGATAACTGTGTTGCGAATCATAAACTGGAAGCAGATAAAACCAAGTGCGCCCATAATTAATGCGGCGATGAATACGCGCTCGCCAATAAGGTTGTTGTCCTTATCATAAATAATAAAAGGAAGAATTACCATAGGTAGCATATTTCCGAAAATAGAGCCAACCGAACGCCAAGCAGAAAGCGAAGCACGGTCTTTAACATCGTTGGAAATAAGTGATAAAAGTGAACCGTAAGGCACGTTTGCTACGGTGTAGAATGCATCCCATACCACGTAGCCGGCAATAAAGATGATAGCCTTAGCTAAGACGGGTGCGTTGGGGAAGGGCAAAAAGCAACAAGCGCCGCCGATAATAAGGCCTATAGAGCCTGCCCATATGTAAGCCAAGAACTTGTTGCGTTTGTAGGTGCGTCTATCAGCGTCGATTATTGAGCCGATAAGTGGGTCATTGATAGCGTCCCAAACCTGAACCACGATAAGCAATAATGCATACCATAGGTCCATACCCATAAACTGTGTCCAGAAAATAGACATGGTGCCTTTTAGCGCAAAACTCATATTGCACCCAAGGTCGCCTGCGGCATACGCAATACTATCGCGAATGCCGAATGGTCGTTTTTGTTTCTCCATTATAATACCCCTTAATTTAATATTTTTGCCGCGTTAGACTTAAATTATTAAAGTTTGCCACAAAAACGCGCAAACTTTAGTAATTTATTAGTTATATTGTACTATAAATTACCGAAAAAATCAATATACAGAATATTCTATTTTTGCGAAATTTAGGCTTCATTTTTTAAAATTCACTCTTGACAAAATATTTTCTTGGTGGTAAAATGCTACTATCAACTGTGACTGGTAATGAGTAACCCCCCTTGTCCGTTTTTAGAGAGATGCCGTTTGCTGCAAGGCATTAGCGGTGGGTGTGGCAAATATACATACCACGAGTTCCGTGTTTAAAATTCACGGCGTGTTAGCACGTTACAGCTTAAAGCAGTGATGGCTGCTTGCTAAGGTCTTTTGGTGTAAACCTTAAGATAAACCGAGGTGGTACCACGTAATTTATTACGTCCTACGGATTTTTCCGTAGGGCGTTTTTGTTTTATACCGCCTTGCCTTTTATTAAACCATCTGAAACGTTCTTACCTTTAATGGCGGGGAAGGAATGAATTATATTATAATCCGCCATTAGATTGGAGAAATTTTTATGACAACAACCTCAGTTATCCTAACCGCAGTTTTGCTTGTATGCTTTTTTGGCCTTATGATAGGTGTGGGTCTTTATACACGCAAATCTGCCGTTGACGTTAACGGCTTTGTTTTGGGTGGACGTAGCGTTGGCCCTTGGCTTACCGCATTTGCATTTGGTACATCCTACTTCTCGGCGGTTATTTTTGTTGGCTACGCAGGTCAGTTTGGTTGGAACTTTGGTATGGCTTCCACCTGGATAGGTCTTGGCAACGCCTTTATAGGCTCTTTGCTTGCTTGGTCTGTTTTAGGCCGCCGCACCCGTGTTATGACACTGCACCTCGATACCAAAACTATGCCCGAATTCTTCGGTGTTCGCTATAAATCGGGCGCAATTAAAATTATAGCTTCTATTATAGTTTTTATTTTCCTTATCCCCTACACCGCATCACTCTACAACGGTCTTTCAAGCCTATTTAATATAGCATTCGATATACCATACGTTGTAATTATTTTAGTTATGGCGGCACTTACTGCAGTTTACGTTATATTCGGCGGCTATATGGCAACTGCTATTAACGATTTTATACAAGGCATTATAATGCTTGGTGGCATTGTAGCCGTTATTGCCGCTGTACTTGCCGATAACGGTGGACTGTCGGCCGCTATTGGCGAGCTCTCCCTCGTTGAATCCACATACCCCGAAACTACAGGTAATGCCGGTGCCTTTACATCTATTTTCGGCGCACAGCCGCTATACCTACTTATAGTTGTAATTCTAACCTCGCTTGGCACTTGGGGTCTGCCACAAATGGTGGGCAAGTTCTACTCTATAAAGAATGAAGACGCAATTAAAAAAGGCACTATTATTTCTACAGTTTTTGCGATTATCGTTGCGGGCGGTTGCTACTTCCTTGGTGGCTTTGGCAGACTATATGCAGATAAAATTACCACCGACCCTTCTACCTTCCGCGAGTTTGATAAAATTATACCAACAATGCTGTCCTCTCTGCCCGATGCTATTATTGCAATAGTTATTGTGCTTGTGCTTTCGGCATCAATGTCTACCCTTTCAAGCCTTGTGCTTACCTCGTCGTCGACCCTTACACTTGATGTTATACTTAGCAAAAAGCAGGTGGACGACAAGAAGAAGGTGTTTATTATGCGACTATTCGTTATATTCTTTATAATAGTATCTGCCGTACTCGCAATACTAAAAGACACCTACAATTTTGCTATGATAGCACAGATGATGGGTGTTTCGTGGGGCGCACTTGCAGGCGCGTTCTTGGCCCCCTTCTTATACGGCTTATACTGGAAGGGCACCACCAAAGCCTCGGTTATTGCCTGTTTTATATTTGGTACCGGCTTAGAGCTCCTTCAACTGCTTATTTCTCTCGGCGTGTTCACCGTCGGCGGACCTGTGCTTTCGTTCGTCTTTAAAAACTCGCTATACTCGGGCTCTATTGCTATGCTCGTTGGTTTAATCTTAGTGCCCCTTGTAAGCCTTATTACACCAAAGCTAAACCACAAAGACACCGAGGATATGTTCTCTTGCTATAACGAGGACGTTTCGGTTAGCGTTAAAAAATCACTTGGTAACTAAAACTATACATATAAAAACTGCGTTGTCAAAAAACAACGCAGTTTCTTTTTATTTCTGTAGCGCTTTTAATAATTCCTCAGCGCTATTTAGCACTATCGTAGGCTTTATATCGGAAGCCTCTAACACCTCTTTTGTGGTTTCACCGCTTAAGACAAGCACACCCGTAGCAGACGCGTTTATTCCGCAAGCAACATCTGTATAAATTCTGTCACCTATAACGGCGGTATCTTGGGGTGTTACGCCCGCCCTTTTCATTGCAAGCTCTGCCATTAGGGGTTGTGGTTTACCAATAACCACAGGTTTTACCTTTGTGGCATTATATATAGCGTCTATTATACTGCCACAATCCACCACAAAGCCATACTCTGTAGGGCAAACGTAATCGGGGTGGGTTGCAATATACGGTAGGTCAGGATTCTCGCACAAAAGCCTACAAGCGTCCTCTAACTTTTTAAAGGTAAGCTCGGTATCAAAGCCTACTATAAGCGCCTGCACCAAACCAAGATTATCGGTAATCTCGAATCCCGCATCTTTTATTTCACTTTTTAGCGATTCGGTGCCGAGAACATAAAGCCTTTTACCCTTGTGGTGAGCATTCAAATACTCTATAGTAGCCTCTGAAGAGGTAACAAAATCACTCTCGTTAGCCGCTACCCCAAGCCTTTGCATTTTGGCAACATAGTCTTTTATGCTTTTAGACGAGTTGTTGGTCATAAACATATACCTTTTACCCTCTTTGTTTATGGTTTCGAGCAAAGGATTTGTAAAAGTGAAAAGTCGGTCGCCCAAATAAAGCGTTCCGTCTAAATCAAATAAAAACAATTTCTTTTTTGCTAAATCGTTTACAGTCATTTTTTCAGTCCTTTAAATATACTAAAGCTATGCCAATAAGGGCGCTGTTTTTGGTGCGCCTTTATCATAACCTTTTTGCCAATTTGTGTCAACCCTAAATGCCTTTGCTATACGATACCGAGTTTTTATACTGGGTTGGGGTCATATTGGTAATCTTTTTAAACACTCGGCAAAAGTATTGCGGATTTTCAAAGCACAAAAAGTCGGAAATCTGGGCTACGGTGTGATTATCTTTTCTGATAAGATACTTAGCCTCGCTAATTTTAAGCTCGGTAAAATACTCAACTATAGTTTTGCCCGTCCCCGCGCGAAATCTTGAGGATAGATATGTACGGCTAAACCGTAGCTGACGGCAAATTTCCTCAACCGTGAGTCTGCCGTATATATTATTCTTAAGCATATCTATAACCTCGCGGGTTAGCCTGTCGTAGCCGTCGGAATTGCTAAGCTCTTTTTTTGGTAGCTCGAAAAACCTTACAAGCTTTATAAGCAAAATTTCAAGGTTAAGCCTGATTAATTGCTGACTGCCGATATAGGCTTCGTCGCGCTCAACCAAGCCCTCACTATAGGGTGTATCATCGGTTAAGTGAAAGGCTTCCCTACCGTCTGCAACCATTTCGGAAATGTACTTTCTAAAGGGCGTTGGCACACTTATTTGACGTTCTGCAAAAAGCTGCATTATTTTTGAACTGCTATCAAAGGTAATTATAAACACGTTTGGCGGGTTTTCGGGGTTAGAGGCTATCGAATGGAACTCACCAGGCTTGTGGAAAATTATTTCGCCCTCGCCTAAAGTTAAGGTTTTGTCCCCTGCTGTAACTATTGCCTCACCCTTGTCGATATACACAAGCTCCCAAAAATTATGCGCCTCGCCGCCAAATGAGAAGTCAGACTTAAATTCAAAATAATGTATTGAATATATACCCTTAATGCTTATAGTATTTTTCAACTGCTTGCGCTCGGGCATAGCCACACCTACTTTACAAAAATATAACAAAACCATACAATTATGTATTGATTTGCCTCTCTGAGTAATGCTACCATATTATTAAAATAAAGTCAATATATAAAGGAGTGTTTTAAATGAATGTTCTTGTAATATCCTGTCACCCCGACGATATGGAAATCAACTGTGCAGGAACTTTGCTTCGCTGTAAAAAGCGCGGCGACAACGTTACGGTATGCCACGTTGCAAACGGCAATATGGGTCACGTTGAAATTATGCCCGACGAGCTTGGCAAAATGCGTATCGAAGAAGCAAAAACCTCGGGCGCACTTGCAGGCTTCAAAACGGTTACTCTCAACGTTGGCGACCTTATGATTGACGAAAGCAGCCAAGAGCAGCACGATAAATTGGTTGCTGTTGTCAGAGAAGCCAAGCCCGATTTCATCATCACCCACGCGCCAGACGACTATATGCGCGACCACGCAGCAGTTGGAAAACTCGCTTTTGCCGCAAGCTTTGCCGCAAGTGTTCCACACTACAGAACCGACCTTGGCGAACCTACAGACGTAACCCCTATTTTCTATATGGAAAACGCTGCAGACGTTAACGGCGAACCCGAATACTACGTTGATATTACCGACGAGCTTGAGACCAAGCTTAAAATGCTCGCCTGTCACGAAAGTCAGCTTGTTTGGTTGCGCGACCACGATGGCGTAGATATCCTTGAAAACACTCGTACCTATGCTGCTTTCCGCGGTATGCAGTGCGGTGTAAAATATGCGGAGGGCTTCCGTAGGCTTAAGGCAAATTTAAGAAACCCCACAACAAGATTATTACCATAATATAAAGGAGAATTGTTATGAATTTTAATGACACTGTTAAAGGCTCACTACTCGACGGATTCTATCCTGCAGGCTGGGATATGGAAAAAATCGACGAGTGCTGCAACCCCGACAACAAGGTAAGCGAACGTCAAAGCTTCTGGCACAAGGATTTCACCCCCGTAGAGTGCGACAACATCTATAATTTCGACACCTATATGGGTCACGAAATCGCATTACAGATTAAAACCTCTGCAGAGCGCGGTGAGAAACTTGCAATGATTCTTCCCGTTGGCCCTATGGGTATGTATAAGTGGGCTGTGTTCTTCTTAAAAGAGTGGAACATTAAGTGCGACCACGTTTATACCTTTAATATGGACGAGTGGGCAGACGGCGAGGGCAACACACTTCCTTCAAATGACCCCGCTGCTTTCCAAAATGCAATGGAGCAGGCTCTCTTCAACCCACTTGGCGAGTTAACCGTTCCAAAAGAGCAGCGCAATTTTGCAACTAAAGAGAATCTTCCTACATACCCCGAGAAAATTAAGGCACTAAAAGATGCAGGCGCAAGACTTGTTCTTGTATTCGGTATCGGTAGAATGTGCCACATCGCATTCTGGGAGCCTCAGTTCGCAGCAGAGTTCAGCTCTGACGAGGAGTGGAAGGCACAACCCTACCGCATCGGCGCAAAGCTCCACCCATTAACCATCGAGCAGAACGCAATTACAAGCTTCAAATCTCGCACAACACTTGTTCCTTGCAGAGCAAACACCATCGGCCCCGCTTTGTTCCTACAAGCTGATTACATCATCGGCGGTTGCGACGGCGCACTCGGTCGCGGTATGCAATGGCAGGGTATGAGCTTCTGGATGACCTTACGCCACGGTCCAACACGTTGGATTCCATCATCCTACATTCCAACAATGCCCGGCAAACTTTTCTACCTTAAAGAACTTGCAGGTCCACTTGTTGCAGAGTGTAACTAATAATCTATAATTTTTTAGAGCAAAGCGAATTTTAATGTGCCCCCTGTCAAGTAGACAGACTAAAAAACAAAAAGAATAAGTTAAATGAATAGATTCTTTCATCTCCCCCTGCTGCGCAGCAGGGGGAGATTTTTCGTCACGCGGCGGTGGCGAAGAAATACTCGAACGGTGTC
>JAZNZF010000017.1:0-45530 GCA_045594795.1 Acutalibacteraceae bacterium | reverse complement strand
GCAAGCTGTAAACAGCTCGGTTACAACCGAGGTAACATCTTCACAGGAAGTAGAAACAGTAACTTCAAGTGAGGTGGATTCTGTGGCAAGCAATACCTCGTCTAAAAAATCAAGCACTAAAAAAGACAAGTGGGCAAATGCTACCGTAAAGCCTTCGGATATTAAGAATCCTACAGGCATTGTGTCTGTAGACCGCAAGAATAATAATGGCAAGGATTGGCAGCTAACACTTGTTAATCCTTGGAACACGTTGCATACCTCGTATCAGGTAGATGTTGCCGAGATAGACAGCCGTTTCGGTGCAGGCAAGCTTTTTGATGCAAGGGCGGTTGGCTACTTAAACGCTATGTGCGAGGCTGCTTTGGAAGACGGAGTTTCACTTTCGGTTATTTCTGCACACCGCACATACGACTATCAACAAATGCTTTATAGCAACGAGGTAGCAGAGTACAGGTTATATAACCCCGGTTGTACGGAAGAAGAAGCTTTAAAGGGTGCCGCTACAGAGGTTGCAAGACCAGGTACTAGCGAACACAATTTAGGTCTCGCGGTAGACTTTAACTCGGTAGAGCAGTCGTTCGAGAGCACCGAGGCTTTCAAATGGCTTCAGAAGCATAGCACAGAGTACGGCTTTATATTAAGATACTCGCCTTCTACTCAGGACATAACGGGAGTTATTTACGAGCCGTGGCATTATAGATACGTAGGCAAGGAAAACGCAAAGAAAATAAAAGAAAGCGGCTTAACCTTGGAAGAATACGTGAAAAAGAACAGCTAAAAATATTTTTAAAAAAAGGTATTGACAAATGGCTTCAATGCCTGTATAATCTTTAGGTAAAACAAAGCAGAACTCTCCGTTCTCACCTTTGCGGGTAACAAGTCTTGCAGGGTCAATATTCTAAAAAACCGTACACACGGCTTTTGGTTTATTACACACGGGCGGAGTAAATCTGCCCGTGTTTTGTATATTTTAAACGGAGGTGCGTAACCATTAGCAGCAAAGAAAAAGAATTGTGCATAAACGAAGAAATAAGGGATAAAGAAGTTCGCGTTATTACAAGCGAGGGCGAACAGCTCGGCATTATGTCCGCAAAGGATGCATTGGCCGCCGCAGAAGAGAGGAATCTCGACCTTGTAAAAATTGCACCAAATGCTCAGCCACCCGTATGCAAAATTATGGACTACGGCAAGTATAGGTTTGAACAGGCAAAGCGCGAGAAAGACGCCAAGAAAAACCAAAAGGTGGTAGAAATTAAAGAAATCCGCTTAGGTCTTAAAATCGACACGCACGATTTTGAAACCAAGGGCAATCACGCTATCAAGTTTTTAAAGAGTGGTAATAAGGTTAAGGTTTCTATTCGCTTTAGAGGTAGAGAGCTTGGTCATCCCGAAATCGGCTATGATACAATGCAAAGGTTTGCCGTATATTGCGAGGAGTTCGGCGTTGTCGAAAAACCCGCAAAAATGGAAGGCCGCAATATGCTAATGTTCTTAGCACCAAAACCCGCAAAATAGTTAAAATTTAAGGAGGATATTAAAATGCCTAAAATCAAGACACACAGCGGCGCTAAAAAGCGCTTTAAGCTTACCGCTACCGGCAAGGTAAAGCGTGCGCATGCATTCAAATCACACATTCTTAACAAAAAAACAACCAAGCGTAAGAGAAATCTCCGTAAAACTACAGTTGCAGACGTAACAAACACAGCAGCTGTTAAGAAGATGGTTCCTTACAAATAATCACAAAAATAAAAACGGAGGTTATATCAAATGGCTCGTATAAAAGGCGCGATGGCTACTCGCAAAAGAAGAAAAAAGATATTAAAGCTTGCCAAGGGTTACTTTGGCGCAAAGCATAGACTTTTCAAAACAGCTAAAGAGGCTGTTATGAAATCAGGCAACTACGCTTACGTAGGCCGCAAACAGAAGAAACGTGATTTCCGCCGTCTGTGGATTACCCGTATTTCTGCTGCTGCTAAGATAAATGGTATGAACTACTCTACCTTTATGAACGGCCTTAAAAAAGCAGGTGTTGAAATCAACAGAAAAATGCTTGCTGAAATCGCAGTTAGCGATGCTGCCGGCTTCACCGCTTTAGTAGAGCAGGCAAAGGCAGCCCTTAAATAAAAAAACACAAGTACAACGCTCGCGTATACGGGCGTTGTTTTTGTACTATTTAAGGAAGTATTGCAGTACCTTAAATGTAAATTTTTTAAAATTTCTCTTTACTTTTTTAGCGCTTACATATATATTTATATGTATAGGCTTTTGTTGGAGGTGTAAAAATGGTTTCTACAGATATTGTAAGTGTTTCTAATCCGCGTATAAAAGCGGCAGTAAAACTGCGCGATAGCGCTAAAGAACGCCGCGAAAAAGGTATGTTCTTTTTAGAAGGATTGCGCCTTTGTCGTGATGCTGCGCGTACAAATATGGTAGCAGATACCGTTTTCTACACCCTAAAATTCGAGGAAGAGCATAGTGAGGCACTCGGTGAAATTACCAAAAGCGTGCAAAACGTATTCTCGGTAAGCGAAGATGTTATGCAAAAACTAAGCGACACCGTAAATCCTCAGGGTGTGGTGTCAATTTGTGCTATTCCAAAGTTTAATGACACACTAACCGACGGGCTTTATATTGGTCTCGAAAAAACTGCCGACCCCACAAACCTTGGCGCAATAGCACGTTCGGCAGAGGCTTTTGGGGTTAAGGGTATTTATATTTCCGCCGACTCGTGCGACCCGTATTCGCCCAAATCTTTGCGCGCAGGTATGGGTGCTTTGTTGCGCTTGCCAATAATTCGTTGCAATAATTTTTTTGAAGATATTAGAAAGCTATCTAAAAACGGCGCAACACTTTATGCCTCGGTTGTAGATGCCCATGCTAATAATGTTAGAAGCGTAACACCAAGCGGCAAAAGTGTTTTGCTTATCGGTAACGAGGCAAACGGTCTAAGCCCTGAGATTACCGAAATTTCTAATAGAATAACCATAAAAATGTCGGGCAGGGCAGAGTCTTTAAATGCTGCCGCTGCCGCCGCAATACTTATCTTCGAGCTTACAAGAGGTGCAGAGTAATGCGGTCTTGGGTGTATCTTCAGCAGCTTTTAGGATACGGTAGCAGTAACACCGCAAAGGTGTTAGGCCGTATAAAAAATCCAAATGGGATAGAGAATGCAACAAAATCAGAGTTGCGCAATTTAGGCCTTACCGATGCGCAAATATCAAGGCACGGCAAAGGGTTAATCGATAGCGCAGATAAAATTATAAAGCAGTGTAGCCAAAAGGGGATTACCATAACCCCGTATGCACATGCTGGCTATCCTAAAAAGCTTATGAATATATACGCGCCACCTGTGGTATTATACAGTATCGGGGCAATAAAAGACCTCGACAGTCTTTTAACCGTTGCGGTTGTAGGCCCACGCGAGATAAGTGAGGTAGGCGCAAAAACTGCCTTTTCGCTTTCTGCAAGACTTTCACTTTGTAAAGTTGCGGTAGTTTCAGGTGGTGCGGTAGGCGGCGACGCTTACGCGCATATGGGCGCTATGGCGGTAAACGGATATACAGTTGCAGTAACCGGCGGCGGACTACTAAGCGGATACCTCGTTAAAAATCGGGAACTCAGGCATAAAATATTCAAAAGGGGCGGTCTTTTAATTACCGAGTTTGCACCCGAGTATATGCCTAAGGATAAAAACTCGTTCCATCTGCGCAACCGCGTGCTTTCAGGATTATGTGACATTACCGCCGTAATAGAGGCGGGGGAGAAAAGCGGAACCTTAATTACCGCCCATCAAGCAGCAGAGCAGGGCAGAGAGGTTTATGCTTTTGAGGGCAGCGGCAATCTGCCACAATATAAAGGCACGGCAAAGCTTTTAGAGGAAGGGGCAATTCCACTAACCACAGTAGAGGCCATGCTAAAACCCTATACCGCGAGGGTAAGCCTTAGCAATATTAATGATATATCAAAGCCACGTTTAAAAGAGCTTTACGAAATAGCAAGTGGCGAGCTTAATAAAAAGCCAACCACAAAAAAATTGCCTACTAAAAAACAAAAATTCCTGCAAAAAAAACAAGGGGCAGTGAAAACTGATAAGTCAGAGGTCTTGTCGAAGCTTTTGGGAGACACGGCGAGGGTTTATTCGGTTATCAATGAAAACGGAATTATAGTCGACGATATAGTTGCTATAACAGGCCTTCCAACCTCAGCCGTACTTATCAACCTTACAAAGCTTGAAATAATGGGATATATAAAATCAATGCCGGGGTCAAGGTATTGCATAAAATAAATTGATATAAATTTTCTTTAAGGAGCACTCCAATATGTCAAAATTAGTTATAGTTGAGTCACCCTCAAAAGCCAAAACCATACAAAAATATCTTGGTAAGGATTATAAGGTAATGGCATCTGTAGGTCACGTACGCGACCTTCCTAAATCCCGAATAGGTATAGATATAGAAAATGGTTTTAAACCCAACTATATAATTATGAGTGATAAGAAATCGGTTATAAAAGAGCTCAAGGAAGCCGCAAATAACAGCGATTTTGTTTACCTCGCAACCGACCCTGATAGAGAGGGTGAGGCTATTGCGTGGCATCTTTCAACCGTTTTAGAGTTAGACCAAGAAAAAAGCAACCGAATAGCATTTAACGAAATCACCAAAACAGGTGTTAAGGCGGGTATGGATAATCCGCATAGCATTAATTTAGATTTAGTTAATGCTCAGCAAGCCCGCCGTGTGCTTGATAGAATAGTTGGTTATAAGCTTAGCCCGTTTCTTTGGAAAAAGGTTAAAAGTGGGCTTTCGGCAGGTCGTGTGCAGTCGGTAGCATTAAAGCTTATAGTCGACCGCGAGGAAGAAATAAACAAGTTTATTGCCGAGGAATTTTGGAGTATTGATGCAAAGTTCTTAAATCAAAGAAAAACCTTTGAGGCAAAGCTCTACGGAAAAGAGGGCGAAAAGAAGCTTGATATAAATAACGAGTCTGAGGCAGATAAGGTAATGGCAGAATTAGAGGGCGCTGAATTCAAGGTATCCTCGGTTAAAAAAGGCAAACGCAATAAACAGCCTGCTCCACCCTTTATTACCTCTACTTTACAGCAAGAGGCAGCACGTAAGCTCGGCTTTACAGGTCAACGCACTATGCGTGTGGCTCAGCAGTTATACGAGGGAATTGATATTGAGGGTCTTGGAACCACCGGTCTTATAACCTATATGCGTACCGACTCGCTTCGCATTTCAGAAGAAGCAAGGGCGGCGGCAACCTCGTATATAAGTGGGCGTTGGGGTGATAAATATCTTCCCTCGAGTCCAAGATATTTCAAAACAAAATCGGGCGCACAGGATGCTCACGAGGCTATACGTCCAGCCTTAATAGACTTAGAACCCGAGAAGATTGCAAATGCACTAACACCCGACCAATTAAAGCTTTACCGCCTTATATGGTCACGCTTTATTGCAAGCTTAATGTCGGCTTGCGTTCAGGATACCACCTCTTTGGATATCGTAGGAGGCGGCTATGTGTTCAAGGCAACAGGCTATAGCGTTAAGTTTGATGGATTTACCGCGCTTTACGAAGAGGGTAGAGATGATGAAAGCACTGACAAAGAAAACACCTTACCCGCACTTTCCGAGGGCGAGATACTGCGCATTAAAAGCATAGAGCCCACACAGCACTTTACCCAACCTCCCGCAAGGTATACCGAGGCTACCCTTACAAAAGCATTAGAGGAAAACGGCATAGGCAGACCCTCTACCTATGCGCCTATAGTTACAAATATTTTGCAGCGCAATTATATAGAGCGTGTTAAAAAACAGCTTCATCCAACCCTGCTTGGCACCACGGTTTCTAATATGATGACCGAATATTTTAAATCTATAGTAGATGTAAAGTTTACTGCAGGTATGGAAAATAACCTTGATGAAATTGGTGCCGGTAATCGCGATTGGGTAGAAACTATAGACGAGTTCTATCGCGGCTTTGCAAAAACCCTTACCGCCGCCGAAAAGGAATTAGATGGTGTGCGAGTAAAGGTTCCCGATGAGGAGACCGAGGAAATCTGCGAAAAATGTGGCAGGAAAATGGTTGTTAAAAATGGTAGATTCGGTAAATTCTTGGCTTGTCCTGGATACCCCGAGTGTAAAAACACCAAGCCTGTACCCGAAGACGAGGTTAAACAACCTTGCCCAAAATGCGGTGCAAAGCTACTTCGCCGCGCATCTAAAAAAACAGGCAAAAAATTCTATGGTTGCTCAAACTATCCACAGTGCGATTTTGCCGCCCCTGGTGTACCTACGGGCGAAGTATGTAAAGAATGTGGAAGCTTTATTATAAGCGGCTTCAGGGGCAGAAAATTCTGTATGAATAACGACTGCCCTACAAGAGAGCAAAAGAAAACTACAAAAAAGGCAAAAAAATAAATGGCTAACAAGAAGGTTAAGGTAATAGGCGCAGGGCTTGCAGGGTGCGAGGCGGCTTGGATATTGGCGAATTCCGATATTGAGGTAGAGCTTTACGAAATGAAGCCCCACAAAAAAAGTCCTGCACATAGTATAGACGGATTTGCAGAGCTTGTTTGCTCTAACTCCTTAAAGGCTGCAAGGATAGAGTCTGCGGCAGGTCTTTTAAAGGAAGAAATGCGGCGCTTAGGCTCTATATGTATGGATACCGCGGCCGTTTGCAGCGTTGCCGCAGGCGGTGCTTTAGCGGTTGACAGGCATATATTTTCAAAGCTTATTACCGAAAAAATAAAATCACATAAAAACATAACCGTTATAGAGGGCGAGGTAACCGAAATCCCCAAAGGCGAATACGTAGTTATTGCTACGGGCCCTTTAACCGACGGTGGCTTGGCTAAGGATATTAAGCGTCTTTTCGGCACCGATTATCTAAGTTTTTTCGATGCGGCGGCACCTATAGTTACAGCAGATAGCATTGATATGTCAAAGGCTTTTAGGGCTGCAAGATACGGCAGGGGCGAAGATGATTATATTAACTGTCCGTTTAATAAAGCAGAGTACGAGCAGTTTCATAATGAAATTATAAACGCCGAGGCGGCACCGCTAAAGGATTTCGATAAACCCCTTACCGTTTACGAGGGCTGTATGCCAATAGAGATACTTTGTAAAAGAGGCTTGGATGCGGCGCGCTTTGGCCCTATGAAGCCTGTAGGCCTTGTAGACCCTAACACAGAGCACAGACCTTGGGCGGTAGTACAGCTTCGTGCCGAAAATAAGGAAGCTAATATGTATAACCTCGTTGGCTTTCAAACCAACCTTAAATTCCCCGAGCAAAAAAGGGTGTTTTCTATGATACCGGGGCTCCAAAATGCCGAGTTTGTACGCTATGGGGTAATGCATCGCAATTCGTTTTTAGATAGTCCGCGTCTGCTGAATTCCGATTTTAGCAGTAAAGATTATCCTAACCTTTATTTCTGCGGTCAGTTAAGTGGAGTAGAGGGGTATATGGAATCGGCATCAAGCGGCATAATTGCGGCAAAAAGCATTATTGCAAAGGTTTTAGGGAAAGACACTTTAAGCCTTCCAAACTACACAATGCTTGGCGCTTTAACGGGTTATATCAGCGATAGCACTGTAAAAAACTTTCAGCCAATGGGTGCAAATTTTGGTATTATACCGCCGCTTAAGGAAAAAATAAAGGATAAGCGCGAGCGTTATGCAGCATTATCAAAGCGCGCATTGGACTGGTATGATAAAAATATTTCTTAATTCATTAAGAATGGAGAGATGGGTATGAAAATTATAGTTGATGCTTTCGGTGGCGATAACGCGCCAAAGGCTATGATAGAGGGCGCTATGTCTGCTAAGAATAAGTGGGGCATAGATATTATCTTTTCGGGTAACCGAGAGGAGATAGAAAAATGCGCTAAAGATAACGGTATTGACATAAGCGGTACAGAAATATTAGATGCACAAAGCGTAATTTCTATGCACGACGACCCAAGGTCAGTAATAAAATCAAAGACAGATAGCTCTATGGCGGTTGGCTTAAAGGCAGTTGCCGAGGGCGTTGGCGACGGATTTATTTCGGCAGGCAGCACCGCAGCTCTTGTTGTAGGCAGTACCTTTATTGTAAAAAGAATTAAGGGTATTAAACGTGCGGCATTAGGCTCGGCACTACCAACTATCGAGGGTAAGCAGTTTTTCTTAATGGACGAGGGCGCAAATGCCGATTGCAGACCTGAAATGCTTTTGCAGTTCGGTGTTATGGGAAGTGTTTATGCCGAAAACGTTATGGGCATTAAAAACCCAAGGGTCGCATTACTTAATATTGGCACAGAGGATACTAAGGGCGGCGAGCTTCAGCTTGCGGCATATAAGCTTTTACAAGAGTCCGAGCTTAATTTTATAGGTAACGTAGAGGCGCGTGACCTTATGTTTGGCGCTTGCGACGTTGCGGTTTCGGACGGCTTTTCGGGTAACATTTGCTTAAAAATGGCAGAGGGTACTGCTTCGGCAATACTTAAAATGTTAAAGGGCGCGTTCACTAAAAACCTTAAAACTAAAATAGCGGCGGCTATGGTTATGCCGGAACTGTCGGTGCTTAAGAAAACTATGGATTATAAAGAAATTGGCGCAGCACCAATAGTTGGCGTTAAAAAGCCTGTTTATAAAGCACACGGCAATTCCGACAGCGTGGCATTCTGCAACGCTATAGGCAAGCTAAAAGCGGCTATCGAAACCGATACCGTAGCAAAGCTTGAAACAAAAATAAAGATGCTAAAAGAGAACGAAGAAGAATGAAACGTTTAGAAGAAAAATTAAACTATAAATTTAAAAATAAAAACCTATTGCGCCATGCACTTTCGCACTCGTCTTACGCAAACGAGGTAAAGATTAAAGGCGGCTCGTACGAAAGGTTAGAGTTCTTGGGTGATTCGGTACTGTCCTTAATTGTATCAGAGCATATTTTCCAAAACTACCGCGACCTGCCCGAAGGCGAGCTTACCAAAATACGCGCCTCTTTGGTGTGCGAGAACTCATTGTATGAGTTTTCAAAAGAGTTAGAGTTGGGTAACTATTTACTGCTCGGCAAGGGAGAGGCACAAAGCGGCGGCGCCGAGCGTCCCTCAATTTTGGCAGACGCTTTTGAGGCGGTCTTGGCGGCAATGTATTTAGATGGCGGTATAGAACCTGCAAGAAGGCACGTTTTACGCTTTATAGATAAAAAACTTAACTGTATGGCAAGCGTTGCTTTTAAGGATTATAAGACCTATTTGCAAGAGTTTATTCAGAAAAACCCCGAAGAAAAGTTAGATTACGTTTTAGTGGGCGAAGAGGGACCCGACCACGCAAAAACCTTTACTATAGAGGTGCATCTGAATTCCAACGTAATCGGCAAGGGCTCTGCAGGTAGCAAAAAACGTGCCGAACAAGAGGCGGCACGTCAGGCATTAGAGCTTATGGGCGAGATATTATGAGCGCCCACGCAAACATTTCGGTTTTTGTGCCACACATTGGATGTGTGCACAGATGTAGCTTTTGCAACCAGAACCACATAACAGGCGAAACTGATGCGCCAACCCCAGAAACTGTAGATAGCGCAGTAAGCGAAGCCTTAAAAAATCCGCATTACGACCCCAAAAACACCGAGCTTGCATTTTTTGGCGGCAGCTTTACGGCAATCCCAAAAGACTATAGATTAGAACTTTTAACCGCGGCACACAAGTACGTCCAAAACGGCACGGTCTGTGGCATACGCATTTCCACAAGGCCCGACTGTATAGACGAGGATGTTTTAGCCGAGCTTAAAAGTTTCTGTGTAACGGCTATAGAGCTTGGCGCACAGAGTATGGACGATGAGGTGCTCAAAATAAATCGCAGGGGACATACGGCTAATGACGTTGTAAAAGCCTCAAGGCTAATTCGCAAAAGTGGTATAGCGTTAGGTCTTCAAATGATGACAGGGCTTTTGGGTGATACCGATGATATTGCTATTAAAACGGCTGAAAAGATAGCAGAGCTAAGCCCCGACACCGTTCGTATATATCCAACTGTGGTGCTTAAAAACACCTATCTTGCAAAGGCTTATGAAAAGGGCGAATATGCACCACAAACAGTAGAAAGTGCCGCAAGCCTTTGCGCAAAGCTTTTAAAGATTTTTTATAAAAACAACATAAATGTTATACGCTTAGGGCTACATAGTATTGATACGTCAGCTTTTGTTGCGGGTCCTTGGCATTCGGCGTTTGGCGAAATAACGAAATCTAAAATATATTTAGAAGAAATTACAAAGCAATTAAAGGGTAAAAAGGGCGGTAACTATACCGTTTTTGTAAATCCTTCGGAAATTTCAAAGGCAACGGGGCAAAAGCGCAGTAATATAACGACGCTCGAAAGCCTTGGTTACCATATAAAAATAAAGGGCGATAATACAATTAACATATATAATGTAAAAATAAAAGAGGAGTAAAAAGAAATGCTGCTTAAATCAATCAACATTCAAGGCTTTAAATCCTTTGCCGATAAAACTCAGCTACAGTTCGGCAAGGGCATAACTGCTGTTGTAGGTCCTAACGGAAGCGGTAAAAGCAACATTTCCGACGCGGTGCGTTGGGTTCTTGGTGAGCAATCAACTAAAAGTCTGCGTGGCTCGAGTATGGAGGACGTTATCTTTTTAGGCTCGGATACAAGGCGTCCACAGGGCTTTGCCGAGGTTACGCTTACAATAGACAATACCGATAGAAGCCTTAATTTTGATAACGACACCGTTGCGGTAACAAGGCGATATTACAGAAGTCACGAAAGCGAGTATTTAATAAACGGTGTATCGGTGCGTCTGCGCGACGTGAACGAGCTGTTTATGGATACAGGCCTCGGACGTGATGGCTATTCAATGATAGGTCAGGGTAAAATTGACAGTATCGTTGGCGCAAAGCCCCATGAACGTCGCGATATTTTCGAAGAGGCTTCGGGTATTTCGCGCTACCGTTACAGAAAAATAGAGGCAGAACGCAAGCTTGATGCAGCGGCTGAAAATATGGTACGTCTGCGTGATATTTTCTCAGAGCTTGAGTCCCGTGTGGGCCCTCTAAAACTGCAAAGCGAAAAGGCTGAGAAGTATTTAGGTCTGCGTGAAGAACGTAAAAAGTTAGAAATCGGTCTTTGGTTGCGCGCGCTCGATAACTCTAAAGACACCCTGCGTAATCAGGATAAGAAAATAACAATAACCAAAGCACAGTACGATGATATAAACACAAAACTAACCGAAATAGAAAAGAGTCAGGAAAACGCCGCGGCAGAAAATGCAAGGAAAATAACCGAAATAGAAAACAAACGCCGCGAGGCAGCCGAGCTTGAGGAAACCGCCGCAAGAACTGAGGGCGAAATTGCGGTTGGTCAAAATACGGTTTTACATAATAACCGCAATATAGAGCGTATTAACTTTGAAATAGAGGGTTTAAAGGGCTCTGACGAAACGGCTAAAGAAAACATCGAGAACGAACGTATTCGCTTAGAGGAAAAGAAAAAAGCTTTATCCGAAAACGAGGGCGAAATTCTTTCAAAGAGTGACGAGCTAAACCGCCTTGTAACCGAAAGCGAGGGCTTTTCAAAGCAGATTGAGGATTTGGCATTACAGCTCAATTCTGCTACTGCCGAGAGCGCGGATATGCAGGTGCGTACCGTTTCGGCCGAAACCGCTATCGGTGAAATTGTTTCTCGTCGTGCCGCTATAAATGAAAACAAAGCAGAACTCACGGCTGTGTTAGGTGAGCAACAAAAAGAGTTAGAGGCATTAAAACACGACCGCGAGGAGTTAGAGGATTCACTCTCTGGCTATCGCAACTCGCAAGACGGCTATAAAATGCGTCTAACCTCGCGTGAGCAAAAGGTTACAACCTTAAAAGCCGAGATAGACAAACTGCACCTTGATATTGAGGATAACGCCAGAAGAGTTGAAATGCTCAAAGAGTTAGAGCGCAATATGGAGGGCTTTAACCACGCAGTAAAAGAGGTTATGAACGAGGCGGGAGGCGGAGCCTTGCGCGGAATTCACGGCCCCTTTATACGCTTAATTAAGGTGGATAAAGAGTACTCGGTTGCTATAGAAACCGCACTTGGCAACGCCGCACAGAACATAGTTGTCGATAACGAAAACGACGCAAAACGCGCTATAAAAATGTTAAAAGAGGGCAAAAAAGGTAGGGCAACCTTCCTTCCTGTTGCCACAATCCAGGGCAGATATATCGACGAGAAAAAGTTAGAGGATTGCTATGGCTTTGTGGGTATTGCGTCCGACCTTATAGAGTGCGACCAAAAGTACCGCGAAATTGCAGTATCCTTGCTTGGCAGAACAATAGTTGCCGAGGATTTGGATTCTGCAGTAAGCATTGCGGGTAAGTTTGGCTATAAGTATAAAATAGTGTCGTTAGACGGTCAGCAGGTACACGCCGGCGGCTCTATGACAGGCGGCTCACTTTCTCGCCATTCGGGTCTTTTAAGCAGAGCAGGTGAAATTGCCGCTTTAGAGGAAAAAGCTAAAAAGCTTGAAAGTAAACTTGCAACCAAGCAGGGCGAATTTAAACTATCCGAAGAAAGTCTTAACTCGGTTAAAAACGATATAGCTAATATCGAGGCCGAAATAACCTCTGCAAACGAGGATTTAATTCGTGTTCTTGCCGAGCTACGCCGCGTAGACGAGCTTGTTAATACAAACGCTCACAACTTAGAGCTTTTACAAAAAGAGCTTGTCGACTGTGAAAACCGCGAGCAAGAGAATAACAATATTATTGAAACAGCAAAGCGTGATTCTCAAGATTTAACTGCCAAAATAGACAGTTTGAAAGCTCAAATCCAAGAGATTTCGGGTGGCAGAGACGGTATTGCCGAAAAACGCGACGAGCTTACCGATACATTAACATCACTAAAGCTCAAAAATGTAGAACTGCAAAAAGATATTGAGCAAATCGGTCGAACATTACGTCAGATGGAAAGTGACGTAAGCGACCGCGAGTATCGTGTATCACAGCTACAGTTAGAATTAGAACAGTTTAATGAAATTAATGCGAACATAGGAAAGCACGCCGAAGAATTAAAGGCGGACATAGAACGTTTTAAAAAGGAAGCCGAGGAAAAACTAAGGCAAGCAGAGGACCTTCGTCGCGAGCGCGAGGCTGCCGAGCAACAGGGCGTTAAGATTCGCGCACAAGAGCGTCAGCTTTTGGACGATAAGGAAAAGCTTTCCAGTGAAATGGTGCGCTTAGAAGAACGCAGAGCCTCAATGGTACGCGAGTACGACGATATAATCAAGCGTTTGTTTGACGAGTACGAGCTTACCAGAGGTGAGGCAGAGGCACTCAATATCGTTATCGAGGACGAACCTTCTGCACGTCGCGAATTAGCCGAAATAAAGGGTAAAATAAAAGCTTTAGGTAATATTAATGTAGAGGCTATTGATGAGTATAAAGAGGTTAAAGAGCGCTACGAGTATTATAAAGAGCAGATTGAGGATGTTGAAAAGGCACAAGCAGAACTGCAAAAGCTTATTTCCGAGCTTACCGGTACTATGCGTGACCTGTTCCAAGACGGTTTCTCAAAAATTAATCGCAACTTCCAAAAAACCTTTACCGACCTGTTTGGCGGCGGTGCAGCCGAGCTTGTTCTTTCTGACCCCGAGAATATTCTCGAAAGTGGTATAGATATTTCGGTTCGTATCCCCGGTAAGACTGTGTCTAAAATCGAGCCACTTTCGGGCGGTGAAAAGGCGCTTGTTGCAATTTCTATCTACTTTGCAATTATGATGGTAAACCCGCCACCCTTCTGTCTATTAGACGAGGTTGAATCGGCGCTTGACGAGGTTAACGTTGATAGGGTTGCTGAGTATATGCACCATATGAATGCGTCCACACAGTTTATCTGCATCACTCACCGCAGAGGTACTATGGAGGCTGCAGATATGCTTTACGGTGTAACGATGCAGGAAAAAGGCGTATCAAGGCTTTTAGAGCTTAACGTTTCAGAGCTTGAGCGCAAGCTTGGTATTAAAGACGCAAAATAATTTTTTGGAGTAGTTTTAATGGGATTATTTTCTAAAATAAACAAAGGGCTAAAAAAAACGCGTGATTCTTTTGTAAACGCGGTTACGGGTATTTTAAACAGCTTTACAAAAATTGATGAGGAGCTGTTCGAAGAGCTCGAAGAAACCCTTATTATGAGTGATATCGGTATGCCTACAGCTTGCCGTATTACCGATGCGTTAAGGGCTAAGGTAAAAGAACTTGGCATAACCGACCCCAAGGATATATACGGCGAGCTTTATAAAATAGTTGCCGATATCGTAGGCAAGGGAGAAAGTCTTAAGCTTGATACCAAACCCTCTATAATAATTGTTATCGGCGTAAATGGTGTGGGCAAAACTACCACCATTGGCAAAATGGCGGCAAGCCTAAAGTTGCAAGGTAAAAAGGTTATTTTAGGCGCTGCCGATACCTTCCGCGCCGCCGCTATAGACCAATTAGGTGTATGGGCCCAGCGTGCAGGTGTAGATATGATTAAAAGCGTTGAGGGGAGTGACCCTGCAGCTGTAGTGTTTGATACTATTGCTGCTGCAAAAGCAAGGGATGCCGATGTAATTATTTGTGATACAGCAGGTAGACTGCATAACAAGAAGAACCTTATGGACGAGCTTGCAAAAATCTATAGGGTTATAAAGCGCGAGCTACCCGAAGCTTCTATGGAAAGTCTTTTGGTGCTTGATGCGGCAACCGGTCAAAATGCGGTTAATCAGGCGCGCGAGTTTAAAAACGCCGCCGATATTACGGGCATAGTTCTAACCAAGCTTGACGGCACTGCAAGGGGCGGAATAGTTCTTGCAATCCACGACGAGCTTTCAATACCCGTTAAATTTGTAGGCGTAGGCGAACAGATAGACGACCTACAACCCTTTGACAGTGAAAGCTTTGCACGTTCACTTTTCGAGAGCGAACAGTAGGGTTATAATTATAAAAGCCAAAAGGAGAAAAATATGCTAACATCAAAACAACGAGCTCAGCTTCGCTCAATGGCAAACAGTATGGACACCATTTTGCAGGTTGGCAAAGATGGTATAAGTGACAATACAGTAAAACAAGTTGACGAGGCATTAGAGGCTCGCGAGCTTATTAAGTGCCGCGTGTTAGAAACCTCACCAAAATCCTCGCGCGAGGCGGCAGACGAAATAGCCGATAGAGTAGGTGCCGACGTGGTACAGGTTATTGGCTATAGGTTTATTCTGTATAGACCTGCAAAAAATAAAGAGGATAGAAAAATCGTACTCGTCAAAAGCAATAAAAAATAATAAGCAAAAAGGGGGCGGTATAATGCTTAAAACCGCTATTTTCGGCGGTAGCTTTAATCCGCCACACCTTATGCACGAGCATATAATTGAAACACTCTTAACTAAGGGCGGTATGCAAAGGGTATTGCTTGTACCAACTAAAGAGCCTGTGCATAAAGCGGGTCGAGAATTGGCAGATGCAACACACCGCCTCAATATGTGCAAAATAGTGGCAGATAAATTTAAAGGCACAGAGGTTTGGGATGTAGAGCTTAAAAGGGAAGGTAAAAGCTATACCTATTTAACCGTGCTTGACTATATAGAAAAGTATGGCGATACACCTTATTTCGTTATGGGCGCAGATATGCTTATAACGGTGCATACTTGGTATAAGTATCAAGAGCTTATAAAACTTTGTAATATTATTTGTGTTTACCGCGAGGGTGAGGATAAGAAAGCGTATACCGAAGCAATAAAAAGGGTACGCGCAGATGGTGGGATTATCGAGGAGCTTGAAATTACACCTAATGATATATCCTCAACCGATGCTCGAAAAAATCATAATAACATCGTTTCAAAAGAAATTAATAATTATATAACCGACAATAAGCTTTACAAAGGTAAAACCGATATGACAATCCAAGAATATAAAAATCATTTAAAAGAAAGACTAAGTGAAAAAAGGTATTATCATTCTCTTTGCGTAGCCGAGGAAGCCGTGCGCCTTGCTGATAGATACGGTGCCGATAAAGAAAAGGCGTATCTTGCAGGGCTTTTGCACGACGTGCTTAAGGATACTCCGGGTGATATACAGTTGAAATTTGCAAAAGACTTTGGTATAATACTTAGTGCTTTAGAGCTTGGTGCACCAAAGCTGTACCACTCTATAATAGGCAGCGCATATTTGGAAAGGGTTTTGGGTATAACGGATAATGAGATAATAGATGCAGTTCGTTACCATACCACAGCAAAGAAAAATATGTCAAAATTAGCGCTCTTGCTGTATCTTGCTGATTACACCTCGCGCGACCGCGATTACGAAGGTGTAGAGGAAATGCGAGAAGCTGTCGAAGAAAGCATAGAAAAGGCAATGCAAATTGCATTAAAGTTTACGGTTGAGGATTTAAATAACAAGGGTATGCCCGTTCATCCTGATACAATGGCGGCATACAACGAGTATGTAGGATAATCTAAGGGGAAAAAATATGGATTTTGAATTTGAAAACAAGGGTGATATGCCCGAGGGTAACGACACCCCCGATATTAAAGACGATTTCTTTATGTTTGAGGATGTTAGCAGCAATTCGGAGGAAGATGAGTTCGAGGATATTTCCTCAACTACCCTTGTTCCGCATTCCCATAGTAAGCCACGTAATGTTAAGCGCATAATTATTAACAGCGCAATTTCTGTGGTGCTTGGTATTTGTGTACTACTTTCAAGCTTAATGGGTTGGTATGTTAGCAGTGCCGATACTACCTTACAAGATGTGCCTATACTAAAATGGCTTTTTGGCTCTAAATACGATGCTCTCGATTACGGTAGTGAGAGTGAGCTTGGCGATTTTGAGGAGCTAAAGATAAGCGGTAGTGAAGACGTAACCTATTTCTTGGTAGTAGGTTGCGACTGGACGTCCTCTAAACAAACCGACGTTATCGTTGTTGTCTGTATGGACCACAAAAAAGACACTGTAAGTATGCTTCAAATCCCGCGTGATACTTATGTAAACACCATTTATGGCGGCAACCGAATCAACTCGGTTTTCCCAAATGCGCGTGAAGGCGAGCTTCCAATAAACGCACTTCGTCGCTGCCTTTCCGACCAGCTACAAATTCCTATAGACCATTACGTTCTATTCTCTATTCAGGGCGCGGTAAACGTAATTGATGCTATCGGCGGAGTAGAGATGAATCTTAAAAGCCAAATCCGTATAGAAGACCCAATAAATCTTGGAAAGTTTTATAACATCGGCCCCGGTAAAATTAAGATGTCCGGTAAAGACGCCATAGGCTTTATGCGTAAGCGTTACGGCGATGAAGAGGGCTACGACGGTAGTGATATAGGTCGTGTTAAGCAGCAAAGAAAGTTCTATTCTGCACTCTTTAACGAGCTTCTTAAAATGTCCTCGGGCGAGGTGTTTAAAATAGCTAACAGCTGTTTTAGCCAGATACAAACCGACCTTACTTTAAATGAAACCGCAGCTTTTGCGCTTGCGGCTAAAAAATTAGATAAACAAAACATTCACATATTCGGTCTGCCCGGTCAGGCGTGTTCTTACGGCGCTTCGTATTATTCAATACACCGCGACGATTATGTAGATTTGTTTAACAAACACTTTAACCCATACGGCGAGCCAATTACAATAGACCAGGTAAAAGCTCCCGACCTTTACTTAATGGCGGGGCAAACCAAAAACGATTATTGGATGCCTACCGAAGATTCTACCTTAAACGATTATTAAACTGAAAGCGTGATATTAATTTGGAAACAACAAAAATTTTAGAAACTGCCACAGCGGCACTTGACAGCAAAAAGGCACTCGACTTATCGGCAATAAAGGTTAGTGACCTTACTGTTATTACAGAGTATTTTCTTTTAGCTTCGGCAACCTCGTCAACCCACGTTCGCGCACTCTCGGAAGAGGTTGAAGAAAAGCTAAGTGAACAAGGCATAGAGCCGCTTCATATAGAGGGCAGGGCTACTAACTGGATACTTTTAGATTACGGCTCGGTTATAGTTCACGTGTTCACAAAGGATGCAAGAGAGTTTTACGGGCTCGACCGCATCTGGAGTGACGGCGAACAGGTCGACTTAAGCGAAATTATTGATAAAGAGGATAGGTAGTATGAAATACGATTATAAAAGTATAGAACAAAAGTGGCAAAAAATTTGGGACGAGCAGGAAACCTTTAAGGCATTAGACGATTATTCGTTGCCTAAGTTTTATGCGCTTGTAGAGTTCCCGTATCCTTCGGGTCAGGGCCTTCACGTTGGTCACCCAAGAAGCTATACCGCTTTGGATATTGTTAGCCGTAAAAAGCGTTTAGAGGGCTATAACGTTCTTTATCCAATGGGCTTTGATGCCTTTGGTCTTCCTACAGAGAACTATGCAATAAAAAACCATATTCATCCTGAGATTGTAACCAAGCAGAACATAGAAAACTTTAAGCGTCAGCTAAAAAGTCTTGGCTTCTCTTTTGACTGGAGCAGGCAGGTAGATACCACCGACCCCTCTTATTATAAATGGACACAGTGGATTTTCTTGCAGCTATTTAAAAAAGGTCTTGCATATAAAAAAGAGATGGCTGTAAACTGGTGTACCTCTTGTAAATGCGTGCTTGCTAACGAAGAGGTTGTAAACGGCGTTTGCGAACGCTGTGGCAGTGAGGTTATACATAAGGTTAAAAGCCAATGGATGCTTAAAATTACCGAGTATGCTGATAAGCTTTTAGAGGGTCTTAACGACGTTAACTATATCGAGCGTGTTAAAACTCAGCAACGCAACTGGATAGGTCGTTCTACCGGTGCCGAGGTTAAATTCAACACCACATTAGGCGACGAGTTAGAGGTTTATACCACCCGTTGCGACACACTTTTTGGCGCTACATATATGGTAATGTCGCCCGAGCATCCTTACCTTGAAAAATGGGCTGATAAGTTAGAGAATATCGACGAGGTCTTGGCATATAAAGCCGAGGCTGCAAAGAAATCCGATTTTGAACGCACCGAGGTTGCTAAAGATAAAACAGGCGTAAGGTTAATTGGCGTTAAAGCTATTAACCCTGTAAACCAAAAGGAAATTCCTATATTTATTTCCGATTATGTTCTTGTATCCTACGGTACGGGCGCTATTATGGCTGTTCCCGCTCACGATACTCGCGACTGGGAATTTGCTAAGAAATTTGATTTGCCTATTATCGAGGTTGTTTCGGGTGGCGAGGATGTAAACGCTGCCGCCTTTACCGACTGCGAAACAGGTATACTTTGCAATTCCGATTTCCTAAACGGTCTTTCTGTAGAGGAAGCAAAAAGCGCAATGCTTAAGTTCTTAGAGGAAAAAGGCATTGGCGGAGCTAAGGTAAACTACAAACTTCGCGACTGGGTGTTCTCTCGTCAACGTTATTGGGGCGAGCCTATTCCCATTGTTCATTGTGAAAAATGTGGTTACGTAGCACTCCCCGAGGAAGAGCTACCACTAACACTCCCCGACGTTGACTCTTACGAGCCAAGCGAAACCGGTGAGTCGCCACTCTCTAAAATAACCGATTGGGTTAATACAACCTGTCCTGTTTGTGGCGGTAAAGCTACAAGAGAAACCGACACTATGCCTCAATGGGCTGGTTCGTCGTGGTACTTCTTGCGCTATTGTGACCCCCATAACGATAAAGAACTTGCTTCCCGCGAAGCACTCGAGTATTGGATGAACGTTGACTGGTACAACGGCGGTATGGAGCATACCACCTTGCACCTGCTTTATAGCCGTTTCTGGCACAAATTCCTTTATGATATCGGCGTTGTGCCTATTGCCGAGCCTTATGCTAAGCGTACAAGCCACGGTATGATTCTTGGCGAGAACGGTGAAAAGATGTCCAAGTCGCGCGGTAACGTTGTTAACCCCGACGATATAGTAAACGATTACGGTGCCGACACAATGCGACTTTACGAAATGTTTATCGGCGATTTCGAGAAGGCTGCACCTTGGAGCCAGAAGTCTATTAAGGGCTGTAAGCGTTTTCTTGAAAGAATCGCAGGTCTTACCGACATTCTTGTAGATGGCGACGATTACTCAAAAGAATTAGAGGCGGCATTCCACCGCACCATAAAGAAGGTAACTTCTGATATAGACGAGCTTAAAATGAATACTGCTATTGCGGCATTAATGGCGCTTATAAATGATATAACTGCCAAAGGCTCTATTACTCGCGGCGAGTTTAAAACCCTTATCACATTGCTTAACCCCTTTGCACCCCACTTAACTGAGGAGTTATGGGTGTTGGGCGGCTTCGAGGGAATGCTTAATGCTACAAAATGGCCCGAGTATAACGAGGCTAAATGCGAGGATGCAACGGTAGAGATTGTTGTTCAGGTAAACGGCAAAATTAAGTGCAAATTAAATATTGCTGCTGACATTACAGCGCCTGATGCTATCGCTTTGGCAAAAGAACAAGAGCAGGTAATTGCATCTTTAGACGGCAAAACAGTAGTTAAAGAGCTCTACGTGCCAAAAAAACTTGTTAATATTGTAGTAAAATAATTAACTATCACTTGACATTTAATCTTAATGCGTGATATAATGAATGAGTTAATTGGGTAACTGTATGTTGCCCCTTCAAATTTACGGAGGGAGGGAATTATTAATGAGCCAGGTTAGAGTTAAAGAAAACGAATCACTTGATAACGCATTGCGTCGTTTCAAAAGGCAGACAACTAAAGATGGTGTTATTCAAGAAGTTCGTAAAAGAGAACACTACGAGAAGCCTTCCGTAAAACGTAAAAAGAAGTCAGAGGCTGCTCGTAAGCGCAAGTATCGCTAAAGCAAAACAGCTGTTTCACCTTCGCCCAACGGGCTAATGTGGGGCAGCTTTTTCTTTTGCATACGCAAAATATCACGCGCTGCCCAGTCTTGAATATCCTTATTTGCTTCTGGCTGTGTTGCACTAACTTGTAATACACAAAGTATAACTGCGTTCGTGCGCCTTGCCACAAACAAATAATTATAATTCAATACTTCGCATCGGTAATCTTTTGCGTATGCTGTTAGGAGATAGAGTTTTGCGTAAGCTGTAAATATGTGGTATAATAACCTCACGAAATATAACGAAATCAAAGATTTCTATATTTCGGAGAACATTGAATCATAATACTACGGCGACGTTCCACCGCCTTCGTTGTTATGGTATAATAGAGTAAATTAAGTTTTTGCAAAGGATATAGTTTATGTTACTTAAACCAACTGCAAGGGAATATAGGGTTACGGATATTACCCCGGATATGCTAAAGGATATGGGCGTTTCGGCTCTGCTTTTAGATGTCGATAACACCTTGTCTACCCACCACGGCACCGTGATTTTAGAGGGTCTTATAGATTGGATTAAAAATATGCAGCAAAGCGGAATAGAGCTGCTTATATTGTCAAACTCTAAAAAGCGTAGGGTTAAACCTTTTGCCGAGGGGTTGGGCTTAGATTTTGTGTCATTAGGTCTAAAGCCTTTGCCGGTCGGGTTTATAAAGGCTCTTAAAAAATTAAAGCTAAAGCGAAGCGAAGTAGCCTTGGCGGGTGACCAAATTTTTACCGACGTGCTTGGTGCAAGGCTAATGGGCATTAAGGTGTTCTTATTAGAGCCAATAAGGTTAGAGGACGGTATGTCCTTTAAAATTCGCCGTTATTTTGAGGCAAGGCTTAAAAATTATTACAACAAAAAAGGGTGGTTTTAATGAGTGCAAAGTTTGGTCCTGCAGGCAATTCTGAATCGTTTGCGGCTATGAAATACAAAAGCTCTTTAGATGTACCCGAGTATATCGAAAAAATGGGGCTTGATGCTTACGAGTATCAATGTGGCAGGGGTGTAAATATAGGGTTAGACAAGGCGAAACAGTTGGGCGATTTGGCTGCCGCTAAGGGCATAGCCCTGTCTTTACACGCACCCTATTATATTTCAATGTCGTCTGTAGAACCCGAAAAGCGCGACAACTCTATAAACTACATTCTTCAGTCGGCAAGGGCTGTAAACGCAATGGGCGGCGAAAGAATAATTGTGCACACGGGCTCTTGTGGAAAAATAAGCCGCGAGCAAGCATTAGACTTGGCGCTCGATACAATGAGAAAGGCTATCTCGGCACTCGATAACGAGGGGCTAACTAACATAAGAATCTGCCCCGAAACAATGGGTAAAATAAATCAGCTTGGCACTTTAGACGAGGTTTTAGAGCTGTGCACTTTAGATGAAAGGCTAATCCCTTGTATAGACTTTGGTCACCTAAACGCGCGTACTTTAGGCGGTCTAAATAGCTTCGAGGATTTTAAGGCGGTTTTTGATACGATAGAGAATAAGTTAGGGCTTTCGCGTTTGCGCGAATTTCATTCGCATTTCTCTAAAATCGAATACTCTGCGGGTGGTGAAAAGCGTCACCTTACCTTCGAGGATAAGGTTTTCGGCCCCGATTATCAGCCCGTAATTGAGCTTGTTCTAAAGAAAAACTGTAATCCTACAATAATTTGCGAATCGGCAGGTACACAAGCTGAGGACGCAAAAGCAATGAAGGATTATTATAATAAACTAAAAAGCGAGGTTAAGTAATAATGGTAACTAAACGCGTACTTATTATCAACGGCCCAAATCTTAATATGACAGGCCTGCGTGAGCCTGAAATTTATGGTAGCGAAACCCTAAGTGATATTAATGCTTCTCTTCGCACCTATGCTAATGCTATGAAGATAGAGTGCGATTTCTTCCAATCAAACTGCGAGGGCGAAATAATTTCAAAAATTCACGAGGTGCTCGAGAATTATGACGGTTGCATTATAAACGCAGGCGCTTACACCCATTATAGCTATGCGATTGCCGATGCTATAAAGTGTGTTAATAAACCTTTTATAGAGGTGCATCTCTCTAACCCTATGGCTCGCGACGAGTTCAGGCATAAGTCTGTATTAACCCCCGTTTGCAAGGGCGTAATTGCAGGCTTTGGTAAGCAGAGCTATATGCTTGCCATTAACGCAATTCGCGATTTGGTTTAAGATATGCAGGCTTTTTTTGATTATATAAAAGACAATCCTTGCCTTATAATCACTGGGCAAAACAGGTTTTATTTAAGCGGTTTCAGGTCAAGCCTTGGTTACCTTTTTTGTGCAAATGGAAGGTTAATTCTCTATGTCGACGGAAGGTATATTGAGGCGGCACAAAAAGGCGTAAGAAACGGGGTAGAGGTGCGACTTTTTAAAAAGTTAAGTGACACCTTAGACGAGCTAAAAGCAGAGTTTAAGTTAAAAAGCCTTTATTTAGAAGAGGATGTTTCGGTACGCACCTTTAACCAGATTAAAGGGCTACTTCCTTTTGCAGATACAAGTAGTAAGCTTTCGGGTGTTTTAAGTGAAATGCGTAGCATTAAAACCGACTACGAAAAGCAGCAGATAATAACCGCTCAACGACTTGCCGAAAAGGCTTTTGATAAGGTGTTAGACTTTATAAAGGTTGGCGTTACCGAACGGCAGGTACAACTGTTTTTAGAATACGAAATGCAGAGTGCGGGCGCCGAGGGAATGTCTTTTGAAACTATCGTAGTGTCGGGTAAAAACTCATCGTTACCCCACGGTGTTCCAACGTGTAAGCCTATTGAAAACGGCGACTTTGTAACTATGGATTTTGGCGCGGTTTTCGGTGGCTATTGCTCGGATATGACAAGAACTGTTGTGGTAGGCTATGCAGATGATACAATGTGTGAGGTCTATGAAACCGTGCTAAAAGCACAAAACGCGGCTATTAATGTAGCGCGTGCTGATATTAGTGCAAGTAAGGTCGATATTGCCGCGCGTAACGTAATAGAAAAAGCGGGCTATGGTAACTACTTTAATCACAGCACAGGGCACGGTGTGGGTATAGACGTGCACGAAGCACCGAATCTTTCGTTTAATTCTTCTGAAACATTAAAAGCGGGCAATATAATCACCTGCGAACCTGGTATTTATATCCCCGAAATGTACGGAGTTAGGATTGAGGATATGCTGTATATTAAAGAAAATGGTGCCGAAAACCTAACAAATTCGCAAAAAAACCTTATTATTATCAAATAACTATTGAAAAATGTTTTAAAATGTTATAAAATTATAAAAAAGAACACAAACTTTTATTTGGAGGTAATTCTTTATGGTAACAGCCGGCGATTTTCGTAACGGTATAACTTTTGAAATGGATGGAAACGTTTATCAAATAATCGAGTTCCAGCACGTAAAACCTGGTAAGGGCGCTGCTTTCGTTCGTACAAAAATCAGGGACGTAATAGGTGGCTCTGTTGTTGAAAAAACTTTCAACCCTACCGAAAAATTCCCAACCGCTTATATCGAGCGTAAGGAAATGCAGTATTCATATAACGATGGAGGCCTATATTATTTTATGGACCCCGAAACCTATGATATGGTTCCCGTTAATGAATCCGACCTTGGCGAGAACTTTAAGTTCGTTAAGGAAGAAATGATTTGTAAGGTGCTTTCATACAAGGGCAACGTGTTTGGTCTCGAGCCTCCTACTTTTGTAGAGCTTCAGGTTACCGAAACCGAGCCTGGCTTCAAGGGTGACACAGCTACTAACGCTACTAAACCTGCTACTCTTGAAACAGGTGCCGAAATCCGCGTTCCTCTATTTATTAATGAGGGCGATATGATTCGTATTGATACCCGTACAGGCGAGTATATGGAGCGCGCATAAGTAATATTTAACTAAAGGGGTATTAGAAAATGACACTTGCAGAAAAAGTTGCATACATTAAAGGTCTTGCCGAGGGTTTAGAGCTTGGCGATAGCAAAGAAGAAAAGCTTTTAAAGGCTATTATCGACGTACTTGGCGATATTTCTAACGAGATAGACGATTTAAGTGACGACGTTTGCGATTTGGCCGAGCAAATCGACGAGGTTGACGAAGACCTTGCCGCTTTGGAAGACGAAGTTTATTACGACGAAGACGATGAAGACAATTACGATGAGGACGAGGAAGACGAGTTTTACGAGGTAACCTGCCCCAAATGTAACGAAACCATTTGTCTTGACGAGGATATGCTTTTAGAGGGCGGCATTGATTGTCCCAACTGTGGCGAAACTTTAGAGTTCGAGTGTAGCTGCGACTGTGACGGTTGCGAAGGCTGCGACGAGGATTAATTATTAAGTATTGGGGGCTGTTAAGACTTTCTTGACAGCCCTTATATGTTTTAAAAGGAGTGACTGCCGTGCTGAAGACCGAGTTCAAATTACAATTTAATGCTGTAGAATCGGGCAAAAAAACAGTTGCAATAATTGTTGCGGCAGGCTCAGCATCGCGTATGGGTGGGGTGGATAAGCAAATGCTAAAGCTCCAAGATACACCCGTTATTGTGCATAGCCTACGCGCTTTTGATAACCTTGGTTTTATAGACGGTATTATCATTGTTACAAAGAAAGACGGTGTACTTAATATTCAAAACCTTGTAAGCGAATATAAAATCTCAAAGGTAACTGATATAGTAGAGGGTGGCAGTTCCCGTGCACAGTCGGTAATAAACGGTATTACTGCTTGCGGTGATGATGTAGGGCTTGTGCTTATTCACGATGGTGCGCGTCCCTTGGTAACCGAAAAAATAATAACCGACGTTAAAAATGCTGCCGAGCTTTACGGTGCGGCCACTTGCGCTGTACCCCAAAAGGATACTATAAAAATAATTGATTCTACAGGTAGAATAGTTGCTACACCAAAACGCGACGAGCTGGTGTCGGTGCAAACCCCACAAGGCTTCAGGTTTTCTACTATAAGAAAGGCTATTGCAGAGTTCGGCGGTAATTACCAAGATATTACAGATGATTGTAGCTTTGTTGAGCTTAACGGTGGTACCGTTTATACTGTAAGCGGTAGCTATGAAAATATTAAAATAACCACAGTTGAGGATATACCAATAGCAGAGCAAATACTTAAAAAAAGGGGGAATAAATAATGCGTATAGGTCACGGCTATGATGTTCATAAACTGGTAGTTGGGCGAAAGCTTATATTAGGCGGTGTGGAAATTCCGCACGAAAAAGGGCTTTTAGGCCACAGTGATGCCGACGTGCTTTTACACGCGGTATGCGATGCATTGCTTGGCGCGGCGGCGCTTGGTGATATCGGCAAGCATTTCCCCGATACTGATGAAAGCTACAAAAATATTGATTCAAGGATGCTGTTGCGAGAGGTTATTTCGCTTTTATACAGCCGCGGCTTTAGGGTGGTTAATATCGACTGCACTGTTATAGCGCAAAGCCCAAAGCTTGCAGAATATATCGGCAAAATGCGCCGTAATATAGCGGCAGACTGTGGGGTCGACCGCGAGTTTATAAACGTTAAGGCAACAACCGAAGAAGGCTTAGGCTTTACGGGCGAAAAGCAGGGAATTGCCGCCCACGCAGTTTGCATAATCGAAAATAAATAACACATATTTTTATACTTTCTTTGCATATTATAAATTAGCCAAAGTATGCAAAGGAGCTGAAAATAAATGTTACTTATAAAATTCCGTTTAAGGAAAGGCGTGGTTATCGCCGCCCTTTTAAGTCTGATAACTGCAATAGCAACGGTGTGTATGTTTATAAAGCCAAGCTCTTTACCGAAAGGCAAGGATATGCTTGACAGAACTGCATACCTCACAATGCTTGGCTATACGGTAGACGACGGGTCTGAAATCAAAACCGAAATTAAAATTCCACAAAACTTTAGCAAGATTTATAGCGAGTACAACAATACCCAAAAGAAAGCGGGCTACGACCTTAAAAGTTATAGTGGTAGTGATGCGGTTATGTATACCTATTCACTAAGCGGATTTAAGGATTGTAATAATGCGTACGCAAATTTGATAGTTGTAGACGGTAAAATTATCGGCGGTGATATTTCGAGTATAGAAAACGGCGGATTTACCCTACCGCTTGTAAGTCGGGACAAACAATAAAGAGTGATAAAAATGTCAACAGAACGATTGGACAAGTTTATAGCTACACAAAAAAATCTGCCAAGGCGAGAGGCTCGGCAGATTATTTCTCGCGGACAGGTTATGGTGAACGGTATTGTAGCGCGTGCATTTGATACACGCATTGATACCGCACAGGATAAAGTAGAGCTTTCGGGCGAACAAGTAGTATTTAAAAAATATGTTTATATTGTTATCAATAAGCCTAAAGGTGTACTCTCTGCCACAAGTGATAAAAGGCAAAGCACCGTTTTAGATTTAATACCCGAGCACCTTAAAAGAAAAGAGCTTTTTCCGGTCGGCAGGTTAGATAAGGATACTACGGGTCTGCTACTTATAACAGACGACGGCGAGTTTGCTCACCGCGTTATTTCGCCCAAAAGCAATATATCAAAAACCTATACTGTATTGCTCGACGGTGAAATAGAGAAAAGCGTAGTAGATGAATTTAAAAAAGGTGTTACGCTTCACGATGGAACAAGGTGTCTGCCCGCAGAATTAGTGGTAAGTTCCGAAAACCCAAGACAAGCTACGGTAACCATAATGGAAGGCAAGTATCACCAGATAAAAAGAATGTTCGGTGTGTACGGGCTTGGAGTAGTAGAATTACATAGAAACTCGGTTGGCAATTTCTTGTTAGATGAGAATTTAAAATCAGGCGAGTGCAGAGAATTATCATCCTTAGAATTAGCACTAATTTACAAAGGATACAGTAATTTAAGGTAATAAATAAAAAATTTAGTTGAAATTCACAACGCTTTAAAAAAGCTATATATAAATTGCATAAAATACAAGTGGAATATTTGTATACTTAATGAATAGAAAAGTTACTTTTCATTTGCTATAATATTATAGAAAATTAGTATAATTATTTTTAATTACATAGGAGGCAAAATTTTTATGGCAGGCTTAACACTTAAAGGTATTTACAAAAAGTATGCCGGCGGCGTTGTTGCCGTATCAGACTTCAACCTCGAAATCAAGGATAAAGAGTTTATAATTCTCGTTGGTCCTTCGGGTTGTGGTAAATCCACCACACTTCGTATGGTTGCAGGTCTTGAAGAAATTACAGAAGGCGAGCTTTACATCGGCGACCGTTTGGTAAACGATGTTGCTCCTAAAGATAGAGATATTGCAATGGTTTTCCAGAACTATGCTCTCTATCCTCATATGACCGTTTTTGACAATATGGCATTCGGTCTTAAACTTCGCAAAACACCAAAGGATGAAATCAAGCGCCGCGTTGAAGAGGCTGCACGCGTTCTCGATATCGAGCACCTTTTAGAAAGAAAGCCTAAGGCTCTTTCGGGTGGTCAGCGTCAGCGTGTAGCTTTGGGTCGTGCTATCGTTCGTGAGCCAAAGGTATTCTTACTTGACGAGCCTCTTTCAAACCTTGATGCTAAGCTTCGTGCACAAATGCGTACCGAAATTTCTAAGCTTCATCAAAGACTTGGTACAACCTTCATTTACGTTACTCATGACCAGACAGAAGCTATGACCATGGGTACTCGCATCGTTGTTATGAAAGACGGTGTTGTTCAGCAGGCTGATACCCCACAAAAACTTTACGACCAACCTTGCAATATGTTCGTTGCAGGCTTCCTTGGTTCACCTCAGATGAACTTCCTCAACGCTGTTATTCGTGAAGAGGCAGGTCAGTATTTTGTAGAGTTCGGTAAAGAAGCTACAAAAACCGAAATGGAAGTTAAGTTCAAGCTCCCATTACCCGAAGAGAAAAATCGTAAAGATTGCTTAAAACCCTACATCGACAAAGAGGTTGTTATCGGTATCCGTCCAGAGCATATTCACGACGAGCAGATGTACCTTACTTCTATGCCTGACGGTATTGTTGATACTAAGGTTGAGGTTACCGAGCTTATGGGTGCCGAAATTTATCTGTATATGGACTGTGCAGGTCAAAACATTATTGCCCGTGTTGACCCCAAATCAACCGCACGTCCTCAAGACGAGATTAAGGTTACCTTTGATACAAGCCGTATCCACATCTTCGATAAGGAAACCGAGCTTACAATTTCTAACTAATAAACATAATTTAACCCGTCCGATATACGCTATCGGGCGGGTTTTACTTTTGCCACAGCTCAAAAAATTACTTGTTTTAGAATATTTCAAAAAAGAAAAAAATATTGCTAAAACCCCTTTATGTTTGGCAAAAAATAATGTATAATAAATGTGTGTTGATAAAATCTCTTGATGGAGGTATCCCTTATGTGCGGATATGTTGGATTTACAAATAACGCGCTAAACAATGCAGACAGCATTTTAGAGGCTATGATGGATAAAATCATTCATCGCGGACCCGACTCAAGCGGCAAATATGTTAGCGATGAGGTCTGCTTAGGCTTTAGGCGTTTAAGTATTATAGATTTAGAGGCGGGGCATCAGCCTTTATATAACGAGGATAATAGCCTTGTTTTAACCTTTAACGGTGAAATTTATAATTTTCTTGATATTCGCGAAAAGCTTATTGTGGCAGGCCATACCTTTAAAACACATAGTGATAGCGAGGTATTAATCCACGGTTATGAGGAGTACGGTAAGGATTTAGTACCTATGCTTCGCGGTATGTTCTCGTTTGTTATTTGGGATACTAAAGAGAAAACTCTTTTCGGCGCGCGTGACCCGTTTGGTATAAAGCCGTTTTATTACGCTAAGGTAGACGGCGAGCTGCTTTTCGGCTCCGAAATAAAGGGCTTTTTGCCACATCCAAAATTTCGCCCAGAGCTTAATGAAACTGCGCTCTCAAACTATCTTTCGTTCCAATATTCACCTACCGAAGAAACCTTTTTCAAAAATGTATTTAAGCTTCCCCCTGCACATTATTTTACTTATAAAGACGGGGTGTTGAAAAAAACTCGTTATTGGCGTCCCGAATTTAATGCAGATACCGAAGTTAAAGCTATGGAAGAGTATGCTGATATGGTAGATGCTTGTATCAGAGAATCGGTTAAGGCGCACAAAATAAGCGACGTTGAGGTTGGCTCGTTCCTTTCAAGCGGTATCGATTCAAGCTACATTGCCGCCGCGGCAGAGGTTGACAAAACCTTTACAGTTGGCTTTGGCAAGGATGAGAAGTATAACGAAATTAGCTACGCTAAAGAATTTGCAGAGTTTATAAAAACCGAAAACATAGCAAAGGTTATAACCCCAGAGGAATTTTGGGGCGAGTTCCCAAAAATTCAGTACCAGATGGACGAGCCCTTGGCAGACCCTGCCGCCGTTCCGCTTTATTTTGTTTCAAAGCTTGCGGCAGAACACGTAAAGGTTGTGCTTTCGGGCGAGGGTGCTGACGAGCTTTTTGGCGGCTATAAAATATATGCTGCACCTTTGGCTTGCCCCAAGTTCGATAAAATACCCAAGTGTGTTAGAAGACTTTTGGGCAGCATTGCTATGCGTATGCCTAAAATACACGGTGTTAATTTTCTTGTTCGTCGCGGTAGACCCGTTGAGGATTGGTTTATCGGCAATGCAAATATCTTTTCTAAAAAAGAGCGCAAGGCTCTGCTTAAAAATGACTGCGCACCTGCGCCAAAAGATGTATGCGCTAAGTTTTATTCCGAGGTTAAGGACAAAGACCAGGTTACTCGTATGCAGTACCTTGATATAA
The DNA here is from genome assembly GCA_045594795.1 of Acutalibacteraceae bacterium. Lineage (GTDB taxonomy): Bacteria > Bacillota > Clostridia > Oscillospirales > Acutalibacteraceae > UMGS1532. Next base: position 14,953 of record JAZNZF010000017.1, on the reverse strand, counting down.
ATATGTGGATGATGGGCGATATTCTTCTTAAAGCCGACAAAATGTCTATGTCACATTCCCTCGAGCTTCGCGTACCCTTCCTTGATAAAGAGGTTATGCGCTTAGCTGAGACTTTACCGCTTTCACGCAGGGTAGACTTAACAAGCACAAAGCTTGCACTAAGAAAAGCCGCGGCTAAAACATTGCCGGCAAAAACTTCAGAAAAGCCAAAGCTTGGCTTCCCTGTGCCTATTCGTGTATGGCTAAAAGAAGACGAGTATTACAATAAGGTTAAGGCAGAGTTTTTATCAGATACAGCAAATAAGTATTTTAATACTTCTGCGTTAATCAAACTTTTAGAGGCTCACAAACTTGGCAAAAAGGATAACAGCCGCAAAATTTGGACAGTGTATACCTTCCTTGTTTGGTACAAACAATATATTGGTGAATAAGGCAAGATATATGAACATCAAAAAACTAATTAACCCTATGCTTTTACTGCTTGCCGCATTTATTTGGGGCGTTGCATTTGTAGCGCAAAAAAGTGGTGCTGATACTGTAGGCCCCTTTTTACTGCTTACTGCACGCTCGTATATCGGTGCGGCGGCGCTTTTGCCGGTGGTTTTAATTTTGGGCAAAAAAGCGCCTCAACCTATTGTATCGGGTGGTAGTAAAAAAACGCTTTATATCGGCGGTGCGATATGCGGTGCTATACTTTTTTCGGCAAGTGCATTTCAGCAAATTGGCATAACCGAGGGAACGGATGCAGGCAAGGCAGGCTTTATAACTGCCTTGTACATTGTTTTAGTGCCGGTATTTAGTATATTTTTTGGTAAAAAAACAAGCCTTAAAATATGGCTCAGTGTTGTGCTTTCTGTAGTAGGCCTTTATCTTCTTTGTATAACGGGTGGTATGCGTATACAAGTTGGCGACCTATTACTGCTTTGTTGTGCGCTTATATTCACTTTCCATATATTAGCGGTTGATAAATTCTCGCCAAAAGTAGAGTGTCTTAAACTGTCGTGTATACAGTTTTTCGTGTGTGGTACATTATCACTTTTATTTATGCTTATAACAAGCGAAAAAAATACTGTTGGCGGCTTACTTCAAGCATACATACCCATACTTTATTTGGGACTTATGTCAAGCGGCGTAGCATACACATTGCAAATTGTAGGTCAACGCGGAACAAACCCTACACTCGCATCAATTATTATGAGTTTAGAGTCGGTTTTCGCGGTGCTTGCGGGCGCATTGTTTGGCGAAAAACTAAGTTTAAGAGAGGGGATAGGCTGCGTAATTATGTTCGGTGCAATTATATTGTCGCAGCTACCCGATAAAAGAAAATGCGAATAGTTTATTTTGGCTTCGACCTTTTTGCCGACTGTTTTGAGGCAGTGGTTAATACAAAGAATGTAGAGGTTATGGCTCTTTATACCTTTGATACCGACAACGTTTTTGAGTTTAATAACAAGGTGGTAAGCCTTGCAAACAAACACGGCATACCCGTGCATTACGAAAAAATAACTCCTGAGGCTTTGAGGGAGTATTTTGATAACGGTTGCGATTTTACTATATCGTCAGGCTATATCCACAAAATACCCATAATAGACCACAAAAATTTTAAGGGCATAAACATTCACCCTGCACTTTTACCGATAGGTCGGGGCGCGTGGCCGTACCCTTGCACAATTTTAAATGGTCTAACTCGCGACGGTGTAACGGTGCATAAAATTACAGAGGGCTTTGATGAGGGTGATATACTACTTCAAAAGTCTTTTAAGGTGTCAAAACGTGAAACCTTGGATACACTTATGTGCAAATCACAAAGGCAAGCAGTAAAACTTATAAAAACTACCCTTGCTAATTTTAATACGCTTTGGGAAAATGCAAAGCCGCAGGGTGAGGGCGAGTACTGGCGCCAGCCTAATGATAACGATAGAACCATAACCGCCCAAATGACGATAAAAGAGGCAAGGCTTTTAGTGCGCGCTTTTGGCAGCTACGGTGTAATTTATGATGGCGAGGTCTTTACGGGTAGTAAGAAGAACTACAAAAAAATAACACTTAAAAACGGTATTTTAAAACTATATTATTAAAAACGAGCAAACACTCAAGTGTCTGCTCGTTTTATCTTTTTACCGTTTAATTTTTACGCTTTTAACTTTAGAATAGCTACCATAAACATTTTCTTTTAGTGTTCTATAGGCGCAAACTTTAAAGTAGTATTTCTTGCCCACGGTGAGTTTCTTTATGGTCTTGCTTGTTATATTGCCCTTTATTGTTACACTTTTTGCACTTTTAAAGGACTTAGAGGTAGAGTAGGTAAGTTGATATCCCTCGGCGCGTGCGACCTCTTTCCAAGATATAGTAGCGGTTTTCTTTTTGGAAGACACAACTTTACTTAGTTTGGCTGTAGAGGGTTTAGTGATTGCAGTAACGTATTTGTGCTTTGCAGATAAATAATCGTTGCCGTTTCCTTTAGTAAGAGCAGTAACCCTATGTTTATATTTAGTGCCTCTTTGAAGGTTCTTAAGTGTGCAAGAGGTAGCGCTTGTATCTAAAAGATGTATGTATGTTTTTGTAGCGCTATTGTAACGATAAACTCGGTAGTGGGTAGCGGCAGGAACCGCATCCCACTTAAGCTTAATAGTTTGCTTGTATGCCTTGGCGGTAAGATTACTTACAGCGCCTGGGCGAATTTTAAAAGTCAGCTTTTTAGAGCCCGAGTAATTACCCTTAAATTTTACTGTTACTGTGTAGTCACCAACAGTAATTCTACCGCTTGGGTAGGTAACTGTATAATCGGTATCCTTTTTTAATTTCTTGCCATCAGTATCGGTAACCGTAACTGATGGTGTTCTTGCTTTTCCGCTATACGTGTAGTTGGTGGTAGAGAGGGATACCTTTTTGATTTTCTTAATAGGCTCACTTTCTATTATCTCATCGCAGTACACACAAACCTGATTTATATAACCGTTAGAACTGGTAGTAGCTCTTTTTTTCTTCTCTACTGTTGCGTGGCCCGTTGCGGAAATGACTGCTTTTTTCATCAAAACATCACCACAAAGGTTGCAGCGAACGTCAACAGTAGAGCCGTTTTTGGTGCAGGTAGGCGCTATACCTTGCGAGTAGGTTAATTGGTGTGCGCCAACCGAAACTAAAGGAATATACTCTTGCTGCTGGATGGGTCTTAAGCAAATATCACAATAGCTTCCAAGCGTAAGACCGCCGCTTATACAGGTGGGCTTTACTTCTTTTTGTACGGTAAGCGGGTGCCTGCCCTCCAAAATTAAATACTCGTCTATAAGCTGTTGAAGACCGAGCATATCTTTAGGAGAACGGAAAATTTCGTGAAAATTAGTTTTTTCGGGTCCCGTATAATGCACCTTGGCAAAATTGTCGATATTAAAATATGGGTGAATTTCGGTGTCGTAGCAAAATTGATAATCTGTACCTATAGCAGAACGGTTGGTTATAGAGGTGTAAAGCATCTGTGCGGTAATGTAGCCTGACAGTGGGTTTTGGTGATTTCTATCACCATCGTTACCCGAGCCGTGAACAGTACCCTCACCATTTTTATAGCCGAGATTTTCTTTCATAAAGCTTTGGCGGTTGAATTCTAAGGTAGCGCCGGGAACCTCTTTTAAGCCCGAATGAATATCGTAAACAAGCTTTCCCCAATCCACTACTTGATATCCGTTTTCGCGAAGTGTCTGTACACCCTCAATAAGACAGGGGAGGTTAAAGGCGGGGTCAGGTTCAAACATCATTGGCTGTCGCAGAAATCTAAACTCAACGTCTTCGGGGAAAAGCTCTAAATATTTTTCTACCGTACCGAGTAGGTTGTCGTTATATTGGTTGCCTTCTGATAGAACAAGGTAATCAACATCGCTAAAGTCTTGCTTGTCCATTTTAGAAAAATAATGCTCGTAAATATATTCAAGCTTTTTTCCTGGATAGCAGTAATCTATAACTTTAGCATCTTCTCCGTTTTGGGAAATAAGCTGATAAAAATAACCCTTGTCTTGTTCACCTTGGTCACCGTGAATTACACAGTTACCGTAGTAAACCATAGAGTTGCCTACTATTACAATTTTTTTGCCGTCTAAAGAAACAACACCCTCATGCTCCTGAGAAACGGGAGTTTCAGCACTAACCGAAGAATTAGCAAATACGGTAAGCAAAATGCAAAATGATATAACTATAGATAAAATTCGGTTCATAAAATCTCCTTAAAAAACCTTGCTTAAATAGTATTGTTCACAAATGATATAATATAAATAGAAAGTTTTGTAATTAAGTATGAGGAACATCTTCAACAGTATTATAAACTTCGATACCTAATATTTCTATAATAACTCCGTCTACGTAACCGTCGTCTGCGTTGCGGTTTATTGTATGCTTGTTTGTGTAAGAGTATAATATGGCTTGATATCGCACTGTTCCACCATCTTTGGCTGTCCATTTGGTAGGGAACAATAAAATAAATGCTAACAAAGTGCAAGAAACTATAATGGTTAGTATTCTGTCTTTCTTTGCCATAAAAACACACCTTTTATAGAAAATTTTTATAATTATAGCATATCCCACAAAAAAACGCAATAAAAGTATCAACAAAAAAACGCCCTAAACCCTTTCGGGTTCAGGGTGGCTAAATGCAAAATAGATTTATAACTTCGATTTTGTGGTTGTTACTGTTGATACCAACATTCTTCTAAGTTCTATGCAGTTGTTGTGGAACGCTGAAAAATCTTGTTCCGATATAGAATTTGTTTCATAAAGAAGTTCAAGCCAATATTCGCTTTCGTTACATTCTTTAAGTGCTATTTCAAATTTAGAAATGAAATCTTTTGTTCCTTGCGCATATTGGGCTTCGTGAACGTTCGCACCTACCGACGTTCCACTTTTAAGTAGTTGATTTATTAAAACGCCCTCAACCTTACTATCTTTTAATTGTCTGCAAAGAAAAACGATATTCTTTGCAAACGTCTTTGACTTATCTCTTAGAATGCTGTCTGCCATTGTAATTCTCCTTTTAGTTATGAGCTTAAAGTTATAAATTCGGCTCCGCCGAATGTTATGATTTGCCGTAAGGCAAATCATAACACGGCGAAGCCGTTAATAACTTATAACTTATTTCGCAAAGCAACGTTTTTTTAGTTATGAGTTAACAGTTATGAATTCGGCGTTGCCGAATGTTATGATACGATTGCCCGACACAGCCAACTGCACCGTAGGTGCATCATAACTTAGCGAAGCGAATCATAACTGATAACTTGCCCGAAGGGCAATCATAGTTGATTTTTGCTATGCAAAAATCATTCCCACTCCGTTTTGAGTATCTTCTCACTGGTGGTAAGTGGTACTAAATACATCATTTATGGTAGTCTATCTCATATATCTCACTCTGATTTTTGCGTGAAAAACTTTTTTGTGTACCCGTCGTGTACCTCAAAATCAGGTATCTCACTCGTATCAGTATTTGCAAGAAACTAAGAGAAAGACATTCCTTTCGCACAACTTTCGCAAATATTATACAGCAAAAACTCAATAATTTCAAGGTTTTCTTGAAAAAACCTGCGGTGCAGATTCATTTTATGGATTTGCACCGCTTTTTTATTTAATAGGAGGAAATCATGTCAGAATATCAATTAGAACTGAAACAGATCGTAGACTACCCACGTTGCCGAATCTATCGGCAATTCATCGGTATGCTGATGAATGATAAAAACATACGCATCAATGGCAGCTCAGGACTCTACTATTTCACCGTCCTATCCTGCTATGCAAACTTTCGTACATCATATAAAAGAATTGACGGCATTAGCTACACCATTTATCCCGGTGAATGGCTTTGCCGTGTAAGTGAGCTGACCGAATGGTTCCGCACCCGCTTTCAGCATCAAGCACTCTCCATTTTGAAGGAACTGCAAGACAGACATCTTATCACCTACACCCTGCTCGGACGCGGAAAGTTGGTGAAATTCAAAATCAAAGGATGGTGCAAGTATAACCGAGTTTTAGACTATAATGCTCCTTGCCAAAAGGACACCGGCTTTTTCTTTCTGCCTATCTCGGTAGCCAATGAGTTAGTCAGCGCCGGTCGCTGTTCCGAAATGGATGCTATGCTGGATCTGTGGGTAAACACCATTTATAACGATACTCAGGTGCAAGGCTCCGATGTCGGTCCTGTGGTGTATATGCGAAACGGTACCGGAAGCCCGCTCGTCGGTTATGCCGAACTTGCAGAGCGTTGGGGCGTATCCAAAGCTACTGCAGGTCGTTACCTTCGCAAAATGCAGGAACTCGAATACATTTCGATGGTTGCCTTTCCCGGAACTCACGGAACGGTAATCTACTTAAAGAAGTATCTTTCAACGATGTTCCAGATATCCGACGTGCTGATCGACAAGGATGAAGTAGCAATGTCGCTTAATATCAACATCCGCATTGATGAAGAACCAGAAGAAATCTGCGTGTCAGAAAATGAATCCGGCGTGTCAAAATCGCACACGGAAATTATCCTACAGAAAGTGGCAAAAGTCCTTGCAGCACAAGGGTTTCCGTGCTTTTCATGCCCTCGAATCCAATGTAAGTTATTACCCTTATCCGACGATTGCAGGAAAGCTATTATTAGTACCTGTAATCTCACAGATGTTAAGGAGTATCGCTACTTGCTTGTAATGTCATGTAAGAATTCTACGGAGATATTCCAGTTTGAAATACGGCTGATACCCGTTCAACCGGAGGAGGTGTGATGAATGAAAAAGCAAACCGAACAGATACCGGAGAACCCGAAATATCACGACACTTGGCTCCTGCTTAGAAAATATAGGGATGTGGTGTGGGGGCTTGAATTATCGGTACAGCAGGTCAAACGACGTTTCCAGATGGAAATTGGTAGCAGCATTGAAGATTTCTTGGAGTCGATCTACATTGCCGGCGTGGATTTCAGTGATAACGGCATTGAAGAACAGGCTCGAAGCATTGAGAAAAGCTATCAAATGCTCAAACTATTGGAAACCTCGGTAAACATTATGCGAAACAAGCACAAATACGGAGAAATGTACTATTGGCTGCTCTACTACAGTTATCTGTCTCCCCAACAGTACCGAAGTGTGGATGAAATCATTGAGATGGTAAGACCGCATATTTCGGATATCAGCCAACGTACCTTTTTCCGCAGACGAAAGAATGCCATCGAAGCTCTCTCTTCAATCTTGTGGGGCTATACTTCTCAGGATAGCTTGAGTCTTTTAGAGCAATTTTTCCCTGAAAAGTGAATGTGGCAGTAAATCGGCGGTAAGTGGCAGTACATTGGCAGGGTTTTGCGATTGCACCGCAATTCCATATGTGGTATAATGTGTATGCTCAAAACTGTATCAAGTGCCGACCGGGCGATATCAACACCATTTTTTGTGATGGTGTTTTTTTGTTGCCCGAAATCGGCAAAGCAACCACAAGCCGTCCTATTCTCAAGGGCGGTTTAGTCTTTTTTTCAAGGAGGTACACAGTGAAAAATCAACTTAAAACCACAAAGCCGAAGCCGCAGAAGGAACGCCGCCATATTGATTGGGGGCGTTTTCTTTTTACCGGCTTCCTCTGCGTTACGATGCTGGCCGGCAGTGCAACACAGGTGTTTGCGGCGCCGACAGTATGGGAAAAGGCAACGGAGATCATGAAGGATGTGTATAACCAAGTTCTTCTCATTTCCACCATTGCCGCAGTCGTAACCGCTTCTATTGCTCTGCTGATGATGAACTTCTCTAAGTCCGGCAGAACGGTAGATGAATCCCGTGCCTGGCTGAAACGAATTATTATTACGTGGGCAATTCTTAACGGTCTGGGCTTCATTATGGCTTACATCACACCTTTCTTCTCCGACGGTAAGTGGAACGGTTAGGTTTAACCGTCCGGTAGAAAGGAGGCTGATGCTGTGGGCATACTCGACGGAATTGTAGAGTGGATCGCAGAACAGGTCATGAACGGATTGAACCTTATCAACACATCAGTTTTGGGCGCACTTGGCTGTAATATGAACACCTTCACGAGATATTTTCCTGCTGCAGAGACGATGTATAAAATCTTTGTCGCTTTGGCAATCGGACTTATCCTTTTGAATTGGGTGTGGCAGCTATTTAAGAATTACGGACTTTCTGCAGGTATTGAAGCAGAAGACCCCGTAAAACTTTCCATCCGTTCTGTTCTCTTTATTCTGCTGGCTTACTTTGCAGACCAAATCGTAGACATTATTTTGAACATTGGAGGAACCCCATACAACTGGATTCTCAATTCAGAGCTTCCTCCGCTTGACTTTGCAAGTTTCAACTCCGTCTTTTTGACGATACTCGGCGTTTGTGCAAGCGGAACGGTATCTTTGATTGCTTTGATCCTTATGCTTATCCTGGCGTGGAACTATATCAAACTGCTGTTTGAAGCAGCTGAACGATATGTTCTGCTCGGTGTGTTGGTATATACCGCACCCGTAGCATTTGCAATGGGGGCATCTCAGACCACTTCCAACATTTTTAAGAGTTGGTGCCGAATGTTCGGCGGTCAGGTTTTCCTGCTCCTTATGAACGCTTGGTGTCTGAGACTTTTCACCAGTATGGTGGGACAATTCCTCTCAAATCCCTTGGCACTATAAGGAGGAACGATGAAACGCAGATACAGAATACTCATAACTCTGGCTGTCATTGTTATGATGGTCTCACTTACAACCGTTCCTGCTTTTGCCTTGACAGAAAGCGAAGTGCAGGATCAGGTCAATGCTGTCGGTAAAGAAGCGGTGACCGGAAACATTTTCGTCTGGTTTCTGTGTGCGATTGCCTTTCTGAAGGTATCGCAGAAAATCGACAGCTTTATGTCCTCTCTTGGTATCAACGTCGGTCATACCGGTGGCTCAATGCTCACCGAAGCACTGATTGCTATGCGTGGCGTTGGTATGGCAAAATCCTTTATGGGAGGACGCGGTGGCGGAGGCGGTGGCTCGTCCGGCGGCGGTGGAGGTGGAAACACCTTCCTCAAAGGCGGTCTGTCCGGTGTTGTCAATCGGAAAGTTACTAATAACGCTATCGGTAATGCAAACGGCTCCAAAAGCGGAGGTCTCGGTGGTATGGCGTTTAATTCATCCCTTGGCAAAGGCGGTGGTTTTGCCAATTCTGTGATCGGCAAAATTGCAACAGGCAGTATTTCTTCGACCGGAACAATCTCCGGCGAAAAAGCTGCGGACTCTCTAATGTCCTATATGGGATATACGGCACTTGGTCCCGATGCAGAGGATGTGCCTTCTTTCTCCAACGTGGAGATCGGCGGCGGTCATATCTTTGCTACAGAAACAACTGCCGAGCATCCCGAAGGCATTGCAATGGGAATGTACCACGCCGACCAATATATGCCACCTGAAGGCGACTATACGACCGTTACTGCTGCTGACGGCACCTCTTGGTATAAGCAATATGCAACGGATACCGTAGAGCGTAAGCCGTATAAAGCCGATGACGGCTCGGTGGCGTATAACGAGAGTATCGTTAAGAAACTGCCAAAAGCTCCACCTCGAAAGGATAGGATCTAATGGCGGAAAACAGCCGACCTATTGCTGAACCGTTGCAGAAAGGTGCTCAAGCAGCACAATTTGTACGTGGCGCAGTTAAAACGGGTAAAGCCATCGCCGGTGCCGCCAAAGGTGCGGCTGCCGGCGGTGTCTGGGGTGCGGTTGCAGGCTTTGCTTGGGAAAACAGAAAATTCCTTACTAAAGTCTTAATAGCAGCAACCGCCTTGCTTATGATTCCGATTATCATACTGTGTATGCTTCCATCGGTGATTTTTGGGGGCTTCGGTAGCTCCCATTCACCTGCAGATCCAAGCACACCGATTGTAAACAGCAGTGTGGCAATCGACACCAACCTGACAGAAATATCAACCGCTGTCAGCACGGTGCTATCAGAAGGTATGGCGGGTACGCTCCAGGCAATCGAAAACGACTACGCCAACTGTACGGCGGACGGAATGGAGATTATCAATCCCCACGAAAGCTCGCCAAACTTTAACGCAAATCTATTTGTCGGTCAATACTGTGCAGCCAAAAGCGAAGATTATACGACCATTTCCGTTTCGGATATGGAAAATATGCTCCGTCAGGGCAAAGACAAACTTTATTCCTACACAAAAAAGGAAGAAGAACGCTTAGTAGAGACCGTAACAGTTACGGTAACTGTGGATGCAACCACCGGAGAAGAAACCGAAGTGGAAACCGTAACAACCACCGTAGAAAACTGGATTGTTTATACCGTTTCCTACAACGGAGAAGCCTATTTTGCTGACGAGGTGTTTCACCTTACCGCCGAGCAGATAGAACTTGCTGACGATTACGCATATAATCTCAGCTTGTTCCTCGGTGACAGTATGTTCCAGGGGCTTCCCGATGGGTACACAACAATTACTTCTCTCGGCAATGTCCGTTTCACAGACGGTCAGACCGAGGTTGTCTATTTCAATCAGTTGGATGAACGGTATGCCAATCAGCCGTATGGCACAGACCATATCGGCGGCTACGGGTGTGGACCTACGGCTATGTCAATCGTGGTGTCCTCTTTGACAAATGAGACTGTTGACCCTATACAAATGGCAAGATGGTCGTATGAAAACGGCTACTGGTGTTCCAAAAGCGGTTCCTACCACGCCCTTATCCCTGCCGCTGCTGAAGCGTGGGGGTTACCAGTGGAGGGTTGCTCTGCATCAGAAGGCCAAAGAATCGTTGACGCTCTGGCAGACGGCAAACTGGTGGTAGCAATTATGCTCAAAGGGCATTTTACTAATTCCGGACATTTTATCGTACTGCGTGGCGTTAAGGATGGAAAGATTCTCGTTGCAGATCCGGCAAGCTATGACCGAAGCGGTATGGAATGGGATTTGTCCATCATTTTGAATGAAGCAAGTACCCATGCCGGTGCGGGAGGACCTTTCTGGATTATAGGATAATTATTTTCGAGGTTAGTTCGCATGGTAAACGACATCATTATTTTCGCTATCGGCGCCTGCTGCGGAATTGTGTTTATGTGCATGTTTCAGATAAACAGAGATGACTCCGTAGCAGAATATAAACAGCTGGAACAAGAGCGAAAGAAACAAGAAGGAGGCTTTGATGAATAAAAAAAGTGAGCAACACGACACATATATCATTCCTCCGAATTTTATAGAGGGCGGAACTCTTTTCGGTGGAATGTTCAAAATACGAAATGTGATCGAGGCCGGCATACTCGCAGTTTCTGTGGGCGTGCCGGTTTTCTCTATCGACGTTTCGCTGACCGCCCGTATTATTATCCTTTGTTTGACCGCATTACCCCTTGGTTTGTTTGCACTGATGGGGGTTGCCGGTGAACCTCTTTCCGCTTATATCATTGCTTTTTTCAAATGGCTTGGCAATCGCCGTGTCATCGGCAAGACTGAACCCAAAAAGAAAGATAAGCCCAAAAAAGAAAAGAAGCAAAAGGAAAAAGCAAAACCCAAAAGGGCGGAAAAACCTGCCGAGGAAAACGAATCTATGCTTTCCGAAATTGCAGGTGTTATCCGCAAACGGTCAGCAAAGAAAAAACAGGATGAAAAGCCTAAGAAACAGGAAAAGCCTAAGAAAGAAAAGACACGCCGCAGAAACAAGGTGGAGTCTCCCTTTCTCAATCCCGTAGCTGAATACCTGCCAATCGAAAAGATTGCTAACGGCATCATCTACACCAAAGACCACCGATACATCAAGATAATTGAGGTCATTCCTATCAACTTCTTATTAAGGAGTGCCCGTGAACAGCGAAGTATTATTTACTCGTTCATCAGTTATCTGAAAATCAGTCCGGTCAAGATACAGTTCAAGGTGCTGACAAAGCGTGCAGACTTGAATAAACACACGGAAATCGTTCGCAGAGAGATGGCTACCGAGGAAGATCCGAACTGCCGAATGTTGCAAGAGGACTATCTGCAGCTCATTAACCGCATCGGCTCCCGTGAAGCAACTACCCGCCGTTTCTTTGTTGCCTTTGAATACGAGCAGTTAGGAAGGCGTGGTGCAAATGAAGAGGCAGATGCAATCGCATCTCTGCAGATTGCCGCAAGAACAGCGGCGAACTACCTAAAACAATGTGGTAACGAAGTGCTGATGCCTGAAAACGAGGATGAATTTACGGTGGACGTGCTGTATAACATTCTCTGCCGACAGGCCAGTTCCGATATACCACTACCCCAAAGGGTGCAAGATGTTGTATCCAAATACATCGCAGCTGGGAAAGATACAAACGCCATTCCGTGTACGGAGTTCTTTGCTCCCGAAACGCTGGATTTTACGCACGGACGATATATTTGTGTGGATGGGCAGTATCAATCCTACCTGCTGATACCTTCCTTTGGATATAAAACTCAAGTAGCTGCAGGTTGGCTCAGTTTGCTCGTCAATGCCGGTGATGGAATTGACATTGACTTGTTTCTCACACGGCAACCGAAAGAGCGTATGGTAAATAAGCTCGGACAACAGCTTCGCATCAACCGTTCTAAAATCAAAGAAGCCAGCGATACCAACAGCGACTTTGATGATCTGGACGGTGCTATCCGAAGCGGTTATCTTCTGAAGGACGGGCTTTCCAACAATGAGGATTTCTACTATATGAATATTCTCATTACCATTACCGCCGATACTGCCGAAGATTTAGAGTGGCGTGAGCGTGAAATGCGAAAACTGCTTGTGTCCCAGGACCTCAATATTGTTACTTGCTCGTTCCGTGAAGAACAGTGCTTTTTGTCAGCACTTCCGTTGACAAACCTTGAAAAACACCTGTACGAGCGTTCAAAACGAAATGTTCTGACAAGCGGTGCCGCAAGCTGCTATCCTTTCACCGCCTACGAATTGAGTGATGATAACGGCATACTGTTGGGCGTTAACAAATATAATAACTCCCTTGTCATTGTCGATATTTTTAATTCGATGGTGTATAAGAACGCCAACATTTCCATTATGGGAACCAGCGGCGCCGGTAAGACATTCACACTACAGCTGATGGCACTTCGTATGAGGCGAAAAGGTACGCAGGTATTCATCATTGCTCCGCTGAAAGGACACGAGTTCTTACGTGCCTGCCGAAATACAGGCGGTGAGTTCATTCAGATCTCGCCGGCGTCAAAAAACTGTATCAATGTAATGGAGATTCGCCCCACTGATAGGTCGGTGGATGAACTCCTTGACGGTGCTCCCATTGAAAAATCGGAGCTTGCCGCTAAAATCCAACAGCTTCATATCTTCTTCAGTTTGCTTATCCCCGATATGAACCACGAAGAACGTCAGCTTTTGGATGAAGCACTTATCAAGACCTACAACAATAAAGGCATTACCCACGATAACGAGTCCCTTGAAGATCCGTACTACCCCGGACATTACAGGGATATGCCGATATTGGGCGACCTTTACGACATTTTGATTCAAACACCCGAAACCAAGCGTCTGGCAAATATCCTTAACCGCTTGGTGCATGGTTCGGCAAGTACCTTTAATCAACGCACCAACGTCAATCTGGACAACAAATACACCGTGCTTGATATTTCCGAACTGTCAGGTGACCTGCTGACCGCAGGTATGTTTGTTGCCCTTGACTATGTTTGGGATAAGGCAAAACAAAACCGTACCGTAGAAAAGACCATCTTCATTGACGAATGCTGGGCGTTGATCGGTGGCTCTGCAAACAGACTTGCCGCAAACTTTGTTCTGGAGATTGCAAAAATCATCAGAGGATACGGCGGCAGCGCAGTATTTGCAACACAGGACTTAAACGACTTCTTCGCTCTTGACGATGGTAAATACGGCAAAGGCATCATCAACAACTGTAAGACCAAAATCGTTCTCAACCTTGAGGACGAGGAAGCCCAGCGTGTGCAAAGCATTCTCCATCTGTCTGAGGCAGAGGTTATGGAAATCACCCACTTTGAACGTGGCAACGGACTTATCAGCACCAACAATAACAACATTACGGTAGAATTCCGCTGCAGTGATTTGGAAAAAAGCCTTATCACTACCGACCGCAGAGAGTTACAGGAGTTGGTCGAACAGAAAAAAGCGGTAATACCTACTTAATACGAAGTTATTGCGTATTAGAAGCCCTATTACAAATTTAATACGCATTGTTTGCGTGTAGAAAGGAGGTAAAAATGAAAACCAGAGAACAAGTTTACGGCAAGGAAGCCGCTGACATCCTTCGGAATATCACTACCTATCATTACATTCGGCACGATCAGTTCTTACGGTTGTACCCCGGAAAAGAAGATAAGATAGCCAACCTCCTTTCTTTCTTTGTAAAGCAAGGACGTATCTTCAAGGACAAAAATATGCCTATCTATCACGACGGCACCCAAGCATCCGCCGATTATGAAATGATAGCAGCCATTTGGGTGTTAACCGATTTCATTGACCGAGCCGATTACCACTCTTCCACCGATTTCCCGCTAAAACTGATTTTTATAGCAGACGGTGAACTTTACGAGGTTATCTATGTGGAACCCGGCAATGAAACATTGATTGAACACGCCCTTGCCCAGCAAACAGACGATGCAGAAAAACGCATTGTCATTGTAGAAAGCAGTGAGCAGATTCCTCGGCTCAACATACCTGATGTCACAGCATACTGCACCGTAGATATGGATACCGGTGCAATTCAATATTTCAAACAAGAATAGGAGGACTGTATTGGACAGAACAAGCATTTCACGACGAATCGGTAGCATAAAGGGTGATATTACAAAGTTATCCAATACCCTTTGTGCAATCGAAAACACGGATATAGAAAACTATCCGGACAACTACGCTATGCTGACTACCGATGCCGCATTACGCAGCGAACTGATCGCCTGCAGGATGCGGCATTTGTTATACGGCTCAACCACTACCCGAAAAGAAACCTATCTCGCTTCTGCCGGTGTGGTTCAAGGTATCCGTATCAAT
>JAZNZF010000016.1:0-6828 GCA_045594795.1 Acutalibacteraceae bacterium | reverse complement strand
ATGTTACTGATATAAAAGATTTAACTTTAGATGCTGATGATGTAAAACTGAGAATGTTATTGATTTTTAAAACTGTAACGTTAAAACGTATAGCATGTAAAGTTAATGGAATAACATGTTCAAATATCAAAAATATGTTTTTAAGCTCAAAGGATAAAAAGCGATTTACAAAACTAATGAGTAATAGTTGTATATTTACAACACCCATAGCATTTATATTACTGATATATGGCATAAGCGTGGTTTTTGATAATTCTGATTTCATCGAGAAAGCGACTGTAATGTTTTTTATACTTTGTATTGCAGCTGTGTCATTTATGGATCTTTACTACGCTATAGTAACAAAAAAATGGAGTGCTTTTACTGATGATTAGCATATAAAGAAATGTCCACCCACATAGTAGGTGGACATTTGTTTGTATTATAGTTTTAAAAACCCATTAATTTACTTATATCTTTTTTTATAACCTCTGATAATTCTTCTGCGGCATCCTTGTTTTCACCAACAGATTCAATATAAACCTTGATTTTTGGCTCTGTTCCTGAAGGTCTTATAGCAACCGATGATGAGTTTTCAAGGTTGAAAATCAATACGTTCGATTTGGGTAAATCGATTTCTGATTTATTTCCGTTTAACACGTCGGTTGTTGTAGAATTTAAATAATCATTACAAGTTACAACCTTATATCCACCAATTTGAGATGGGGGAGCAGCCCTGAATTCCGCCATAATAGAATTCATTTTTTCGGTTCCACTTGCGCCTTCACAAACAAAACTAAACTGAACATTAGAGTAATAACCATATTCTTTATATAGGCTGTTCATATAGTCAATCAACGTTAAGCCCTTGGATTTAAAATAACATGCCATTTCGCATATTAACATAGAAGCAACAACCGCATCCTTATCTCGTACATACGAGCCGGATAGGTAGCCATAGCTTTCTTCAAAACCCAATATACAACGATTTTCTTCGCCTTTTTCTTCAAGCTCAGCAATAACACCACCTATAAATTTGAAACCGGTTAAGACGTTATAGAGATAACAATTATATTTTTTAGCAATCTTTTCAACGAGATTTGTTGTAACGATGGTTTTTATTGCAACAGGATTTTTAGGGAGAGTACCCAACTCTGATTTTCTTGACAACATATAATCAAGCAACATCGCGCCAACTTGATTTCCTGTCATAAGATGATATTCATCATTGTGCTTAACTGCTATACCAACACGGTCGCTATCAGGGTCGGTAGCAAGCAATAGGTCGGGGTTTTCTTTTTTTGCTAATTCAAGAGCACAACCAAAAGCTTCACGGATTTCGGGGTTTGGATAAGGTGCTGTTGGGAAATTGCCGTTAGGCAACTCCTGCTCTGGGACAACAACTAAATTTTTAACGCCAATTTCGTTTAACGTTCTTCTTACAGGTTTATTTCCGGCACCGTGTAATGGGGTGTAAACCACCTTAAAATCACTGTTTTTGCAAGCGTTACTATCAATCAGTTGAGATTTAACCGACGAAATATAGTTATCTATTACCTCATCAGAAATATACTCAATCATACCTGATTTAATTAACTTATCAAAATCATCACTTTTAACGTCCTTAAATACGTCAAGAGAGTTAATAATATCAAGCACGGCTTTGCTTGCATCCAAGTCAAGCTGGCATCCATCTGGGCCGTAAGCCTTATATCCATTGTATTTTGAGGGGTTGTGACTTGCAGTAACAACTACGCCTGCACTACATTTTAAATATCTTACAGCAAAAGAGAGCATAGGTGTAGGCATTAGTTCGCTATAGATATAAACCTTTATACCGTTAGTAGCAAATACAGAGGCAGCTTTTTTTGCAAATAAATCAGATTTAATACGGCTATCGTATGCAATAGCCACTGTAGGATTTTTATAATTAGCAATAATATACTGCGAAAACCCTTGAGTTGCCTTAGCAATATTATATATATTCATTCTGTTTGTTCCGGCGCCAATTATTCCGCGCAATCCGCCCGTACCAAACTCTAACTCGCGATAAAATCTATCATAAATTTCTTCTTCATTGTCTTGTATACCTAATAATTCGCTAGTTAAATCGGGGTCATCTGTAGCGTTCTCAAGCCAAGAATTATATAAATTATTGATTTCCATAAAATTACCTCCAAAGTTTATATATATATAATACATTTTATTTAACTGTATGTCAATTAAATTACTTAAATAATTTTTTTAAAATGTCGCAAAAATTTACAAAAATCTACATCTTTAGCAAAATTTGTAACAAAAAGTAGAAAAGTTTTATAAAATATACACAAATTGCTCTTGACATTTACAAAAGAATAGTATAATATATATTTATAATATAGATTGTATAGGTGGATTATGGTCTTTTCGTCTGTTTCTAATAAAGAAATTACGGATAACGAGTTGCTGCTTTTGTATCTTAACGACAACAACAGCCTTGCGTTATCCATTCTTTTTGAAAGATATAAGCCGTTAATCACTTCCAGAATTAAAGCGTTTGGATTTAACAGTTCAGATTTTGACGATGCTTTTCAGGAGTGTATGATTATATTATTTACTGCTATTAATCGCTATAATCCACAAAAAGCGCAATTTTCTACATATATAACAGTTTGTATAAACAGGGCGTTAATATCATTTGCGCGTGAAAACAAAAAAAAGGCCGAGGTTTCTCTTTGTGATACAGGAGATTTAAATAACCTTGTACAAAATTGCTCGTTTGAAAACAACCCTCAAAGCATTTTTGAGGATAGCTTTAATTATATTCAGTTAGCCGTTAAGGTTAAAAACACGCTTTCAAAGTTAGAATATGCAGTTCTAAATAAGCTTTTTTTAGGGCTCAAGTATTCTGAAATATCGAACGAGCTTTCAATTAGTATTAAATCGGTCGACAATGCGGTACAACGCATTCGAAATAAATTCTCAAAAATTTAATATGCCCAAGTAGCTTAAGAGTAAAGCGTTATTTTAAAAAGATGGCGGTGCAACTCCGTCCAGGGCGAAAAACAATTCGAAAGAGGTACAAAAAATGTTCGAAGACAAGACACTGGTTTGCAAAGACTGTGGAGCAGAATTTATATTCACAGCCGGTGAGCAAGAGTTTTATGACTCTAAGGGTTTTGTGAATGAGCCACAGCGTTGCAAAGCATGCCGCGATGCTCGTAAAAACGCAGGCAGAGCACCACGTGAATATCACGAGGCTGTTTGCGCTTCCTGTGGTGGCGTTGCAAAAGTTCCCTTCGCACCAAGAGACGATCGTCCTGTATATTGTAGCGAATGCTTTGCTAAAATGAAGGAAGAAGCCTAAAATCGTTTATATTGCAATAAATAAAACAGCCGTTATAAGCGGCTGTTTTATTTATTATTTACGTATTCTTTTAATTGCTATTGCAATAAGCGCAAGCGCGAAGTTTAATAATATTAACCAAACCCAACTAACAAAGGAAATAGCATTAAATTTACCTATACTCATTATATTAATTAATATTAAAACCGCAACTTGCGTTAGTGCTGTAAAAATTAGCACCTTATTATCAGATTTAAAAGAAATCATCCCACCACTTCTTCTAAACACAAGAGCTGTGACAATAAAAGTAACAAGCATAGAGCAGAACGCAAAAGAGGAGGGGGAGGCACCCAAATTTAAAGCCAATGAATAGCTAACTAAACCGGCTAATAGATATAATGCAGAATTAAACAAAACATCAAAAATAAATTTTAGTTTAAAAACACCGTAGCTATTATCAACAGGACGGTTTATATCTCTCTTACTAAAGTTTTCAGCACATAAAGCTACCGATGTTAAAAGTGCACCAAAGCATCCTAACAAAATAATTTCGCAGTTAGTGAATAGCGAAACGCCAAAAATAATATTGCTAAATATAATTGACAATATTATTCCAATAGATGAAGAAAAGAAGAATTTGGCTGCTTTAGATATATTATTAAATATTCCTCTACAACACTTAATTGATTCTACAACGGTAGCAAAGCTATCGTCTTTAATTACGACTTCAGATTCGCAAATAGCCGAGTCTGCACCTGTAGCACCCATTGAATATCCAACGTCAGCTATGCGCAAAGAATCTGTATTAATATTATTATCTCCTGTAACGGCTACACTTAGTCCGAGGTGTTTAAATGAATCAACTATTCTGGCCCTGTGCGTCGCATCTACCTGCGAGAATACAGTATAGTTATTAATACAACCGAATAATTCATCATCATTTAGTGCATCTATTTCACGGCCGGTTATAACCTGATTTTCACTGCGAGCAATTTTCATTTTCTGAGCAAATGAGTATGCTGAATCTTTTGGGTCACCAGTAAACATAACAACATTAATACCAGCTTTTTGGCACGAGATAACAGCTTTCCTTGAATCAATTCGTGGCATATCAGCAAGTCCTAACAAACCAATAAAATTAAGACCGGTTTCGTTAAAGTTATATGAAAGCTCTGATACCGTTTCATCAACCTGCTTCATTGCAACGCCAACTACTCTTAAGCCATCAAGGCTCATAGATTTTGCACATTCATAAAAGCGCTCGCAATTATTGCTACATTTAGGTATCAGCTCATCCACCGCACCACGTACAATTAAATAATTCTTACCGTCGATTACATTTAACGTTGACATTAGTTTATAATTAGGGTCAAAGGGGATAGACGACATACGGGGATAGATGTTGTCTAAATCGTATTTAGAAAGCCCTAAATGCTCCATAGAAGCAGCTATAATAGCGGTCTGAGTAGCATCACCCGTATGTGATGAAATACCATTCTTCATTTGTACATTGCCGTCACAACAAAGAGCTGCGATACGCAAAATCATTTTATGGTCACCGTCAACAGTATCTGTTGCAATATTTATTTCATTTACACCGTTATTAATACGGGTAAGCATCATTTTGTTTTGGGTTAATGTTCCTGTTTTATCTGCACAAATAACATCTATGTTTGATATTCTCTCAATAGTTTTAGGCCTGTAAACTTCAATGCCTTTACTTTTCATTCTATATAGCCCAAACGTTAATGATAGCTTAGTAATAAGGTTAACTGTTTCGGGAGAAAAAGCAGTAGATAAAGCAGCTACAAGTAAAGCTGAATTCATTAATGAATTAAGGAAAGAACTTTCCGAATAAATTTTTGCAATTAATCCACTAACAAAAGATATTATAAACACAGCAGAATATACTGCCAACATGGCGGTATTTACTAATTTTATTAACTGACTGAATCTATCCTCAATAGGTAAGCTTTCAGACTCGCTTTGGGATTCAATCTTTTTCACTTTTCCGTGCTCTGTATAATCAAGAATTTCTGTTACTATCGCAACGCCACTACCGGACACAACGTGTGAGCCCGCAAAAACCATATTGCTTCTTTCTTGAACTGTAGCAATTTCATCGTGTAATGCTTTAGAATCTTTAGGAATAGCAACAGATTCTCCAGTAATAACATATTCATCACAATGCAAACTGTTTTCAGCAAAAAGACGTGCATCTACAGGAATATAATCTCCGCTTTCTAAATATATTACATCTCCTGGAACCAGTTTATTTGAAACTACTTTTTTGACAACGCCATTGCGTAAGCATTTTGTAGTGGCAGATTCTTCTAAGGTCAGCTTGTTTATACCTTTAGTACAAAGCATAGCAGCAACAGACTGAATAAAAATCTTAACTATTGCAAGTGCCAACAGCATTAATGGTTCAAAAATAGAAAGAGTGCCAAACACAAGGTTAAATAAAACCGTTAAAACCGAAACCGCTAACAAGTAATAACAAAAAGGTTTTTTAATTTCATCAAATATATAATTAAAGATATTATTTTTATTAGCTTTTTCTTTTATTTTTCTATTAATTTTTTCTAAACGAGCTACAGCGTCGTCTTGGGATAACCCAAGCTCAATATTTGTATTAAGTTCTTCCACAACACTATCAATACTGTTACTGTGCCAAATCATCAAAATACCTCCTATATGCACTAAAAATCATTGTATAAATAATTTAATAACCGCCATTCACGCTAATATTTTGCCCCGTAATATATTTTGCTTTATCAGACGCGAGAAAGGTTGCAACATTAGCAATTTCCTCGGGCACACCAATGCGTTCAATAGCTAAGTTTTGTTTAAAATTATTTTTATCTTCTTCGCTAATATTCGAGTTCATATCTGTATCAATGAAGCCCGGAGAAATTGAATTAACTCGTATTCCACTTGGGCCAAGCTCTTTAGATAAAGCCTTTGTAAAACCTATTAATCCGGCTTTAGATGCCGAATATGCAACCTCGCACGAAGCACCAAACTCACCCCAAATAGAAGCAATATTAATTATACTACCATTTTTAGCATCAATAAAGTAGGGGAGTAGTGCTTTTGTTAAATAGAAAGCAGAAGAAAGATTGGTTGAAATAATAGTATCCCACTCTTGAATTTGGACCTCATTTATCGGCTTTACACTTGAGATACCAGCATTATTAATCAGTACATCAATATGGCCAAATCTCTTTATAAAGCTTTCTGCTAACGCTTTTGCAGAAGCGGGGTTCGAAACATCTGCCTGGAAAATCTCAGCATCAACACCTAAATCAATTAATTGCTTTTTCAAACCCTCTGCCTCGAATAAAGAAGTATTGTAATTTATACCAACCGAATATCCTTCTTTTGCAAAAGTAAGCGCAGTAGCCTTACCTATACCTTTGGCTGCGCCTGTAATTAAAACAGTTTTCATTTAATCACTCCAAATATATACAATTATAATTTATTTAATACAAATAGTCAACAAAAACTAATATATATAATTC